>NZ_BQXK01000001.1:0-519639 GCF_030158995.1 Acidovorax sp. SUPP2825 | reverse complement strand
TCTTGTGTTGGCGCGAGGCCTCAGCGAACAGGTCGAACTTCAGGGCGCTACGGGGAGTGATCATGGCAAAGGATGGAGCACGCGTTCTCGATCAACAAGGGACCGGATGGGTTTTGAGAGGTTCCCTTATAGGTCGGCCGGGCTACGGCATGAAACAAGCCGTCGGACAGGCCCGGGTTTTCAACCATCCCGGCCTGGTTCTGGCTCAGACGGTTGTGGCTTTCTGCTGCAGCTCACCAGCTCCAGATGGTGGCTGGTGAGCAGGTTGCCGCTGGAGAATTCGAATTTTTGAACTTTCCAATAATTCACGACGTTTGCCAAAATTTTAATTAAAGAAAAATATTAAAAATCTTACAAAACCAACAACAATACAGAGAAAAATAAAAATAACGCATCCAAATAAGAGTCCCGAGGCGTCTTTTTTTACAACTGCCCACAGGAATTTAAGCAACTTCACCTTCAGCCCAATCCAATAATTCTGCAAGTTAACCGAGATTCACCAGGGGATGAAAAGGCATCATAAGCTGATAGCATCGCCAGAAACCCACTTATAAACACAGCACCTAGAAACAAGGTGCTGCTTAAAAGTGCAAAAGCCATCAGCATTGCAGCAAATGTTAACAGCCCAGTGTAAAAACTTAAATCAGATGATGGATCAATCAAACATCCCAGGAAAAAGTTTGATGCCGAAAATCCTCCGGCCACCCATAACGCAGAAGCTCCTGCAAGCAGCGGGAACCATATAGAAAAGAACGCAAACAATATAACAAATACGAAAACAAGAATAACACCACCATTACTCCCCCCTCAATGGGGTAGGCCCCCGCCCCCGTAGCCGGATCAATCTGGATATACCCAGCCCCCGTCCACCCACTCTCTGTGATCGGGCTCTCGTGGATAGTCACCTCATACCCCGCATCCAGCGACTGTTGCACCCGGCTCTGTGTGTCATGGCTGTGCGCCGACAACGCCGTGTTCACGATGCCCGGGTTGTCGTTGTAGACCTTCTGCGTGATGGTGTAGATCCTCTGCCACGGCATCGGTATCGGCATCGATCGCCGCCAGGAGTGCGCTGATCTGAGCCTGGTCTGCCTCGTTGGCCTGGTCAGCGGTCGGGGCGGCCTTTGCTGTTTGATTCCCGGCGTTGCCAAGCCTGGCGGTCGGGGCAGGCTGCCGGTCGGTCCGGGCTTTGACTTCTCTGAGCCGTTCGTGCACCCGGGTGAGATTGCGGCTCGTGCGCACAGCCGCCAGCGCGCCTGTGCCTACCAAAATTCAAAGAATAATTATTTTACTCATTTTTGGAAGAAATAAATCGCTCATAAATAAGCAACACCAACCATACCAAAGCGCTTAGAAAAATTTGCAAATGAACATTTGCGACAAAAGACACAACAAGCCATATAAGAACAATCGCCAATATTATAGCGAAACATCTTTTTGCGGTAAGGGTCATAAAATCAAGAGAGAACAACATTGAGATAGCTAAACAAAACAAATAGCACCACGCCAACAATTGGGCCGCCCCATATCGCCGCTAGTCCTGCAGACATTTCTCCGTGGGCTAAATTGGCCAAAAAAGCCCTAAAATCATTTTTATCCAGTTGCATAGCAAGAATAAGCTGCAACACACCAAGAAGCACAAGTAAAACCGCGGTCAAATAGCTCGCAAACAACAAGAAAAAAGGAAGCAATACAAAATACAAACCAACAGCCAACAAAAGTCCCCCTATTACCAATACAATCCACCCTCCATTAGCCCCGCCCTCAATCGTATATGCTCCCGCCCCCGTAGCCGGATCAATCTGGATATACCCAGCCCCCGTCCACCCACTCTCTGTGATGGGTCGTTCATGGATAGTCACCTCATACCCCGCATCCAGCGACTGTTGCACCCGGCTCTGTGTGTCATGGCTGTGCGCGGACAACGCCGTGTTCACAATGCCCGGGTTGTCGTTGTAGACCTTCTGCGTGATCGTGTAGATCCTCTGCCCCTGCGATGCCGCAATCCCCAGGGCCTTGACGGCGCTGATGCCTTGCGGGCAGTCCGGCAGGCCTGGCGTGGGTTGGTATTTCCTTGCAGGTTGCATTTCTGCGGGTCACTGAAGAACCGCTTGGGCACCGCATGTTCCAGCGCACTCATGTATTGGCCCCGGAGCCGGTTGTATGCCACCCACTTCCTGTCGTAGTTGTTCTTGGCCCAGCTGACGTTCCGGATGTGCCCGATATCGGTGTTTATCCCAGATCGGCACCCATTGGATGGTGTTGCGCACCCAGTTCTGGATGGCAACGGGGTTGTTGCCCAGGTCTTGGGCCTTTGCGCGGACGGCGACCGTGAGGGTGACTTCCGATGTTTCCGCCAAATCCTCGGGCGTGGGCGCTTGTCCGGGTTCTGGCGGGATGGTGAACATTGGCCAACTTAATAATCCATCAATAATTAAAAAACTATTGGGGCCTGGTGTTACTTCCGGGTTGGTCCTCATACAGCTTAAGGCCGCATTTTTGACAGGTTCTTTTGATTTTGAAATCCGGTGTTTGATTGAGCAAGAAAGGGGCGCCGCAGCGCGGGCAAGGGAATCTAATCAATCGATATGAGAGAAAACCCCACAAGATCGCCCAAAACGCAGCAAGAAAAGGGAAGACAAGTTTTAAATCGATATTAAAAAGCCATTGAATAAAATTGCAAATGGCTACTATTAACGGCAATCCAAATATTAGGACAATCATAGCCAATTTGCTTTTTCTCCGGTATTTACTCCACTGATTTTTATAGATTCCCATAATTTAAACAGTTCAGCATATGTATGAGTCAATAGTATTTATTTTTCTTTTATTTTCCGCATAAAACAAACCCTCTATCATGATTGTTAAATTGAAAAACCCGACAAACAGCACGATAGATATAGCCAACACGGGCAATATGGCAACACCACCAACAACGACATTGCCCAATAGGCCTGCAAATGCAGAAACACTTAGCAGCCCCAAAGATAGTGCAATACCTCTCAGTAAAGTTGTATATGGATTATTTAATCCCAAAGCGGTGCCTGAGAATCCAAAAAATGCCTTCGTTACCGAGAGCATCGGGGAGAGCAGAGCTGCCAATCCAAGTATATATGGGCTGGTAATCATATTACTACTCACCCAAGCTAAATATCTTTGTCCAAAATCACCAGTCAAAGCACCGCCATTACTCCCACCCTCAATGGTGTAGGCCCCCGCGCCCGTAGATGGATCAATGGCCATGTACCCCGCCCCAGTCCACTCACTCTCCGTGATCGGGCTCTCGTGGATGGTCACCTCATACCCCGCGTCCAGCGACCGCTGCACCCGGCTCTGTGTGTCATGGCTGTGCGCCGACAGCGCTGTGTTCACGATGCCCGGGTTGTGTTTGTAAACCTTCTGCGTGATCGTATAAATCTTCTGCCCCTGCGCCGCCGCAATCCCCAGGGCCTTGACCGCACTGATTCCCTGCGGGCAGTCGGGTAGCCCCGTGACTGGACTGGAGCTGCCCGCCAGATTGCATTTCGCCGGGTCATTGAAGAACCGCTCGGGCACCGCATGTTCCAGCGCACTCATGTACTGGCCCCGGAGCCGGTTGTAGCTGGACCACTTCCTGTCGTCGTTGTTCTTGGCCCAGCTGACGTTCCGGATGTGCCCGATGTCGATGTTCACCCCAGGGAAGGTCACTTTCCTGACCACGCCCCAACTGTAGGTCGGCTGGGCTACGGCATGGAACAAGCCGTAGGACAGGCCCGGGGTTTCAACCATCCCGGCTTGGTTCTGGCTCAGGCGGTTGTGGCTCTCCGCCGCTGCAAACCAGCTCCAGATCACGGCGGTGAGCAGGTCCCCACTGATTTGCTCGCCAGTCAGGTTCTGCAGCTGGTTGGCTTGCAGTTGGTTTTTGGTGTTCTCCAGCCTTGTCTTGAGGCTGTCCAGTTGCCTGGCGCTGATGCCCCCTGCGCTGATGCCAATGGCCGTGGCCTGGCCCGCCACGTGGCTTTGGTCGGGCGTCAGGTCCCACTGCGTGGGATCGTACAACTGGGTGAAGCCGCCCTGTCCTTGCAGATCCGATCCCATGGTGACCACTCCTGTGCCTTGTGCCACCACTTGCCCATCCAGGGCCATTTGCGGCTTCAGCTTGACGAGGTAGCCCGGCAGGCTGCTGGGCAGTTGGTCTGGGCGTATGGGGCTGCCGTCCGCATTGGGCTTGGGCAGATAGCTTGCGATGAGGTCCGACGTGGCCTGGTCCGCAGGCACATAACTCAAGGTGAGGCGTTTGCCCCCCAGGCGGCTCGTTGGGGCTGTATAGCTCAGCAGCTCATTACCCCAACCGTCGCTCAAGCGGTAAGTGAACTGGTGCTGCAGGCCGGCCGGAACCGCAGTGCTCTGCTGGCCGGTCTGAATGATGGCCAGCGGGGTGACACCGCTCAGCACGCTGTGCATGGTCTGCGGAATGATCTTCCTGCCAATGACGTCGCCGACCGTGGCGTTGGGCTTTTGGGTGTCGATGTGGGTTTTCAGGCGGCTCTGGTAGGTGTCCAGTTGTCTCTGGATGGCAGCCTGGTTGAGGTTCTGTACCCAGCCCTCTTGTTCGTTGACGGTGGCTCCGCTTTGGGCGGCGTTGAGCAGGGCCTGGGCGTCCAGGGGGACGGCGGTTTGCAGGTCCATGCCCGCTGCGTAGCTGTATTGCTTGACGCTGGCGTCCAGCGCCACCCAGGCATTCAACGCTCCATTGGGATGGTTGTGCTGGGAGGCCGTCGCGTTCTTGGCACCCCGCCCGGGCGCCCAGTTCACATAGGCCTGCACCCATGCGTGTTCGAAGCGGATGCTCTGGACCGTCCCGCCCTGCACGCTGCCCCGCGCTGCAATGCCGCCCTGGTTCATGAGTTGCAAAACAGCCTGTGCGTTGGAGGCTCCACCCACCCAGTTCATGGCCTGCACGGCGGGGATTTCCACCGTGCCGAATTGATAGCGTGCAGGAATACCGGCTGCGCGAAGGAGCGCGATCTGCAGGCCGGCGATGTCGATGGCATTGCCGCGCTGCTTGTCCAGGGTGTCCTGCGCGCTCTGGATGGCTCCCCAGGTCGGGACCCATTCGATGGTGTTGCGCACCCAGTTCTGGATGGCAACGGGGTTGTTGCCCAGTTCCTGGGCCTTTGCGCGGACGGCGGTGGTGAGGGTGACTTCCGAGGTTTCCGCCAAATCCTCGGGCGTGGGCGCTTGTCCGGGTTCTGGCGGGATGGTGAACTGCAGACCGAGGCTGTTTCCCCCGCCTGCCTGCGCGAGCTTCACCTGCTGTTTGCCATGCAGGTTCTGGAACCACGCGGTCTGGTTACCGGCCGGCGGACGTTGATTGGGCTGCGGCGACCTCCAGGGTAATTTGCCAGGGTCTGCCGTTGCATGGGCACGGGCAGCCGGATACCGCTGGAAGTAGGCGTCCAGGGACGCCAACGTGGCCACCCCGGGTGCCTGTCGCCAGGCACGAATCAATTCGCGCAATTCACTGGCACGCTTTTCCAGTTCCACCTGCGCCTGATCGTGGCGGGCGAGGATCTCCGCGCTCACGCCCTGCGCCTGGAGTTGCTGGCGCACCGAGGCAAAGTCGGCCAACACGGCATCGGTATCGGCATCGATCGCCGCCAGGAGTGCGCTGATCTGAGCCTGGTCTGCCTCGTTGGCCTGGTCAGCGGTCGGGGCGGCCTTTGCTGTTTGATTCCCGGCGTTGCCAAGCCTGGCGGTCGGGGCAGGCTGCCGGTCGGTCCGGGCTTTGACTTCTCTGAGCAGTTCGTGCACCCGGGTGAGATTGCGGCTCGTGCGCTCGGTCGCCAGCGCGCCGGGCGGCTGCGCCGCACGCGCTTGCTCCAGCTTGGCCTGCTCGATGCGTTGCTGCCATTGGGCCAGGCGCTGCATTTGCTGCTGGGCGGTCGCAGGGACGACAGGCGCGCCTTCCTGGGCCAGCACGCTCAAGGGTTGTAGCGCCAATGCCAGTTGTGCCGACATCACGATGCGGGCCACAGGGCGCAGCCAGGGATGCCACGCGTTTCGGGGGTGTTGGAGTGCACTCATGCTCGGGGTCGCGTAATTCATGGTTCGCTTTGAAGGGGAGCGCGCGGGGACAAGCGACGGCGCGCAATGCCATGCATCGCCGCGGGCATCAGAAGCAGCAGCGCGAGCAGCCATTGCCAATCGAGAGGCACAGGCTGGATCTCGACAGGCGGCTGCCCGCCCGGGGCCATGAGCGTGAGGGTGGCTTGCGCCAGAGGTTGCTCGTTCCCTGCAATCTCGATGGTGGCGGCCACCGGCAGCACGCTGCCTGCGGTGCCTGCCGCGACCCAGTTCCAGCTGTACTGTCCACCTGCACCCACGGGCAATTGCACGCCGGTTTGGGTGAAGACAGCGATGGGTGTGCCGCTGGCGGGATCCAGTACGCGCACGCGCACCGTAGCCCCCGCGATGGCCGAGTTGCCGTTGTTGGCCAGACTCAGCTGCAGTGCCGATGAGGCGCCGACGATCACGGAAGCGGGGGCCGCACTGAGCTGGCCCGTGATGCCCACACCGCTTTGCAAGGCGTCCTGAACCACGAAGCTGGTGGTGCTGGACGCCAGTTCGACGTCTGCAAGGCCCGCCAGAACGCTCGACTTGGCGCCCATGGCCATTCGGGTGCTCTGGTAGCTGGCCGAGCCGAAGAGCTGGATGCGCACCTGGTAGGTGCCCGGCACCAGGCTGCCGGCCTTGAGGTAGTAGCCGTACTTGCGCTGGCTGCGCGGACTGGCCTGGGCGATGTCCTCGGCGTGGACGAGCACGACCTGCCCACCGGGCGCGATGACCTGCGTGATGGCACGCAGGTTTTCCTGCAGCAAATTGGCACTGAGATTGGCAACCCGCGAGTCGATGAACACGGTGTGCGCAGCGCTGTAGCGGCTGCGGTCCGTACTTGCGCGGGCGCTGTTGAGGCTGTTGTCTACCGCTCCTACCCCGGCACCCGCTTTCACGGCAAAGGAAGCGCTTGCGCTGCCATAGACCAGGCCCTGAGAGGTGACGAGTTCCGCCCGGACCTGATAGTCGCCGGCGAGTACGGCAGCCACCGACCAAGGTGCCCGCACCTGGTCGGTAGTCGCCGGTTGCAGTTGGGCGGCCGTGCCGAGCGGCAACACGTCCACGGACTGGCCGGCCACATCCAGTACCGTCAGCCGCACGAGCGCGTCGCGGGCAAAGCTGCCCGCGTTGTGCACCATCGCTGTGAAGCTGGCAGTGTCCGCCTCGGCGTAGATCGGCTTGTCCGTGGCCACCGAGACAACCAGGTGGGTCGCGATGGCCCCCAGGTCGGCCGCTGCCACGTTGTTGCCACGGTCGAAGTCCGAGAGGGTGTGCCTGCCCGTACCATCGTCGTCGGCGACGATCCAAACGGTGCCCATGGCACTGAGTTGGGCCAAAGGCCGGGCGGGGACAATCGCCAGATCTTCGTAGGCGCCCGTTGGCAGCACGCTTTGCGTGACGCCTTGCGCCACCAGGGCTTGCGCCGCAGGCTGGCCCAGGGCGGGGTCGGTGTTGTAGACGGCGACCGGGGTGCCCGCGGGCACCTTGTAGGAGCCGGCATTGCCCACGCGCACGATGATCTGCGAAAGCGGCTGCGCTCCCTTGTCCACCACGCGCACGTAGCTGGCCGTGATGTCCGCGACAGCCCGGGGGTCCGCATCCATGCGCCGGTTCAGCCGGAAGGTGTTGTGGCTCTTCCAGCTGGGCTCGGGGTCGCGGGGAACGCTCAGGTCATCGTTGATGTTGTTGATGCTGTACGCGTGCTGATTCCAGAGGGTGCGCGTGGGCACCCATGCGTTGTTAACATCTTCGAAAGCCCGAACGCCGTGGAAACGTGCTGTCGCATTGATGAGCCAACCGAAGTCGTTGGCCACCACCAGCATGTCCGAATGCCCATCGGCGTCCACATCGACGACCAAGGGATATTCCAAGGTCGTGTCCGATGTGTTTGGCTGCTCCCAGAGCACCTCGCCTGTCGGGCCCTTGAATACGCGCAGCTTGATTTCATCGGCATAGAGCACTTCGGCCACTCCGTCGCCGTCGAAGTCGAAGACGGTCGAACCCGTGATCTGCGAAGACCAGTCCTGCGATGCCTTGCTCCACAGCAGCGATCCATCGCCCCGGAATACGGAATACGCGTTGGAGCCCGCCACGCCGATTTCCGGGATGCCGTCGCCATCCATGTCGGCAATGGTGGGCGGGCCGCCTGTTCCTCCGCCGGGTAGCGCGGTCGTCCAACGGACCTGCCCGTCCGCACCGATGAGCGAGATCTGGCCCGAATGGACGATGGCAATGGATGGTTGCCGGCTTGAATCGAAGGAGGCAACGGCGGTGTATCCATCCATGGGGGCCTGCCACACCAGCGTTCCATCGGCGGAATAGAGCGCGCCTCCGAAAATCACGTTGGCATTGCCGTGCCCCTGGATGTCGGCCGCGATGGGGATGGAAAAACCCCCGTTTCGTTCATAGGAAGTGCCGACATACGGACCATTGGCACGCCACTTGGTGGTGCCGTCGAAGTTCAGGACGGTGAGACCAAAAATGATCTCCGGCTTTCCGTCGCGATCAATGTCTGCCACGTACGGCGCCCCCCACGGAGGAGAGCCGGAACTGGCAACGGTCACATCGGAAACCCACCACCGCTCGCCGGTGTGGCGGAAGGCCACGACGCGGTAGTCCCGAGTGATGGCGATGATCTCCGGCTTCCCATCGCCGTCGAGGTCCGCCAGCGCCAAGTTGGCAATCGCGGAAATGGAGTCGTCCCGGATGGACAACAGGTGCGAGCCGGTCTTGCCATCGACGACACGGATCGTCGCTGCGTTGTTGTACCCCAGCGATGCCGAGAACGACGTGAACGCCACGGCCGGCATGTCATCCTCATCCAGGCGCCCGTCGCCGTTGGTATCGACGATGCGCCCGACAACCGGCGCCATCATGACCTGGTTGTAATCGGGGTACGGCGAGTTGCTCCCATCCCAGTGCCACTTGAGTTTGGGCGAGAACGCTGCGGCCGAGGGAGTGAACAGCACATCTTGCGCGCTGGATCGCACGTTGTTGAGCTTGCTGCTCTCAGGAATGGTCCCTGCGGGATCAACGATCACATGGATCGGTGCATCGCGGAAAGGCAGCATGCCCGCCACCACGATCTCGAGTGTTTGGGACTGCCCCGAAGCCAGCGCCGCCGGCAGCGTTGCCTGACCGAGCACGGCATCCGTGCCCGGGTTGTATTCGCCATTACCGTCCATGTCCAGGAAAGCGAGCAACGGGACGCTCGCCGGGGCCGGCTGTGTGCCTGCGTTGCGTATCTGCACCTGCAGCGCACCAAGAACGCGCAACGTCTGCGGGTCGGTCTGCAAGGTGTGGCGCCTGACGGCCTGCACCTGCAGGTCCACGGCCAGCGCTGCTGTTTGCGGGGGACGCAAGCGCAGTTGTCCCAGGTCGCTGTTCTGTGCAGGCTGCAGCAAGTAGCCAGCCGTGACGCCCTCATAGCCTGCGGCCGTCACAGCGAGCTGCGCCGCGGCTCCGTCCAGCCCGCGGAGTGCGAAGCGGCCATCGACCTGGCTCGCCGTGGTGCGCACGATGCCGGTGGTGGTCGTGGCGGACAGCTGCGCCGCTGCAATAGGCTGGCCGGTTCGCGCGTCCAGCACGATGCCGCTGAGGCCAGCGCCGTTGGCCTCTGGCGGGCTTTGGCTGCCCGCATGGAGCCTGGGGGAATACTGAACCGCCGTGTTGCTCTGTGAACTACAGGAGAGTCGGGTGTTGGCCTCGGCAGAGCTGTAGCCTGCTTGGCTGACGCTGATGCGTGTGTCGCCTGAAACCAGGCCAGCCAACACATAGGTGCCATCGGCATCCGTGAGTGTCGTGCCGGTATTGGCGCCGCTCAGAGCCACGGTGGCTCCGGCAACAGGCGTTGTGTCGGCAGCGTTGGTGACGCGGCCAGTGATGCGGCAGTCGGTGGTGCTGCCCGAACC
Source organism: Acidovorax sp. SUPP2825 (assembly GCF_030158995.1). Lineage (NCBI taxonomy): Bacteria > Pseudomonadati > Pseudomonadota > Betaproteobacteria > Burkholderiales > Comamonadaceae > Acidovorax > Acidovorax sp. SUPP2825. Next base: position 509,632 of record NZ_BQXK01000001.1, on the reverse strand, counting down.
GCCAGGCTGGCTGGGCACCAGGCCGGGGGAAAAGTCCAGGGTTTGCCCGGCCAATGCGTTGGCCTGGCCGGAGGCGTCGTAGTAGCCGGCCTTGCGGGCGATCACGCTGACGTTGCCGGGTGCGACACTGCTGATCAGGTAACGGCCAGCCGCGTCGGTGGTGGCGCTCAGCGATTGAGCAGCCACCGTGACGGTCACTGCACTCAGAGGCATTCCGCTGGCAGTGTCTTTGACGATCCCGCTGATGACCGCGGTGGCGCTGTTGCCTGGCACCAGCATCTGAAGGGTACCCAGGTCCGTCACAAGGCCCGCGCGCAATGTGGCCGATGTCTGGACGGTGCTGTAGCCGGAGGTACTGGCAGTGAGGGTGTAGGCGCCAGGAACCAGTCCCGTCAGGTGAATCTGGCCCGAACTATCGCTCAATCCAAGGATGCCGCTGCTTGCCGGACCCGTGAGCTGCACTCCAGGGATGGGAATGCCATTGCGCGCGTCCACAAACTGCATACGCAGCGCGGCCTGAGCCGGGTTGATGGCAGGGCGTTCGGCCAATGCAAGCGCGCGCAGGGCCAGTGCCGTGGTCCAGGGATCGTTGTTGCCCCAAGCCCCGCTGGAGCTTTGCGCTGCCAGCAACCATGCCTTTACGGATGGGCCCATGGTCGGCAGAGCGCCGCTGTAGGGGTGCACGGCTTCATAGATGAGCGCGGTGATGCCGGCATCGGACTGCCAATGTCCCGCCGGGTTGGCTTGACCCAGCAAATAAGCGGCTGCTCTGTCGGCGATGGCTGCCGCGACCACGGAGCGCTGACGGTGTTCCTGCAGACCACGCAGCACGGTGGCCGTGCTCAGCAGATCACCAACGCCACCCACGGTGAAGCTGCCGTTGGCGGCCTGTTGCTGTTGCAGCCAAGCCAGGGTGGGCTCAGCCTGGGTCGTGCTCCATTGGCCAGCCAGTGCTTGCAGTGCCCAGCCGGTATCCAGCGCATTGGTCCCGCTGAGGCTGTCATACATGGCGAAGCCGCCGGAGACCGAGCGCCGGCTTTGAAGTTCGGGGGTCCGTGGAATCTGGCTTTGTTGCTGCTGCAACCATTGGGTGCATGCCAGCACCTCCGTCGCAGTCTCGGCCAATGGCGCTGCATCCAGCGCGGCCGTCAGCGATGCAGCTTTGGCGAGATCGGAAAATTCCAGCAGCGTCCGGGCTGCTTCACATTGGCTCTGGAGCGCAGTGGCAGAACTGGAGGCGCCGGCCAGTTGGCCGGTCGCCTGCACCTGGGTCTGAAGCCAGGCCAGGCCACTGGCAGTGCCTGACCAAGCCAGCCCGCAACATGTCGATATCAGAGCAAAGCACAGCCAATACCGCACGGCTCTGGCCGCGCGGTCGATTCCCGTCACACACATTGGAGATCCTCTTGTCTCTCACCATGCGCATGAAAAGCGTCGCCGGTCGACCCTGAGCCAACCACCTCCCCCAATCGCAGATGCAGAGTCGTTGCAATTTTTTATTGCGGCGGATGCTAACCATAACGATTGCAATCATCTGTGACAAATTGTGGTTGACACCGATTCGCGACAAAGCACCGCTTTCTGTTCACCCCCCGCCGTGACGATGGAATGCCCAAATGCCTCAATCATTGGCTTTCACGACATCCAGGGTGATGCGCAGCCACGCAGAGGCAATCTTCTGGTCACTACATGCCGGGTCGATTCAAGCGACAACCTTTGCAGAACCAAAGCGCCACTGCGTTTCGGGCCACTGCGGCCCAAGAGCCATTGAAACGCAAAGGGCGGCCGGGGCCCGAGGGTTGTGCGGGCCGCCCTTCACCGATGGGGGTGAAAAGTGCCTCCAGCGCAATTGGAACTAGGGCATAACGCTATATTTTCAATAGCAATCCGCACGGACGTGCGGGGATCAGCCAAAGCCTGCAGCCAGCACCCCGCGCGCCTCGCGCACGAAATCAGACTCCCCGGCCCGGGGCGGCAGCAGATAAAAGCCCGCCTGCGGCAAGGCCGGCAGGCCGTGCGGCGCCGGCAGCACCCGCACGCCGGGGCACAGCGCCGAGGCATTGAGGCAGGCCACGCCCAGGCCCGCGGCCAGCGCCGACTGGAGCCCCGCCACGCCCGAGGCGAGCAGCGCGATGCGGTAAGGCACCCGGCGGCGTTCCAGCAGCGCCACGGTGAACTGGTGCAGCGAACAGCTGTCGGGCAGCGCGAGCAGGCGCAGCGGCTCGCCCCGCACGCGCGTGACGCCGGGGGCGGCCATCCAGTGCAGGGCCTCCTGGCGCAGCAGCGACGCCTTGGCCGCGGCGGCATTGGCGGCAGGCCGTGCGCGGGCCGCGCCGGCCGCCGTGCGCGCGGCGGGCAAGGCCATGGTCAGCCCCACGTCGAACTCGCCGCTGGCATAGCCCGCTTCGACCAGCCCGCTTTTCTGCACCGTGACCTGCAGCCGCACCTGCGGGTATTGCGCCTCCACGCGCGCCAGCAGGCCCGCCAGATCGGCCGGTCGGAAGTAATCGGTGACCCCGAGCCGCAGCGTGCCCTGCAGCGCCACGCCGTGCAGATCGCGCCAGGCCGCTTCGCTCAGCGCGAGCAACTGGCGCGCATGGCCCAGCAGCCGCTCGCCCGCCGCCGTGGGCGCCACGCCGGCCTTGGAGCGCAGCAGCAGCGACTGGCCGGCCTGCTCTTCGAGCTTGCGCAACTGTTCGCTGACGGCCGACTGCGACAGGAAAACCCGCGGCGCGCCGGCCGTGAGGCTGCCCGCGTCGATCACGGCGGCGAAGGTGCGAAGCTGGTCAAGGGGAAAGGCGTGCATGGTTCAGTGCATCCAACGGAATAACCGATGGATGGTATCCATGAATCCCGCTTTTCAGAAAGGTGGATGCGGCGAAAAATCTCGGCATCCTTTCAACGAGCACCCGCACCATGCCCCACATCGCCATCCACCTGTCCGGCCCCGCCGATGCCGCCCTGGCCCGCCGCGCGACCGCGGCTGTCGCCGACATCACCCAGAACGTACTGGGCAAGGCCCTGCCCGTGATCGCCACCACGGTGCAGTTCATCGCGGCCGACCAATGGTTCATCGGGGGCGTCTCGCTGGCCGAGCTGGGCCAGACCGCCTTCCACCTGGACATCAGCATCACCGACGAGACCAACACCAAGGCGGAGAAGGCGCGCTACCTGCGCGAGATCCATGCCGCGTTCGCCGGCCTGCTGCCCCGCCTGCACGAGGTGAGCTACATCCACCTGATCGATGCCCGCGCGGCCGCTTACGGCTACGGCGGACGCAGCCAGGAATGGCGGCACCAGCAGGCCGGCGTATAGCGGCGCGGTGCAGGTGCTGCCACGCCCTGCGGCGGCAGCGTCAGCGCATCGGGATGACGAACACCCGGCGGCGCGCCTCGCAGCCCGGGCCGTCGTAGGGCGTGCTGTCGCGCTCCCAGCCCGGCCCCGGCGACACCTGGGCGCAGACGCGCTTGCCGTCGACCTTGCTGCGCCAGAAGTACCACGGCGCGGGCGCGGCCCCCGCAGCACCGGCCAGGCATGCGGCCGCCAGCAGCGCGGCGCCGCAACGCAGGGCGAAGGCACCGGCCTGGCGGGTGCGGCAATCGGGCAGCGACGAGGTCATGGCGTGTCTTTTACATGGCTGTTGAGCATGGACGGGGCGCGGCCTGCGGCGCCGCCTCGGTGCCATTGTGAGGGCCCGGGCCTCAATCCACGGGCGCCGAGACGATCCAGCCCTCCAGCGGGTCCAGCCCCGGCGGCAGGCCGTACAGCGCATCGCCCTGCCGGTGGCGCTGCTCCGCCCAGGCGGCCTGCACCAGGCACAGCACGGCGTCCAGGCGGTCGCCGCTGGCGTCGTCCACCAGCGCATCGCGCTGCGCGTGCGTGAGCTTGAGCCGCAGCCCCAGCCGGGTGGCGCCGTTCTCCAGCGCCGTGACCAGGTCCTTGCGGGCGATGAGGCGGTCGGGCGTCTGCTTGGCGCGGTCATCGCTCTTGTAGCTGCGCCGGGCCAGGATCTCGCGCGCCAGCAGGCCGGGGTAGGCCTCCAGCGCCACGCGGGCCGGGTCGCCCTCATGCAGGCCGGGCAGGTGCACGCCGGCATCCAGCAGCAGCGGCACGCCCGCGTGCAGCATGTAGGCGACGGGCGGGTTGACCCATTTCATCGACGGGCTGGAGCCCGCCGGCCCGTCGGCGGCCCGATGGGCGAACTTGGCGCCCGCCGGGCGCGCATCGCAGAATGCCGCGAAGGTGTCGCGGATCTGCGCGCGGCTCAGGCTCCGGTAGTGCTGCATGCTGGCATGCCAGGTGAGCGGCCAGCTCAGGTGCGCCAGCAGCTCGCGCGGCAGGCCGAACGGCAGGTCGAACCCGCCCACCCAGGTGCGCGGCTCGGCCAGCCAGCGGCCGAAGCCCGCCAGCGTGTCGAAGGTCTCCAGGCCCGACAGCACCACGCGTGCCCCGGCCAGTTGCCCGCTGGCGACCACGATGGGTTTGCGCCGGCTGGGGCTGCTGGAGAAATCGCAGCCGATCAGCATCGGCAGCGGCGGCACGGCGCTGGCACCCGCATCCATGCCCTACCCCAGCGCCAGGGCGGTGACGCCCGCTGCGATCAGCACCGCGCCCGCGATGCGCGCGGCCCGGTCGCCCTCGCCCAGCAGGTGGCCGCCGATGAGGGCGGCGAACAGCATCGACACCTCGCGCGCCGGCGCCACGTGCGACAGCGGGGCCTCCTGCATGGCGTACAGCACCAGCACGTAGGCCACCGGGCTCACCGCCGCCACCAGCAGGGCGAAGCGCCACTGCACCCGCCAGAGCACGCGCGCGGCCGGCAGGTCGCGCAGCACCACGGGCGCGAGCACCGCCACCCGCACGAAGTTGCCCATGTAGTCCACGAGGATGGGCGACATGCGCAGCACCTTCACCGCGTAGCCGTCCACCACCGTGTAGCTGGCGATGAACGCGCCGGTGAGCACGCCGTAGCGGATGCCCGCATGCACCCGCTGCCGCGCGGCCGGATCATGCGCGGCGCGCAGCAGCGCGGGGCCACCGGCGATGAGGAACACCCCGCCCACCACGCCCGCGATGCCCAGCCCCCCGAGCAGCGAGATCCGCTCACCCAGGAACGTGATCGCGACGAGCGACGACATCAGCGGCCCTGAGCCGCGCGCAAGCGGGTACACCACGGTCAGGTCGGCCTGGCGGTAGCCGCGCAGCAAGATCACGTAGTACGCCACGTGCAGCAGCCCGCTGGCCACGACGAAGCCCCATTCCCTCGCCCCCCATTCGGGCACGGCATCGCGCCCTAGCCACCAGCCCAGCGGCGCCCAGCCCAGCATCATCAGCACCGAGGTGAAGAAGGCAAAGCGCGAGTCGCCGCCCGCTTTCTTGGCCGCGATGTTCCAGCACGCGTGGATGAGCCCGGCCAGCAGGATGAGGGCGAAGGCGTTGAAGGTCACGGCGCTGAAAAAAGGGAGAGTAAGCCTGAATGCAGAAGGCCGCAGCGCATGGCGCCTGCGGCCTCGGGGGACGGGTGGGGGAGAAGCAGGGCGCCTAGGCGCGGCCGATGATGGACGCCGTGGCCATCAGCTCTTCCAGCAGCGCGAACGACACGCGGCCCGACACCGAGTACGGGTCCAGCTCGGGCTTTTCGGAGTATTTGAGCAAGATGGAATGGTTGATCCGGGTCAGGTTGACCTGGCCCATGGTCCAGCCGCCGAAGCGGCGCTCGTGGATCTCCTCGAAGTGCAGCAGCTCCACGTCCTTGTGCCGCGGGTCCTTCTGGATGTGGCCGTACAGGGCGCTCACCGCGGAGCGGCCGCCCTCGATCGCCTGCAGGAACACGCCCCCGCCGTAGCAGAGCACGCCGGTGATGCCGCAGGTGGGGTTGTGCTGGCGCGACTGGCTGAGGATGGCTTCGATGGCGTCGGGCGAGGTGTCCACGGCGCGGCTGGCGTAAAGCAGTCGGACGAGCATGTCAGTTCCTTCCGGGAATGAGCGAGAGGAATTCGCGGCGCAGGGCCGGGTCCTTGAGGAACACGCCGCGCATGACGGAGTTGAGCATCTTGCTGTCCATCTCGCGCACGCCGCGCCAGGACATGCAGAAGTGGCTGGCCTCCATCACGATGGCCAGGCCGTCGGGCTGGGTCTTTTCCATGATGAGGTCGGCCAGCTGCACCACGGCCTCTTCCTGGATCTGGGGGCGGCCCATGACCCAGTCCACCAGCCGCGCGTATTTGGACAGGCCGATGACGTTGGTGTGCTCGTTGGGCAGCACGCCGATCCAGATCTTGCCCATCACGGGGCAGAAGTGGTGGCTGCAGGCGCTGCGCACGGTGATCGGGCCGACGATCATCAGCTCGTTCAGGTGCTCGGCGTTGGGGAACTCGGTGATGGCCGGCTGCTGCGCGTAGCGGCCCTTGAAGACCTCGTTGAGGTACATCTTGGCCACGCGCCGCGCGGTGTTCTGGGTGTTGTGGTCGGTGGCCGTGTCGATGACAAGGCTGTCGAGCACGCCCTGCATCTTGGCTTCGACCTCGTCGAGCAGCAGCTCCAGCTCGCCGGGCTCGATGAACTCGGCAATGTTGTCGTTCGCATTGAAGCGCTTGCGTGCCGCGGCCAGCCGTTCGCGGATTTTGACGGAAACGGGCGTGCCCTCTTCGGGCGGCGCGTCGTTCGATTCGGCGGCGAGTTGTCTGAACATGGGCGGCATCGTACCAGCGAATGCCCGCCCCGGCTTGCCGAGTGTTTTTGGCCCCCAGCGCATATTCCTCTAGGGCGTATAGCTATAAAAATAATAGCGACAAACCCAAGCCGCACCGGCTCAGTAGCGGTTGCCGGTCACCCAGAGCGCGGCGCGCATGATGGCGAAGGCGATGCGGTCCAGCGCGCGCTGGCGCCAGGGGCGCTCGGCGTAGGCGCGCGGGTCCATGCGCTGGCCGGCATGCTCCATGGCGTGCACCAGGCGTTCGCGCAGGTCGGCGGCGAAGCCCGCGTCCTCGATCACCACGTTGGCCTCGCGCGCCAGCAGCAGCGACAGCGGGTCGAGGTTGGACGAGCCCACGGTCGCCCAGGGGTGTTCGCCCAGCGCATCGACCACCGCCACCTTGGCGTGCAGGAAGCTGGGCGAATACTCGTGGATCTCCACGCCGGCCTTCAGCAGCGCGCCGTACACGGGCCGGGCAGCGTGGTACTGCATGAAGTATTCGTAGCGCCCCTGCAGCAGCAGGCGCACGCGCACGCCGCGGCGCGCGGCCAGCACCAGCGCGCGGCGCAGCTTGCCGCCGGGCACGAAGTAAGCGTTGGCGATGATGATCTCGTGCCGCGCGTTGGCGATGGCGCGGCGGTAGGCGCGTTCGATGCGGCTGCGGTTGCGCAGGTTGTCGCGCAGCACCAGCGCGGCCCGCATGCGGGGGCCCGCGTCGTCCGCGTCCTCCTGCGCGCGCCGGGCCTGGGCGGCCGCGCGCAGGTCGCGCAGCGCATCGGCCAGGCGGTGGCGGCGCGCGTCGCGCACCGCCTTGAGCCGCCACCACACGTGCTGCATGGCCTCGTCGGCCTGCTCCACCAGCCGGCCCTCGGCACGCACCGCGAAATCGAAGCGCGGGGCTTCCAGCACGCCGTGGTTGGGGTCGTGCAGGTCGTCCAGCACGTTGATGCCGCCGCAAAACAGCACGCAGCCGTCCACCACGCACAGCTTGCGGTGCAACCTGCGCCAGCGGTGGGGCAGCAGCAGGCCCAGCGTGCCGACCGGCGAATACACCTGCATCTGCACGCCCGCGGCCTGGAACCGCTCGGGCCACGGGCCGGGCAGCGAGCCGGTGCCCACGCCGTCCACCACCAGGTGCACGCGCACGCCGCGTTCGGCCGCGCGCACCAGCGCCTCGGCAATGCCGGCGCCGGTGCCGGTGCAGTCGAAGATGTAGGTCTCGAACTGGATGTCGGACGTGGCGGCGTCCATGTCGGCCACGAGGGCCGCGAACAGCTCCTCGGACCCCTGCAGCAAGCGGACGCGGTGGTCCGCGCCGAGCACGGCGGCATGCGACATGGCTCAAAGCCCCCCGCAGCTCACAGGCGGAACTCGGCGATGAGCGGCAGGTGGTCCGACATGCGCCACCAGATGCGCCCGCGCGGCACGTGCAGGCCGAGCGGCGTGAGCCCGCGCACATACACGTGGTCGAGCTGCACCATGGGCAGGCGGGCCGGGTAGGTGAAGGTGCGGGGCGCCTCCTCGTACTCGTACAGCCCGCAGGCCGCCAGCGCACGCTTGACCTGCAGGCCCCAGTCGTTGAAATCGCCGGCCACCACCAGCGGCTCGTCCGGCGGCACCTCGCGGGCCACGAAGCGCTGCAGCTGCGCCACCTGGCGCACGCGGCTGCCGGGAATCAGGCCCAGGTGCACCACGATGGCATGCACGCGGCGGCCGTGGATCTCGACCTCCACGTGCAGCAGGCCACGCTGCTCGAAGCGGTGGTCGGAGATGTCCTCATGCCGGTGCCCGATCACGGGCCAACGCGACAGCAGCGCATTGCCGTGCTCGCCGTGGCGGGTGACGGCATTGGTGCGGTACACCGCCTCGTAGCCCTCGGGCGCCAGGAACTCGGCCTGGGGCATGTCGGGCCAGCGCTGGAAGTACTGCTGTTCGCGGCGGTGCATCTTGCGCACCTCCTGCAGGCACACGATGTCGGCGTCGAGCTGCTCGACGGCATGCCCCAGGTTGTGGATCTCGAGGCGGCGGGCCGGGCCCAGGCCCTGCACCCCCTTGTGGATGTTGTAGGTGGCGACGCGCAGGATGTCGGAGGGGTCCATGGCGCGATTGTGTCGCAGCCGCGCGTCGTTCCGGTGTCAGCCGGCGGGAAGGGCCTTTTTTCCACCCTCTGGCCGGCGCCGTGCGCCCTACACTGTGCTCTTTGCTCACCGGGACGCGCGCCGCACCGCCATGGCCACCGCCAAAGAACCAGACTCCACGGAATCCCAGGCGCTGGTGATCGACAGCAACGCGACCTCGCGCAGCATCCTGGTGGCGCAGTTGCGCGAATACGGCATCCACCGCGTGGTGCAGTGCAGCAGGGTGCAGGACGCACGCAGCCGGCTGGAGCACACCGTGTTCGACTACGTGCTGTGCGAGCAGTATTTCGCCGAATCCGGGCAGTCCGGCCAGACGCTGCTGGACGACCTGCGGCGCGCCCAGATGCTGCCGTTTTCCACCGTGTTCTTCATGGTCACCGCCGAGGCCTCCTACGCCGCGGTGGCCGAGGCGGCCGAATCCGCGCTGGACGGCTACCTGCTCAAGCCCTTCACGCCCAGCGCGCTGTTCGAGCGGCTGGGCCTGGCGCGCCTGCGCAAGACCCACCTGCGCCCCATCTTCGATGCCATCGGGCGGGAAGACTTCGAGGCCGCCGCCCAGCTGTGCGTGGAACGCTTCGAGGCGCGCAAGCCCTACTGGCTGTATGCCGCGCGCATCGGCACCGAGCTGCTGCTGCGCCTGGCGCGGCACGACGAGGCCCGCACCCTGTTCGAGGCGGTGATCGAGGCGCGCGCCCTGCCCTGGGCCAAGCTGGGGGTGGCGCGGGCGCAGATCGAGTCCGGCCAGGCGCCGCGGGCCATCACCACCTTGCAGGGCCTGATCGGGGAGGACGCCTCGTTTGCCGACGCGTATGACGTGCTCGGTCGCGCGCAGGTCGAGATGGGCCATTTCGAGGACGCCATGGCCACCTACCGCACGGCCAGCGGCCTCACGCCGGACTCGGTGGTGCGGCTGCAAAAGCTCGGCATGATGGCCCACTACATGGGCGACCGCGAAACGGCGGCCAAGGCCCTGTCGCGCGCCGCGGTGCTGGGCATCGACTCCAAGCTGTTCGACTACCAGTCGCTGGTGCTGCTGGCCTTCGCGCACTTCACGGGCAACGACCGCAAGGGCCTGGAGCGCTGCATGGCCGACTTCGTGCGCATCCTGGAGCGCCATGGCGACAGCCGCCGCGTGCAGCGCTTCAGCGAAATCGTGGCGGCGCTGCAGCAGATCCAGCAGCGCCAGTTCGCCCAGGCCGTGGCGGGGGTGCGCGCCATGGCGCGCGAGATCGGCATCGGCGAATTCGACTACGAAGCCGCCTGCAACCTGAGCAGCCTGCTGGCCGTGCTGGCCGCCACCTCCATCGACCTGCAGGAGGGGCCGGCGTGGGTCACCGCCATCGGCATGCGCTACGCCAACACGCGCGGCCTGTGCGAGCTGATGGCCAATGCCTGCCTGGTCCATCCCGACTACTCGGACATCGTGCGCGGCTGCCTGCTCCATATCAACAAGGCCGCCGAGAATGCGGTGGCGCTCAGCCTGTCGGGCAACCCCGGCGGCGCGGTGGCGCAACTCCTGGATGCCGCCGGCACCACGCTCAACACCAAGCTGCTGGACCTGGCGCAGCAGATGCTGACCCGGCACGCCGCCCGCATCGACGATGCTGCGGCGCGGCAAGCGGCCATCGACGCCCTGCGCTCGCGCTGCGGCCCGACCACGCCGCGCGCCGTGCTGGGCCAGGCCACCGAAAGAAAGCCGGGCGAACTGGTGCTGCGCACGTCCAGCGCCGCCAGCACACCCGCCGCCACGCCCTCCTCGCCTTCGTCACCCGCCTCGCCACTGCCCGAACCGGCCGATCTCGCGGCGGTGCTGCGCCTGCGGCCGATGTAGCGCTGGCCGGGAGGCCGCGGTCAGGCCGGCGGCACGAACCGGGGCAGCATCAGGCAGGCCTCGGCATTGGAGGGCGAGAAGCAGGCCAGCGCCGCATCGCGCCAAGGCAGCCAGCGCCACGCCACGTGCTCGCGCGGGCTCAGCACCACCGGCGTGCCCTGCGGCACGCACAGGCCGAACAGACGCTCGCGGTTGCGCACCACGCCCGGCGCATAGCGATGCAGCCACTGCGGCCAGATGTCGTAGACGTTTTCCAGCGCCCAGTCGGTCAGCACGCAGCCGGGGGCGCGGGCATCGATGCCCGTTTCCTCGCGCACTTCGCGCACCGCCGCATCCTCGAAGGGCTCGTCGGGCCAGTCCTTGCTGCCGGTGACCGACTGCCAGTGGTCACCACCGCCCGCCCGGTGGATCAGCAACACGTCCAGCGCCGGGGTGTGGACCACCACCAGCACCGACTCAGGGATCTTGAACGCGGCCGGCAACGGGATCAGGCCGCCGCGGCGAGCAAGGACTGCAGGTCCTGCCGTGGCGCGTCCGCCAGCGCACCGGCCGCGCATTGCTGCAGCCACTGCGGCGAGATGCGGCAGAGCATGGCCCGGCCGGCCGGCTCGCCCGCCGTGGCGACCGGCACCACGGCATCGATCAAGGGCGCCGCCCCGGCAACCGCTCCCACCCCCACCGGCTGCAGCGTGCGGCGGTCCAGTTCGAGGATGGCGCCGAGCGCATCCACCCGCAGCGCGAACTCCTGCAGGCGCCCGTCGTCCAGGGTCGCGCGCACCACCACGATCTGGCGGTTGGGGTCGCCCTCGCGCGGGGCCGGCGCATGCGCCTGGCCTGCCGGCGCGGCGATCACGCTGCGCAGGTCCACCACCGGGCACACGCGGTGGCCGATCTGCGCCAGGCCGAGGAACGGCGCACGCAGGCCACCCGCGTGCAGCACGGTCACGTCGGGTGCGGCCTCCACCACCGAGGCGGCCTCCAGCCCGAACCACTGCGCGCCCATGCGAAACGATGCCAGTTGCAGGCCCTGCGCCGCCTCGATGCGCGCGCCGGGCAACGTGGCCAGCGCGGGCGCCAGCGCCGCGGCGGCCTGGTGCTCGCACACGTGGCGCAGCACCGCGCAGCCCAGGCCGTGGTCGTAGCCGTCCTGCGCGCGGAACTCGCGGTAGCCCTGGCCCCGCGCGAACCCCGTGGCGTACAGGTGGCGGCCCAGGACCGCCATGCGCGGCTCGGTGCGGCCAGCCGCCCAGGCGGGCATCGCCGCCTGCGCCTCGCTGCCCGTGGCGCAGACCACCGCGCCCTGCGCGTCGACGAACGCCAGCACGTCGCGCCCGCCCGCGCCCCCCGCGCAGTCGGCCAGGATGGACGACAGCTGCTCGGCCGCATCCCAGACGATGGCAATGCCGCCCAGCAACGGACCCGTGGAGCCGCGGCCATTGCCTTCGCCCCGCACCGCGGCGGCATAGACGAAGGTCGGGCCCTGGTCGTAGAACCGGCTCGGCGCGTAGCTGCTCACCACGTAGCCCTGGCTGCCCTGCAGGCGCAGGCAGCGGCCGACCCATTCCTCGTCCAGCGGGGTGCCCACCTGCCGCGCCTGGCCGGGCTGGGAGACGGCCACCACGCGGCCCTCGCGGTCGAACAGCACCAGGCAGGCGTACACGGTGTAGAGCTGGTTGATGCCCTGCAGCACCGCAGTGGCCTGTTCGCAGCCCGGCGTGCCGGCCTCCAGGGTGCGGGCGAACTGCGGCGTCAGCGCCCACCAGCGGCAATCGTTGGCCCGCTCATAAAGGTTGCGGTCCAGGATCTGCATCGCCAGCGACGCCCGGCCCCGGGCATCGCTCAGCAGCGAACGCATGACCACGCCGTACAGGTCCTGCAGGGCACTGGCGAAGGCCAGGGCCGTCTTGCGGGCGGTGGCGCCGATCTCGGACAGCAAGGTCTTGGCGAACTGCAGCTCGCGCGGCGCCGCCGAATCGCCCCCGAGCTGGTGCAGGTCCAGCAGGCCGTTCCACACCGAGCGCTCCAGCGCCGACTGGATGGTGGCCGAGCGCGCCGGAATGTCGCGCAGCTCCTGCGACAGCACATCGGCGTGGCCCGCCAGTTCGACCGGGAAAGCGCCGGCGTCGCCCTGGGCCGCCTCGTCGAAGGCCACGTCCAGCGGCAGCAGCGCCACGCCGCGCCAGCCCGGCCCGGCATAGCCCTGGAAGCCTTCGGTGTCGCGCACGGCCATCAGGTAGCGCCGGCTCGCATGGTGGATCGGCTGCACCCCGGCGGCGGCGGCCTGCGGCAGCGGCCAGCCGGCCGGCAACTGCAGCGGGTCGCTGGACACCAGCACGCGGCCCTGGCCGTCCGTGAGCGCGAGCACGGCGTCGCAGCCCTGCCCCTGCGAGCCGCCGCCGCCGTCCTGCACCGAGGCGAAGATGGCCGGCATTTCGTCGGCCAGCTTGAACTGAAGGCACAGCACGCCCACGGCATGCCCCTCGAAATCCACGCGCCGCGCGTACATGAGCGTCTTGCCGGCGTCGCCGCTGAAACCGTGCGCCGCGTAGTGCTCCACATAGGGCGCATGGCTGTGCAGCACCGACTGCAGAAACGCCTGGTCGGCCTGCCGCTGCGCCTCGGACGCGACCGGCTCCACCGCATGCAACTGGGCGCACGGCCGGCCGGCGGTGTCGAACAGGAAGATGTTGCCGTACACCGTGTACTTGTCGGCGTATTCGCGCAGCCGGGCGGCGATGGTGGGGCGGATGTCGGGGTCGGGATGGCCCAGGAACTCGGCCACGCCCACGTCGGTGGCGAAAAAGCCGATGTCGGCCGTTCGCTCGAAAAGGTTGCGCACCAGCACGTCGATGCAGACCTGGGCGCGCGACGCGAGATCGCTGATCCGGTTCTTGAGCGCCTCGCCGGCCAGCCCGCGCATCAGGTCGGCCGACAGGGCGGCGAAGTCCCTGCGGGCCTGCGCCAGGTCATGGCCGGAGGAGGCCTTGGACGACAGCAGCGACAGGGACGACAGCAAGGACAGGTGGTCCCATGCATTCTCGACCAGTCTCAATTCCTGTCGTTGGTGCTGCGCCGCCGGCATGTACCGCAACCATTGCTCGGGGGTGGCCAGAAAGGGAGACGCGTGAGACACAGGAAGTCCTTTTGCCTGGGCGATGGCCCAGATTGTGATGCATGCATGGCGGAATCCACACGCCATCGGCATGGGGTTTGCCCTTTGCCATCCAGGCAGGGCCTGCACGACGGGGCCGAAGACAGCAGCACAATGCGTGCCACACCCCCATACCCTGTTCCGGTCCCTGCCGCATCACCCGCCCGTTCAGCACGGCGCCTCCCTGGGCCGCCGCGCCCGGCGCGTCAGCTTCCCGAGGATTTGCGGGCCGTGGCCACGGGCGGCGGCATTTCCTTGGCCTGCAGCGCGCGCACCTGCGTGACGAGCTGGTTGTGCGCATCCAGGAAGGCCGCGGCGATCACCTTGCCCTCGTTGGTATTGCTCCAGCCCGCGCCGGCCGCCCCGCCCAGCTTGCCGAACACCAGCCCGCCCACGCCCAGGTCGGTGGACCGCGCCGCGCCGGTGGAGGCCGCCACCTGCTCGGTGGTCTCGTTGTCGGACAGCAGCAGGGCCGTCTGCGCTTCCTTGAACTTGACCTGCTCCACCAGGCCGGCCAGGCCCGCGATGTCGCGCAGCACCGGAATCATGGCGATGACGCCGGACAGCCCGCGGCCCGCGTCCTGCTCGCTGAACGTGAGGCTGGGCGTGAGCGTGTACTGCGCCTCGTAGCCCCGGCCCTTTTGCACCGTGGAGTTCTTGCGCAGAACGCCCGCGTCCTTCAGGTCCTGCTCCTGCACCGTGCCCCGCAGGCCGGCGGAACGGTCCACCACGCGAAAGCAGCCGCTTTGCTGCGCCAGCAGCTTGATCAGCGGCACGGGCGAGGCCGGCAACTGGTAGCCCGACCCCATGATGTAGCCGTTCGGGTTCTCGGCCAGCGCCAGCGTGGCCACGGGCGCGTCGCAGCGCACCAGTTCGCGCGCGGCGTTGCGCGCCCCTTCCGGGCCGGCCGAGCCGGTGACGACGGAGCCGCCCTGCCCCAGCTCGGTCTTCTTCTCGCCACAGCCGGCCAGCGCAGCCACCAGGGCCAGCAGAGTCACGGAGAGCCGGGTCACTTTGCGGGTTTGCATCAACGCGTCCTTCAATGGAAAAAAAGCGGCAGGAACATGACGCTCCTGCCGCTTGGGGGTCTATCGCTTCAGCGGTCCCGGGGGATCGGCCGTGCGCCTGGCGGATCAGGCCGCCTTGACCGCGTCGGGGTTGCGCAGGCGGATGTGCAGTTCGCGCAGCTGCTTTTCGTCCACCGGGCTCGGCGCCTGCGTCAGCAGGCACTGCGCGCGCTGCGTCTTGGGGAAGGCGATCACGTCGCGGATCGACTCGGCACCCGTCATCAGCGTGACGATGCGGTCCAGGCCGAAGGCCAGGCCGCCGTGGGGTGGCGCGCCGTACTGCAGGGCGTCCAGCAGGAAGCCGAACTTCTGCTGCGCTTCCTCGGGCGTGATCTTGAGGGCGTCGAACACCTTCTGCTGCACGTCGGCGCGGTGGATACGGACGGAGCCGCCGCCCATCTCCCAGCCGTTGAGCACCATGTCGTAGCCCTTGGAGATGCACTTTTCGGGCGCGGTGACCATCCAGTCCTCGTGGCCGTCCTTGGGCGCGGTGAAGGGGTGGTGCACGGCGGTGTAGCGCTGCGAATCCTCGTCGAACTCGAACATCGGGAAGTCCACCACCCACAGCGGCGCCCAGCGGTCCTCGAACAGGCCGTTCTTCTTGCCGAACTCGCTGTGGCCGATCTTGATGCGCAGCGCGCCGATGGCGTCGTTGACGACCTTTTCCTTGTCGGCGCCGAAGAACAGCAGGTCGCCGTCCTGTGCGCCGGTGCGCTTGAGGATCTCGGCGATGGCCGCGTCATGGATGTTCTTGACGATGGGGGACTGCAGGCCCGGCCACCGCGAGGGCCCTTGCAGGTCCGGCCCCTTGGCCAGCTCGTTGACCTTGATGTAGGCCAGGCCCTTGGCGCCGTAGATCTTCACGAACTCGGTGTAGCCGTCGATCTCGCCGCGCGAGAGGCCGCCGGTCTCGCGCGCGCCGCCGGGCACGCGCAGGGCCACCACGCGGCCGCCCTTCATGTTGGCCGCGCCCGAGAACACCTTGAAATCCACGTCCTTCATCACCTCGGTCAGCTCGGTGAATTCGAGCTTCACGCGCAGGTCGGGCTTGTCGGAGCCGTAGCGGTAGGCCGCGTCCTGGTACGTCATGACCGGGAACTCGCCCAGGTCCACGCCCAGCGTGTTCTGGAACACCGTCTTGATCATGCCCTGGAACATGTCCCGGATGTCCTGCTCTTCCATGAACGACGTTTCGATATCGATCTGGGTGAACTCGGGCTGGCGGTCGGCGCGCAGGTCTTCGTCGCGGAAGCACTTGGTGATCTGGTAGTAGCGGTCGAAGCCGGCCACCATCAAGAGCTGTTTGAACAGCTGGGGCGACTGCGGCAGCGCGAAGAACTGGCCGTCGTGCACGCGGCTGGGCACCAGGTAGTCGCGCGCCCCTTCGGGCGTGCTCTTGGTGAGCATGGGGGTTTCGATGTCCACGAAGCCGTTGGCGTCGAGGAACTTGCGCACCTCCATCGACACCCGGTAGCGCAGCATCAGGTTGTTCTGCATGTACGGGCGGCGCAGGTCCAGCACGCGGTGCGTGAGGCGCGTGGTTTCCGACAGGTTCTCCTCGTCGATCTGGAAGGGGGGCGTGACGGAGGGGTTGAGCACGTTCAGCTCATGGCACAGCACCTCGATCTTGCCGCTCTTGAGGCTGTCGTTGGTCGTGCCCTCGGGGCGCGCGCGCACCAGGCCCTTGACCTGCACGCAGAACTCGTTGCGCACGCCTTCGGCCGTCTTGAACATCTCGGCGCGGTCGGGGTCGCACACCACCTGCACGTAGCCTTCGCGGTCGCGCAGGTCGATGAAGATCACGCCGCCATGGTCGCGGCGGCGGTTCACCCAGCCCGCGAGGGTGACGGTTTGGCCCAGGAGGGCTTCGGTGACGAGACCGCAGTAGTGGGAACGCATGGCCATTGGAGAGTCTTCCTGCGCCCTCGTGGAGCGCGACAAGGTTTCCGCACGCCCGCGGCAAGCGGGCATGCGACGAGGTGTTATCGGGAATCGGGCGGCGTGAGATCCGGGGGTGCGACCACCCCCATGGAGACGATGTACTTGAGTGCCGCATCGACGCTCATTTCGAGTTCGATGCAATCGCTCTTGCGCAGGATCACGAAGTAGCCGCCCGTCGGGTTGGGGGTGGTGGGAACATAGACGCTCACGTATTCATCGCGCAGATAGGCCGCCACTTCGCCGCTCGGCGTGCCGGTGATGAACGCCACCGTCCACACGCCCTCGCGCGGCCACTGCACCAGCACGGCGGTGCGAAAGGCGTTGCCGCCCTCGGAAAAGAGCGTGTCCGACACCTGCTTGACGCTGGAGTAGATTGAGCGCACCACCGGGATGCGGCTCACCAGGGCATCGCCCCACTCCACCAGCTTGCGCCCCGCGAAGTTGCTGGTGAGCGCGCCCACCGCGAGCAGGATGCCCAGGGTGAGCAGCACCCCGAAGCCGGGAATGTGAAAGCCCAGCAGTTTGTCGGGCTGCCAGGAGCCGGGCAGGATCTGCAGGGTCTGGTCGAGCGTGCTCACGATCCAGTTCAGCACCCAGGCCGTGATGACGCCGGGAACGATGACCAGAAGGCCGGTGAACAGCCATTTGCGCAAAGCGGACATCCGGGGCCGTTCAGTTCTTCTTGGTGTCGGAACTGCTGGCGGCCGGCGCGGGGGCTGGCGCGGGAGCCGCCGCTTCCTTCTTGGGGGCACTGTCGCCGCCAGACGCAGCGGCAGGCGCTGCACCATCGGAGGCCGCCGCATCGGGCTTGGCGCTGGCGCCGCCGGTATTGCCGCCGCGGAAATCGGTCACGTACCAGCCCGAGCCCTTGAGCTGGAAACCGGCTGCGGTCACCTGCTTGGAGAAGGCCTCGGCCCCGCAGGCCGGGCACACCGTGAGCGGCGCGTCGGACATTTTTTGCAGCACATCCTTGGCGTGGCCACAGGAACCGCATTTATAAGCATAGATAGGCATCTTGAGCGTGTGCGATGGAAAGTGCAAAACCTTCAATTATAGGCACCGCACCCAAGTCCCTTCATGCCTGCTCCGCCCCTGCCACCGGGTGGTGCGAAGCGCGCACGTTGCGCAGCCCCTGCGGCGCCAGCGAACCGATCAGCATGCCCGCCGTGGCGGCCAGCACGCCCGCCAGCTGGGCCGGGAACACGGCGCCGGCCGGCGTGGCCAGGAACAGCAGCCACGACGACAGGCCCGCGATGATGGCCAGGATGGCGCCCTGGGTCGTCGCGCGCTTCCAATAGAGGCCGAAGACCAGAGGCACGAAGGCCCCCACCAGCGGCACCTGGTAGGCACCCGACACCAGTTCATAGATCGACGTGCCCTGCATGTGGATCGAATAGGCCAGCACCAGGGCGCTGAACACCAGCGTGCTGATGCGCATGGTGCGCAGGCGGTCGCTGTCGGTGCCGTTCGGGCGGAACTGGCGCCAGATGTTCTCGGTGAACGTGACGCTGGGCGCCAGCAGCGTGGCCGAGGCCGTGGACTTGAGGGCGGACAGCAGCGCACCAAAGAAGAACACCTGCATGATGAACGGCATCTTTTGCAGCACCAGGGTGGGGAGCACCTTCTGCGGGTCGTCCTTGAGCAGTTCGGCCGTTTCGGTCGGCATGATGATGAGCGCGCTGGCCACCAGGAACATGGGCACGAAAGCGAACAGGATGTAGCAGATGCCGCCGATCACCGGGCCGCGCGTGGCCGCCCGGATGTTGTTGGCCGACATGACGCGCTGGAACACGTCCTGCTGCGGAATGGAGCCGAACATCATCGTGATGCCCGCCGCGATGAAGAACAGAATGTCGTGCAGCTTGGGCTCGGGCAGGAAACGGAACAGGTCGCGGCTGCTGGCCAGCTCGATCACCTTGTCCGCCCCGCCGGCCATGTTGCCGGCGAAGACCGCGATGATCGTGAGCCCGCCCACCAGGATGATCATCTGGATGAAGTCCGTCACCGCCACCGACCACATGCCGCCGAACAGCGTGTAGGCTAGGATGGAGACCACCCCGATGGTCATGCCCACCGGAATGCTGACGGCCCCGCCGGACAGCAGGTTGAACACCAGGCCCAGCGCCGTCACCTGTGCCGACACCCAGCCCAGGTAGCTCAACATGATGATGAGCGAGCACACGATCTCGACCGCGCGGCCGTAGCGCTCGCGGTAGTAGTCGCTGATGGTCAGCAGCGTCATGCGGTACAGGCGCGCCGCGAAGAACAGCCCCACGAGGATCAGGCAGAAGCCCGCGCCGAACGGGTCTTCCACCACGTTGCCCAGCCCGCCCTCGATGAACTTGGCCGGAATGCCCAGCACCGTCTCGGAGCCGAACCACGTGGCGAACGTGGTCGTCACGATCATGTACAGCGGCAGGTGCCGCCCGGCGATGGCGAAGTCCGCCGAGTTCTTCACCCGCCGCGCCGCGAGCAAGCCGATGGCGATGGTGATCAGCAGATAGACAATGACCAGGGTCAACAGCACGGCATGCTCCTCGTATGTCGCGTAGGGAGGGGTAAGGGAAAAGGGAGGGGTCGGGAAAAGGCTAGAAGAGCCGCACGCGGATCAGCAGCTGCATCGCCAGCAGCCCCAATACAAATCCCATGCCACCGTAGATCAGGCTCTGCAGCAGGCGGTTGGTGCGTTTTTGCGCGGCCAGCAGTTCCAGCAGTTCGCGCCGGTGGTCGTGCGGCCGCTCGCGCAGGTAGCCGTGCAGCAGGCGCGGCAGCTCGGGCAGCATCTTGGCGAAGCGCGGCGCCTCGGCGCGCAGTTCGCGCCACAGGCGCTGCGGGCCCATTTGGTCGAGCATCCACTTTTCGAGGAACGGCTTGGCGGTGCTCCACAGGTCCAGGTCGGGGTCGAGCTGGCGCCCCAGGCCCTCGATGTTGAGCAGCGTCTTTTGCAGCAGCACCAGCTGCGGCTGGATCTCCACATGGAAGCGCCGCGAGGTCTGGAACAGCCGCATCAGCACCATGCCGAGCGAGATTTCCTTGAGCGGGCGGTCGAAGTACGGCTCGCACACGGTGCGGATGGCCGCTTCCAGCTCGTTCACGCGCGTGTGGGCCGGCACCCAGCCGCTTTCGATGTGCAGCTCCGCCACGCGCTTGTAGTCGCGGCGAAAGAAGGCCGTGAAGTTCTGCGCGAGGTATTCCTTGTCGAACTCGGTGAGCGTGCCGACGATGCCGAAGTCCAGCGAGATGTAGCGCCCGAAGGTCTCCGGCTCCAGGCTCACCTGGATGTTGCCCGGGTGCATGTCGGCGTGAAAAAAGCCGTCGCGGAACACCTGGGTAAAGAAGATCGTGACCCCGTCGCGCGCCAGCTTGGGGATGTCCACCCCCGCGGCCCGCAAGCGTTCGATCTGGTTGATGGGCACGCCCTTCATGCGCTCCATCACCAGCACCTCGGCGTGGCAGAAGTCCCAGAGGATCTCGGGGATCAGCACCAGTTCGAGCCCCTGCATGTTGCGGCGCAGCTGCGCGGCATTGGCGGCCTCACGCACCAGGTCCAGCTCATCGTGCAGGTAGTTGTCGAACTCGGCCACCACCTGGCGGGGCTTGAGCCGCTTGCCGTCGGCCGACAGGCTCTCCACCCACCCGGCCATCAGGCGCATGAGGCCCAGGTCGTTCTCGATGACGGGCAGCATGCCCGGGCGCAGCACCTTGACGGCCACCTCGCGCTCCACGCCCTTGCGGTCGCGCACGACCGCGAAGTGCACCTGGGCGATGGACGCGCTGGCGATCGGCACCCGGTCGAACGACACGAACACCTCGGCCAGCGGGCGGCGGAAGGCGCGCTCGATGGTGGCCACTGCCACGTCGGGATCGAAGGGCGGCACGCGGTCCTGCAGGTGCGCCAGCTCGTCGGCGAT
Source organism: Acidovorax sp. SUPP2825 (assembly GCF_030158995.1). NCBI lineage: Bacteria > Pseudomonadati > Pseudomonadota > Betaproteobacteria > Burkholderiales > Comamonadaceae > Acidovorax > Acidovorax sp. SUPP2825. The sequence goes on along the minus strand of NZ_BQXK01000001.1, from coordinate 488,899 downwards.
GTCGGGCGGCATCAGGTCGCGCCGGGTGGAGAGCACCTGGCCGAACTTCACGAAGATCGGGCCCAGCCGCTCCAGCGCCTCGCGCAGACGCTGTCCGCGCGGGGCGTCCAGGTTGCGGCCGATCGACACGATGCGCGCCACCAGGCGCAGCCAGGGCTTCTGGAAGCTCGTCAGGACCAACTCGTCCAGCCCATAGCGGAGCACCACCCAGACGATGGTGACGCCGCGAAAGAAACGACTCATGGTGCGAATCGGTCGGTACCGCCGGCCTCGCCGGCAGAGGACCCCCGGCGTGCGCCGACGAACTGGCGCAGCGCCTGCGCAGCGCGGCGGGCCGCCGAGCCGATGGCATGGGCCGGCGCATCGCCGATCACGCGGGCCAGGTCTTCCTCGACGTCCCAGCGCACGTGGTCCACCAGCCAGTTGATGTCGGCGGCCAGTTGCACGTCGCCTTCGATGCGGATGCCGGGCTTGTCACCGCGCAGCGCGGTCTGGGCCAGCGACAGGGGCGAGGTTTCGATCACCTCCAGGCGCAGGTCCGGCACCTGGCCCTCGGGCGCCAGGTCGAGCAGCCCGGCCGGGGTGATCTGCAGGGCCATGGAATAGACCCGCCACTGCACCCGCGCCACGCGCCCCTTCTGGCGCACGAGGCGGTCCATGGCCTCGGGCTCCTGCATGAGCACGTGGTTGAGGAACAGCACCAGGCGGTGCTGCACCTCGTGCACCAGCCACTGCGGTGGCTGCGGGCCTGCGGCGATGCGCTCGAAAAGCCCATCCAGGAATGAAAAAGGGGACTGTGTTGCCATAGTCCCCGATTATTCCCCGAACTGGGCGCGGCACCGAGGGCTTTACCCCCGCGCCCGCCGCGCCATTGCGGTGGGTTACTGCAGGGCCTGCACCCCGGCCACCAGCCAGCCGCTGCCGCCGCTCTTGGGCTTGGTCATGTTCCACACCTCGCGGAACGGGCTCGGGCCGGCCGAGAGTTCCTCGCGGATCATGCCGGAGAACTCCACGCTGGCCATGTAGCCGTCGCCCAGGTCCTCGATGCCCAGCAGCTGTGCCTCCAGCATGACCACGTCGGTGTGGTTGGGCTGGCTGGCGCCGCGCAGCGACTCGCGCTCGCTCAACTGGGTGCGGATCTCCTCCACCATGCTGTCGGTCATCATCGAGCGCAGCGCGGCGATGTCGGACCGGTCCCAGGCGCCTTGCAGCGTGATGAAGTTGCGCTTGGCCGCGGTCAGGAAGCCTTCGGTGTCGAAGCCCTCGGGCACGCCCCAGTTCTGCGAGCCGGCCAGCGCCGAGCCGATCACCACGCCGGAGCCGCCACCGCTCTGGCGCGAGGCGTCGAAGGCCATGCTGCTGCGCTCGAAGGGCCGCGCGGAGGCATCGTTGCCCACGTTCTGCGGGCTGTACTGTCGGGGCATCTGCGCCTCGGCCGGCGAAGCGGCACCGCCGCCGGCGCCCTGGAAGGCGAAGGGCGAATTGCCCGCGCCACCGCCTTCGGCGGGCTTGCGCGACCGCATGAACATGCGGAACACGGCGAAGGCCCCCAGCGCCAGCAGCGCGATCAGCAGGAACTGGCCGAAGCCCGCGCCCAGGCCGAGCGAGTGGGCCAGCCAGGCCAGGCCCAGGCCCGCGGCCAGGCCGCCGAGCATCGCGCCCCAGGGCTTCTTGGCGGCCGCCGCGGGAGCGGCTGCCGGTGCGGCGGCGGGCTTGGCGGCCGCCGCGCTGTTGACGTTCTGCGCCGGTGCGCCGGGCGCGGCGGGTGGAGGCGAAGCCGCCTCGCGCTGCGTCACGTTGCTCGACTGCTTGCCAACGGACTTGCCGCCGCCCATGCGGCGCGCATCCGCATCGGCATGCACCACCAACAACATGGCGACCAGCGCCACGGACCACAGTTTCATCATGTCATCTCCAATTTATAGATACGTGCCGGCTGCGAACGAAAACGCAAGGCGGCTCAGCACTTGATTCCAACATGCAAAGCGACGATTCCCCCCGTCATGTTGTGATAGTCCACATGCCCAAAGCCATTTTTCTGCATGAGGGTTTTGAGTTCTTCCTGCCCCGGATGCATGCGGATCGACTCGGCGAGGTAGCGGTAGCTCGCGTCGTCGCCGGCCACCATCCGGCCCAGCTGGGGCAGCACCTTGAAGGAATACCAGTCGTAGGCCTTCTCCAGCGGCTTGGCCACCTTGGAGAACTCCAGCACCAGCAGGCGGCCGCGCGGCTTGAGCACGCGGCACATCTCGGCAAGGGCCTGGTCCTTGTGCGTCATGTTGCGCAGGCCGAAGGCCACGCTCACCACGTCGAAGTGGCCATCGGGAAAGGGCAGCTTCTCGGCGTCGCAGACCAGCGTGGGCAGCACCACGCCGGCATCGATGAGGCGGTCGCGCCCCACGCGCAGCATGGCTTCGTTAATGTCGGTGTGCACCACCTCGCCCGATGCGCCCACCTTCTTGGCGAAGGCCTTCGCCAGATCGCCCGTGCCGCCCGCGATGTCGAGCACGCGGTGGCCCTCGCGCAGGTTGGCGACCATGACCGTGTAGGCCTTCCATGCGCGGTGCAGGCCACCGGACATGAGGTCGTTCATGACGTCGTACTTCGATGCGACGGAGTCGAAAACGCCGCGCACGCGGCGCGCCTTTTCCGTTTCATCGACCGACTGGAATCCGAAATGCGTGGTGCTCATTCCGCGATGCTAGGGGCGCGGGCCCCGCTCGTACAGCGACAACCCCGCACCTGCATGGGGCATCTGTCGCAATTTGGACGCTGGGGCGCGCGCCGAGCGGGCCCGCCGCCGTCAGTGCGCGCAGCCGCCAGAGCCGTGCGAATGGCCGCCACCGCCGCGCCGGGGCGGCATCGGCGTGTCGCGATCGGCACCGGCCTCGGCCAGCCGGCGCAGGTAGTCGGCCCACAGCGCGTCCTGGCGCTGGCCGAGGTCGTAGAGGCAATCCCACGAGAAGATGCCCGTGTCGTGGCCGTCGGAGAACGTGGGCTTGACCGCGTAGTTCCCCACCGGCTCCAGCCCCGCGAGCGTGACGTGGCGCTGCCCGGTCTGCAGCACCTCCTGGCCCGGGCCGTGGCCCTGCACCTCGGCGGAGGGCGAGTACACGCGCATCAGCTCGAACGGGATGCGGAAGGCCGCGCCGTCCGAGAACACCACCTCCAGCACGCGCGATGCCTCGTGCACCGTGATCGACTGCGGCGTGGGTGCGCCGGCTTTCAAACCTGCCATGGAAATCCTCTGTGCGTTTGCGTTGTGCCCGCTGCGGGCGGCCCGATGGAGCCGGAGCGCGATTGTCCCACCGCGCCCTGGCCGGGCCGGCAGCGAGCGCCGCGCGGGCTCAGGCGCCTGGGCGTCAGGCCAGCTGCGCCAGCCGCGCGGCCATCGCCGCCTCGGCCGCGGCCAGGCGGGCGGCCACTTCGGCCTCGCGTTCGGGCGCGCGGTCGCGCTGCGGCGTGGCCCACACGGCGCCGGGGAAATGGCTGTCCCAGGCAAAGCGCGCGATCACGTGCCAGTGCAGGTGCGGCACCATGTTGCCGAGCGCGGCCAGGTTGATCTTGTCCGGCTGCACATGGGCGCGCAGCGCGGTCTCCACCGCCGCCACGGCCTCCATGCACTGCAGGCGGTCGCCCGCGTCCAGGTCGGTGAACTCCGCCGCGTGCGCGTTCCACACCACGCGGTAGAAGGCTGGAAAGCCGGCCTCCTGCGCGCGGATCACGCGCAGCTTCGGGCCGCGCCAGACCAGCGCGCCGCCGTCGCCATCGCACAGCGGGCAATCGGGCACGGTGGCCGCAGCCGGCGCCGTGGCCGCCATCAGACCAGCACCCGCTCGATGCCGCCCGCGTTGGCGCGCTGCACGTATTCGGGCATCCATTGGTCGCCGAGGATCTCGCGCGCCATCTCGACGACGATGTAGTCGGCCTCCAGCAGGCCGTTGTTCAGGTCGTCCTGGTAGCGGTTCAGGCCCTGCAGGCAGCTGGGGCAGCTGGTGAGGATCTTCACGTTGTCCTGCGCGCCCGCGGCGCCGCTGGCCCGCAGCGCGGCCTCGCCCTTCCTGATTTCCTCTTCCTTTCGAAAGCGCACCTGCGTGGAGATGTCGGGCCGCGTCACGCCCAGCGTGCCGGACTCGCCGCAGCAGCGTTCGCTCTTGAGCACCTGCGGGCCCACCAGCGCCTTCACGGTCTTGACCGAGTCCTGCAGCTTCATGGGGTTGTGGCAGGGCTCGTGGTACAGGTAGGCGCCCTTGCCCTGCAGGGTCACGCCCTTTTCCAGCAGGTATTCGTGGATGTCGATGATGCGGCTGCCCGGGAAGATCTTGCCGAAGTCGTAGCCCTGCAGCTGGTCGTAGCAGGTGCCGCAGCTCACCACCACGGTCTTGATATCGAGGTAGTTGAGCGTGTTGGCCACGCGGTGAAAGAGCACCCGGTTGTCGGTGATCATCTTTTCGGCCTTCTCGAACTGGCCGCTGCCGCGCTGCGGGTAGCCGCAGCACAGGTAGCCCGGCGGCAGCACGGTCTGCACGCCCGCATGCCACAGCATGGCCTGCGTGGCCAGGCCCACCTGGCTGAACAGGCGCTCGGAGCCGCAGCCGGGAAAGTAGAACACCGCCTCCGTCTCGGCCGTGGTCATGGCCGGGTTGCGGATGATGGGCACGTAGTCCTTGTTCTCGATGTCCAGCAGCGCGCGCGCCGTCTTCTTGGGCAGGCCGCCGGGCAGCTTCTTGTTGATGAAGTGGATCACCTGCTCCTTGACCGGCGCGGTGCCCACCGTGGCCGGCGGCCGCGCGGTCTGGCGGCGGCCCACCTTGCGCAGCAGGTCCACGGCGATGCGCTGGGCCTTGAAGCCCACGCCGACCATGGCGCTGCGCATCAGCTTGATGGTGTCGGGGTTGGTGGCGTTGAGCATGGTCATGGCCAGCGCGTTGCCCGGGCGGAAGGTCTTCTTGCCCATCTTGCGCAGCAGGTTGCGCATGTTCATGGTCACGTCGCCGAAGTCGATCTTGACCGGGCACGGCGTGTAGCACTTGTGGCACACGGTGCAGTGGTCGGCCACGTCCTCGAACTCCTGCCAGTGCTTGATCGACACGCCCCGGCGCGTCTGCTCCTCGTACAGGAAGGCCTCGACCAGCAGCGAGGTGGCGAGGATCTTGTTGCGCGGGCTGTACAGCAGGCTGGCGCGCGGCACGTGGGTGGCGCACACGGGCTTGCACTTGCCGCAGCGCAGGCAGTCCTTGACCGAATCGGCGATGGCGCCGATGTCGCTCTGCTGCATGATCAGCGACTCGTGCCCCATCAGGCCGAAGCTCGGCGTGTAGGCGTTGGTCAGGTCGGCGAACATCAGCGAGTTGCGGGCCGAACCGGGCTCCCGGGCAATATCCGCTAGGGCACCATGCTCCTGATTTCGTAGCAACTTGCCTTTGTTGAAACGCCCTTCGGGGTCCACGCGCTGCTTGTAGTCGGCGAACGGCCGCAGTTCGTCGTCGGTCAGGAACTCCAGCTTGGTGATGCCGATGCCGTGCTCGCCCGAGATCACGCCGTCGAGCTGGCGGGCCAGCACCATGATGCGCGCCACGGCCTCGTGGGCCGTCTGCAGCATGCGGTAGTCGTCGCTGTTGACCGGGATGTTGGTGTGCACGTTGCCGTCGCCGGCATGCATGTGCAGCGCCACCCACACGCGGCCCTTGAGCACGCGCTGGTGGATCGCCTGGGCCTCGTCCATGATGGGCTGGAAGGCGGCACCGGCGAAGATCTTGGCCAGCGGCTCGCGCAGCTGGGTCTTCCAGCTGGCGCGCAGCGTGTGGTCCTGCAGCTGGGCGAAGAGCGGCTCCACGTCGCGCAGCCAGCCGGTCCACAGCGCGCGCACCTCGCCCACCAGCGCCACGGCCTGGCCCACGCGGTCTTCCAGCAGCTCGGCCGACGGGATCTCGTGCGCGTCGTCCTGGCGGCCCAGCGGCAGGTTGCCGCGCAGGAAGAAGTCTTCCAGCGCATCGCACAGCGCGATCTTGTTGCGCAGCGACAGCTCGATGTTGATGCGCTCGATGCCGTCGGTGTACTCGGCCATGCGCGGCAGCGGGATCACCACGTCTTCGTTGATCTTGAAGGCGTTGGTATGGCGGCTGATGGCGGCCGTGCGCTTGCGGTCCAGCCAGAACTTCTTGCGCGCCTCGGGGCTGATGGCGACGAAGCCCTCGCCCGACCGCGAATTGGCCAGCCGCACGACCTCACTGGTCACGCGCGCCACGTCGTCGGCGTTGTCGCCCGCGATGTCGCCGAACAGCACCATCTTGGGCAGGCCGCCGCCGTGCCGCTTGCTCTTGGTGGCGTAGCCCACGGCCTTCAGGTAGCGGTCATCCAGGTGTTCCAGGCCCGCCAGCAGCACGCCGCTGCGCTGCTGCTCGGCGAACATTAAGTCCTTGATCTCCACGATGCTGGGCACCGCGTCCTTGGCGTTGCCGAAGAACTCCAGGCACACGGTGCGCGTGTGCTCGGGCATGCGGTGCACCACCCAGCGCGCGCTGGTGATGAGGCCGTCGCAGCCCTCTTTCTGGATGCCGGGCAGGCCCGACAGGAACTTGTCGGTCACGTCCTTGCCCAGGCCCTCCTTGCGGAAGGTCTTGCCGGGGATGTCCAGGCGCTCGGTGCGGATCGGCGTCCTGCCGTCGGCCTCGAAGTACTGCAGCTCGAAGCTGGCCACCTCGGCATCGTGGATCTTGCCCATGTTGTGGTTCACACGGGTCACCTCCAGCCACTGGGCGTCGGGCGTCACCATGCGCCAGCTGGCGAGGTTGTCGAGCGCCGTGCCCCACAGCACGGCCTTCTTGCCCCCGGCGTTCATGGCGATGTTGCCGCCGATGCAAGAGGCCTCGGCGCTGGTCGGGTCCACGGCGAACACGTAGCCCGCGCGCTCGGCCGCATCGGCCACGCGCTGGGTGACCACGCCGGCCTCGGTCCACACCGTGGCGACCTCGCGGTCCATGCCCGGGAGGCGGCGCATTTCCACCTCGGTCATGGCTTCGAGCTTTTCGGTGTTGATGACCACGCTGCGCCAGGTGAGCGGAATGGCGCCGCCGGTGTAGCCGGTGCCGCCGCCGCGCGGGATGATGGTCATCTCCAGGTCGATGCAGGCCTTGACCAGCGCGGCCATCTCGGCCTCGGTGTCGGGGGTGAGCACCACGAACGGGTATTCGACGCGCCAGTCGGTCGCGTCGGTCACGTGGGACACGCGCGAGAGGCCGTCGAACTTGATGTTGTCCTTGGCCGTGTGGCGGCCCAGGCGCTTTTGCACCTGGCGGCGCAGTTGCGCTGCCTCGATGAAGGTGGCGTCGAACTCGGCGATGGCGCGGCGGGCTGCCTCCACCAATTGGCCCACGAGCTGATCGCGGCTGGAGTCGTCGGCCGGCGTGCGGCGCTTGCCGATCTCGGCCAGGCGGTGCTCCAGCGCTTCGACCAGCAGCTTGCGCCGGTCGGGGTTGTCCAGCAGGTCGTCCTGCAGATAGGGGTTGCGCTGCACCACCCAGATGTCGCCCAGCACTTCATAGAGCATGCGGGCCGAGCGGCCGGTGCGGCGCTCGCGGCGCAACTGGTCGAGCACGTCCCAGGACGGAGACCCGAGCAGGCGGATGACGATTTCCCGGTCGGAAAACGAGGTGTAGTTGTAGGGAATCTCTCGCAGGCGGGCGGGCTCGGCGGCCTGCGCCTGCAGGGCAGCCAGCGCTATGGGAACGTTCATGGGGTCAACCTGGGTCGGGCGCGTGGGGCGCCCCTGTGCCTCGGGGCCGCGATTTTATGCCAGCCTCCGGGCGGTCCCGGGGGCCGGGACCGCCCCGCCAGCCAGTGCGGCAACGACCGCACCCCGGCCGCTACTATTTTTATAGCGTCATGCCGGCGTTTTCATTGTGCTGGAGGCCTTTTTTGCCCCGAATCCCAAGGCAGGCCGGCGGAGCCCCTGGCGGCCGGCCCGGCCGGTCAGAACAGCACGCGGCTGCGGATCGTGCCCGGCACCTTGGCCAACTCGTCCTGCGCCAGGTCGGACGACTGGGCGTCGATGTCGATCACCACGTAGCCCACCTTCTCGTTGGTCTGCAGGTACTGGGCGGCGATGTTGATCCGGTTGTCCGAGAAGATCTGGTTGATCTGCGACAGCACGCCCGGCACGTTCTGGTGGATGTGCAGCAGCCGGTGCTTGCCCGGGTGGGCCGGCAGCGCCACTTCGGGAAAGTTGACCGACGAGATCGAGGTGCCGTTGTCGCTGTACTTGACCAGCTTCTCGGCCACTTCGAGCCCGATGTTGGCCTGCGCCTCCATGGTGGAGCCGCCGATGTGCGGGGTGAGGATCACGTTGTCCAGCCCGCGCAACGGCGACAGGAACTCGTCCTTGTTGGTGCGCGGCTCGACCGGGAACACGTCGATGGCGGCGCCCAGCAGCTTCTTGGCCCGGAGCGCCTCGGCCAGCGGCTCGATCTCCACCACCGTGCCGCGCGCGGCGTTGATGAGGATGCCGCCGGGCTTCATCGCCGCGATCTCGGCCGCGCCGATCATCCACTGCGTGGACGCCAGCTCGGGCACGTGCAGGCTCACGATGTCGGCCTGCCCCAGCAGCGCGTGCAGCGAGGGCGCCTGGCGCGCATTGCCCAGGGGCAGCTTGTTGACCACGTCGTGGAAGATCACATGCATGCCCAGGCCCTCGGCCAGCACCGACAGCTGCGTACCGATGGAGCCGTAGCCCACGATGCCCAGCGTCTTGCCGCGGATCTCATAGGCGTTGTCGGCCGACTTCAGCCAGCCGCCGCGGTGCGCCACCGCGTTCTTCTCGGGAATGCCGCGCAACAGCAGGATGGCCTCGGCCAGCACCAGTTCGGCCACCGAGCGGGTGTTGGAGTAAGGCGCGTTGAACACGGCGATGCCGCGCTCGCGCGCGGCGTTCAGGTCCACCTGGTTGGTGCCGATGCAAAAGCACCCCACGGCCACGAGCTTGTGCGCGTGGGAGAAAACCTCGGCCGTCAGCTGGGTGCGCGAGCGGATGCCCACGAAGTGCGCATCGGCGATCTTGCGCTTGAGTTCGTCGTCGGGCAACGCGCCGGAGATCGCCTCGATCTGCGTGTAGCCCGCACCGCGCAGCACGTCGAGCGCGGACGGGTGGATGCCCTCGAGCAACAGGAACTTGATCTTGCTTTTGTCCAGAGAGGTTTTGGCCATGGAAAGGTCCGGAGGATCGGAAAAGGAAAAGGCGCGGGATTCGGCCCCGCGATCAGCCCCGAAATGGGGACGCGAGATCATTGTGCACCGCACAAAACCCTGCTGGCATCCTTGCAATTCGCTGAAATGGTGCGCGGCACCAGTCGCCAAGGCGACTCCAGCCACCGCCGATCTGTCACGAAATTGTCACGAAATCGCCAACACTGGCGCCCGTTTGGCGGCCATGGCGGGGCCCTGCGCCGCGACGGGTTTCCCCGCTTGATCGCTGCGTGGGCCTATGCGACAACGACATATTCGTGTCACGAAATGCGTCCTACCATCGGCGCTTCGTGCATTTCGTATCGATTCGAGGAGTTTTCATGCAATTCAAGCACCTGGCGGCCGCTGCCGCCATCGCCGCTTCGCTCTGCGCCACGGCGCAGGCACAGACCGAGATCCAATGGTGGCATTCGATGACCGCGGTCAACGGCGAGTGGGTGAACGACCTGGCCAAGCAGTTCAACGAGAGCCAGAAGGAATACAAGATCGTGCCGACCTACAAGGGCACGTATGACGAGTCCATGACGGCCTCCATCGCCGCCTTCCGCGCCGGCAACGCACCGCACATCCTGCAGGTGTTCGAAGTGGGCACGGCCACCATGATGGCCAGCAAGGGCGCCATCGTGCCCGTGGGCAAGGTGATGCAGGACGCGGGCGCCAAATTCGACCCGGCCGCCTACATCCCCGCCGTGGCCGGCTACTACACGGCCCCCAACGGCCAGATGCTGAGCTTCCCGTTCAACAGCTCCACCACCATCTTCTACTTCAACAAGGACGCCTTCAAGGCAGCCGGCCTGCCCACCGACAAGGCGCCCGCCACCTGGCCCGAAGTGGTCAACGCGGCAGCCAAGCTCAAGGCATCGGGCCACAAGTGCCCGTTCACCACGGCCTGGCAGAACTGGACGCAGGTCGAGAGCTTCTCGGCCTGGCACAACGTGGAGTTCGCCAGCAAGTCCAACGGCCTGCAGGGCCTGGACGCGCGCCTGAAGGTCGATTCGCCCCTGCACGTGCGCCACATCGAGAACCTGGCCAACATGGCCAAGCAGGGCCTGTTCGTCTACAAGGGCCGCGGCAACGTGCCCGAGGCCAGCTTCGTGTCCGGCGAGTGCGCAATGATCAACACGTCGTCGGGCTTCTACGGCAACGTGGCCAAGAACGCCAAGTTCGCCTACGGCCTGGCTCCCCTGCCCTATTACCCCGACGTGCCCGGCGCACCGCAGAACACCGTGATCGGCGGCGCGAGCCTGTGGGTCATGGCCGGCAAGAAGTCTGCCGAATACAAGGGCGTGGCGCAGTTCTTCCAGTTCATCTCCACGCCTGAAGTTCAGTCCGCCAGCCACAAGCGCACCGGCTACCTGCCCGTCACCAAGGCCGCGTATGAGCTGACCGAGAAGTCGGGCTTTTACCAGCAGAACCCCGGCACCGATGTGGCCGTGACGCAGATGATCCGCAAGGTGACCGACAAGAGCCGCGGCATCCGCCTGGGCAACTACGTGCAGATCCGCGCGATCGAGGACGAAGAGCTCGAACAGGTGTGGTCCGGCAAGAAGACCGCCAAGGAAGCGCTGGACACGATCGTCAAGCGTGGAAACGAGCAACTGGAACGCTTCCAGAAGGCGAACAAGTCGTAATACGGCTTAAACTGACCGTTTCGCCAACCGTAAAAAGCAGATGGGTCATCCATCTGCTTTTTGCTTTGGGAAGCGCCGATTTCTCCCAACCTTCCGCCCCATGGAAAAACGCGTCCGTTTCAAATCTGCCTGGCTGCCCTGGCTGCTCATCGCGCCGCAGATGGCCATCATCCTGGTCTTCTTCTTCTGGCCCGCCAGCCAGGCGCTGGTGCAGTCGATGCAGCTGCAGGACGCCTTCGGAACCTCCACCGAATGGGTGGGCCTGGCCAACTTCCGCCAGCTCTTCAACGACGGCAGCTACGTGGAGTCGTTCAAGACCACGGCCATGTTCTCCGTGCTGGTGGCGGGCATCGGCATCAGCCTGTCGCTGATGCTGGCGATCTTCGCCGACCGCGTGGTCAAGGCGGCCATGTTCTACAAGACCATGCTGATCCTGCCCTACGCCGTCGCGCCCGCCGTGGCCGCGGTGCTGTGGGTGTTCATGTTCTCGCCGTCGCTCGGCGTGGTGGCTTACGGCCTGGAGAAGGTCGGCATCCACTGGAACCACCTGCTCGACTCGGGCCAGGCCATGACGCTGATCGTGATGGCTTCGGTGTGGAAGCAGATTTCCTACAACTTCCTGTTCTTCCTGGCCGGGCTGCAGTCGATCCCCAAGTCGCTCATCGAAGCCGCGGCCATTGACGGCGCGCGCCCGTGGCGCCGGTTCTGGACCATCCAGTTCCCGCTGCTGTCGCCCACCACGTTCTTCCTGCTGGTGATCAACGTGGTGTATGCCTTCTTCGACACCTTCGCCATCGTCGATGCGGCCACGCAGGGCGGCCCGGGCAAGGACACGGCCATCCTGGTCTACAAGGTCTATTACGACGGCTTCAAGGCCATGGACCTGGGCGGCTCCGCCGCGCAATCGGTGGTGCTGATGCTGATCGTCGTCGCGCTCACCGTGGTGCAGTTCCGCTATGTCGAAAAGAAAGTGAACTACTGATGCAACGCCCGATGCAATGCCTGGCGCAAAGCGTTTTCTCGATGGAGGCCGCCCATGGTTGAGCGCCGCCTGACCGCCGGCATCCTGGCCCATGTGATCATGGTGCTGGGCGTGCTGATCGTCGCCTTTCCGCTGTACCTGGCGTTCGTCGCCTCCACGCACACCGCGCAGGAGATCGTGCAGGCCCCCATGCCGCTGCTGCCCGGCGGCCACTTCTGGGAAACCTACAAGGCCGCCCTGTTCGGCCGCGACGCGGGCGCGGGCTCCACGGCCCCCGTGGCCCGCATGATGTGGGTGAGCCTGGTGTCGGCCCTGGTCATCACCTTCGGCAAGATCGCCATCTCGCTGCTGTCGGCCTTCGCCATCGTGTACTTCCGCTTTCCCTTCAAGGGCCTGTGCTTCTGGCTGATCTTCATCACGCTGATGCTGCCCGTGGAAGTGCGCATCGGCCCGACGTACCAGGTGGTGTCCGACCTCGGCATGCTCAACAGCTACGCGGGCCTGACCGTGCCGCTGATCGCCTCGGCCACGGCCACGTTCCTGTTCCGCCAGTTCTTCCTGACCGTGCCCGACGAGCTGGTGGAGGCCGCGCGCATGGACGGCGCGGGCCCGATGCGGTTCTTCAAGGACATCCTGATCCCGCTGTCCAAGACCTCGATCGCCGCCCTGTTCGTGATCCAGTTCATCTACGGCTGGAACCAGTACCTGTGGCCGCTGCTGGCCACCACGAGCGAAGACATGTACCCGGTGGTGATCGGCATCAAGCGCATGATCGCCGGCGGAGACGGCCAGAACGAATGGAACATCGTCATGGCGACGGCCATCCTGGCCATGCTGCCGCCGGCCGTGGTGGTGATGCTCATGCAGAAGTGGTTCGTCAAGGGCCTCGTGGACACCGAGAAATAACGGTCAACGACCACCAATCGATCTGACAAGAATCCCAAAGATATGGCATCCCTCTCGCTTCGCAACGTCATCAAGCGCTACGGCGCCGGCCCCAAGGCCACCCCGGTCATCCACGGCGTCAGCGCCGAAATCCAGGATGGCGAATTCATCGTGATCGTCGGCCCGTCGGGCTGCGGCAAATCCACCCTGCTGCGCATGGTCGCGGGCCTGGAAGAGATCAGCGGCGGCGAGATCGCCATCGGCCCGCGCGTGGTGAACAACCTCGAGCCCGCCGAGCGGGACATCGCCATGGTGTTCCAGAACTACGCGCTCTACCCGCACATGACGAACTTCGACAACATGGCCTACGGCCTGAAGATCGCCAAGGTGCCCAAGGACGAGATCAAGCGGCGCGTGGACAAGGCCGCCAAGATCCTGGAGCTGGGCCACCTGCTGGAGCGCAAGCCGCGCGAGCTGTCCGGCGGCCAGCGCCAGCGCGTGGCCATGGGCCGCGCCATCGTGCGCCAGCCGCAGGTGTTCCTGTTCGACGAGCCGCTGTCCAATCTGGACGCCAAGCTGCGCGCGCAGACCCGCCTGGAGATCCAGAAACTGCACCGCGAGTTGGGCATCACCAGCCTGTTCGTCACCCACGACCAGGTCGAGGCCATGACGCTCGCGCAGCGCATGATCGTCATGAACGGCGGCGTGATGGAGCAGTTCGGCACGCCCGAGGAGGTCTACCACTCGCCCGCCTCGACCTTCGTGGCCAGCTTCATCGGCTCGCCGCCGATGAACCTGCTCAAGAACGCGGAAGGTGGCAAACAGGGCGCGATCCTCGGCATCCGCCCCGAGCACCTGGACATCGGTGCCACCGGCTGGGCCGTGCAGGTCGAGACCGTCGAGCTGCTGGGCGCCGAACGCCTGGTGTACGCCCGCATGAACGGCGAATCCCTCATCGTGCGCGTGGAAGAAGGCACGCACTCGCCCCAGCCCGGCGACACCATCCACGTCGCGCCGCGCCCGTCGCGCCTGCACTGGTTCGACGCCGCCACCGGCAAGCGGATGTGAGCGACCCCATGAGCCGCCAACCCGCGCCGGCCCGGCTCGTGCACGCGACCGTTCCCGTGCTGGCCTCGCTCGACCTGGATGAGAGCGCGGCCTTCTGCGCCGACCGGCTGGGGTTCGCGCCCCGGCTGCGCACGGGCGACTACCTCATCGCCGAGCGCGACGGCTGCGAGCTGCATTTCTGGCTCTGCACCGAGCGCCACATCGCCGAGAACACCTCCTGCTACGTGCGGGGCGACACCCGCGCGCTGCATGCCGACTTCGCCGCGCGCGGCCTGGCCGTCGATCCCCCGCGCGAACAGCCCTGGGGCATGCGCGAGCTGTACGTGATCGACCCGCACGGCAACCTGCTCAAGTTCGGCGAAAGTCTATGAAGCCCTCCGCAGTCGCCACCGGCGCCTGCGGGCGCGGCCTGCTCCGCGGCCATCGGACGGCACGGGCCGTGCCGGTTTCGAACGCCGCGACAGCATCCCCAACCCTCGTTCACTGACATGACCGCACCTTCCGCTGCTGCTGCCGTTGCGCCAGCCGTTTCCGCGTCCGACTGGCCCTATCCCCGCTGGATCGCCCACCGCGGCGCCGGCAAGCTCGCGCCCGAGAACACGCTGGCGGCCTTCCGCCTGGGCGCGCACCACGGCTACCGCATGTTCGAATGCGACGCCAAGCTCAGCAGCGACGGCGTGCCCTTTTTGCTGCACGACGCCACGCTGGAACGCACCACCTGCGGCCGGGGCACGGCGGGCGAACAGGCCTGGAGCGACCTGTCGCGCCTGGACGCCGGTGCCTGGCATTCGCGCGCCCACGCCGGCGAGCCGCTGCCCACGCTGGACGCGGTGGCGCGCTTTTGCCGGGCCAACGGCCACCTGCTGAACATCGAGATCAAGCCCACGCCCGGCACCGAGGAAGAAACCGGCCGCGTGGTCGCCGCGCACGCCGCGCGCCTGTGGCAGGGCGCCGCGGTGCCGCCGCTGCTCACCTCGTTCCAGGTGCGCGCGCTGTCCGGTGCGCGCGACGCGGCGCCGCTGCTGCCGCGCGGCCTGCTGCTGGACACGCTGGGCGCCGGCTGGCTGGACACCGCGCAGCAGCTCGGCTGCGTGGCCATCGTCTGCAACCACGCGCTGTGGACCGCCGAGACCGTGGACCAGGTGAAAGGCGCCGGGCTGCGCGCCTTGAGCTACACGGTGAACGACGAGTGGGCCGCGCAGCGCCTGATCGACCTGGGCACCGACGGCATCATCACCGACCGGGTGGACCTGTTCAGCCCGGGGCAGTGATACGCTTTCGGGTCCTTGTACGCACGGACTCGCCCTTGCTTCCTTCCTTTTTCAGAACCCTGCTGGCCGGCCTGCTCGTGGGCCTGGCCCTGTCCCACCCCGCGGCGGCGCAGGACCGGACCGCGGCGGCATCCGCCCCGGCCCCGGCCGCCAGCGCCACGGCCTCCCGGGCCGGCGATCCGCCCCCCCGGTCGGTGGACGACCTGCGCAAGCAGCTCGATGCCGTCCCGAAAAAGCTCGATCCGGACGACGACGGCCGCAAGCGCGTCAACGAGGTCTATGCCATCGGCACGGCCGCCGAGCAACTCGTCGCACAGCGCACCGAAGAGCTGGCCGACCTGGACACGCGCCTGGCCGGGCTCGGCCCCTCGCCCGAGAAAGGCGCGCCCGCCGACTCCCCCGACGTGGCGCAGCAGCGGGCCGGACTGGCCAAGCAGCGCGCCGTCGTGGATGCCGACCTCAAGCTCGCCCGCCTCATCGTGGTCGATGCCGACCAGCGCAGCGCCGACCTCGTGCGCCAGCGCCGCCAACAGTTCCAGGATGCGCTGACCGCCCGCATCGACTCGCCGCTGGGCCCCACCTACTGGCGCGCGCTGCGCAACGCCTGGCCCTCCGACACCGCCCGCCTGTCGATGCTGGCGGTCGAGATCCGCCAGGCCCTGGAGCGGGCGATGGAGCCTGCCCGGCGTGCCACCTTCCTCGGCAGCCTGGCCGGCGCGCTGCTGCTGGCCGTGCTGGGCAACTGGCTGGCCAAGCGCGTGCTGGTGCGCGTGGCGCCCACGCGCCTGCCGTCCGGGCGCCTGCGGCGCTCGCTGCTCGCGGCGGTGTCGGTCGTGGTACACGTGCTGCTGATCGGGCTGGCAGCGCAACTGGCGCTCAGCGGCGTCGACGTGGGCGACAACCTCGGCGACCGGCTGCACAGCCTGGGCAGCACGGCGGTGCGCCTGGCCATCTTCGCCTCGTTCGCCATCGGCCTGGGGCACGCCCTGCTGTCGCGCCGGCGCAGCTCCTGGCGGCTGCCCTCGCTGTCGGACGACCTGGCGCGACGGCTGAGCCCCTACCCCTGGTGGATCGCCCTGGTCGCCATCACCAGCGGGCTCATCACCGAAATCAACACCGCCGTGGGCGCCAGCCTCGCGGCCGAGGTGACGACGCAGGCCATGACGGCGCTGCTGGTCGCGCTCATCGCCATCGCCTGCCTGCGCCACCTGCACGCCCCGCGCACCGCGGCCAAGGACGGCGCGGCGGACGGCGGAAGCGAGCCCGCCGAGGCCACTGCCGCACCCCCGCGCCCGCTGTGGGTGGGCCTGCTCGTGGCTTGCGCGGGCTTCGCCTCGGTGGCGACCCTGGTGCTGGTGGCGCTGGGCTTCGTCGCCCTGGCCAGCACGCTGGCGCGGCAGATGGTGTGGAGCGCCATCGTCTTCGCCACCGCCTACCTGCTCTACCAGCTGGCCGACGACGTGTGCGAGGCCGTGCTGTCGTCCAAGGGCAGCTTCGGGCGCCGCCTGCATTCCGGCATGGGCATCGACGCGGGCCTGCTCGACCAGGCGGCCGTGCTGGGCTCGGGCGTGCTGCGCGTGGTGCTGTTCTTCTACATGGTGATCGCGCTGATGGCGCCGTTCGGCACCGGACCGGACGAGGTCTTCCGGCGCGGCAGCAGCCTCAATAACGGCCTGCAGGTGGGCAATTTCGCGCTCGCGCCCCAGGCCCTGCTCACCGCGCTGGCCGTGGTGGCGGCGGGGTTCGTGGCCATCCGCGTGCTCAAGCGCTGGCTGAGCGACCGCTACTTTCCCAACACGTCGCTCGAGCCCGGCATGCGCAGCTCCATCGTCTCGCTGCTCGGCTACGTGGGCGGCGTGCTGGTGGTGGCCGCGGCGCTCGCGGCGCTGGGCATCAGCGTGGAGCGCATCGCCTGGGTGGCCAGCGCGCTGTCGGTGGGGATCGGCTTCGGGCTGCAGGCCATCGTGCAGAACTTCATCTCGGGCCTGATCCTGCTGGCCGAGCGGCCGGTAAAGGTGGGCGACTGGGTGGTGCTGGGCGACACCGAGGGCGACGTGCGCCGCGTGAACGTGCGCGCCACCGAGATCCAGCTGGGCGACCGGTCCACCGTGATCGTGCCCAACTCGGAGTTCATCACCAAGACCGTGCGCAACATGACTTTGACCGGCGCGCCGGGCCGCGTGCTGCTGCGCCTGCCCGCACCGCTGGACACCGATGCACAGCGCATGCGCGAGGTGATCCTGCAGGCCTTCCACGCCCACGAAGGGATCATGGAAGACCCCGAACCCATCGTGCAGCTCGAAGGCATCCTGAACGGCACGCTCACCTTCCTGGCCATCGGCTACGTGAGCAATCCGCGCAACTCGGGCGGCGTGCGCAGCGACCTGCTGTTCACCATCCTGGACAACCTGCGCGGTGCGGGCCTGGCGCTGTCGCCGCCGGCGACCACGTCGCTCACCCACCCCACGCCGACCTCGCCGACCGTGGCGGTGCCGCAGCCCCAGGGCGGCAACGGGCCGGGCACGACGGTGGTCTGACCGGGGCGCGGCCACCCCGGCCGCAGCGAATCGCTATAAATTCAATAGCACAATGCCCTAGTGGAATATGTACTGGAGGGCGATTTTGCTCGAATTCCTCAATCCAGCTTCGCGCCTGACTGCGCCACGGCGGTGGCCCAGCGCGGCATCTCGGTCGCCAGGAAGGCCGCGAAGGCGTCCGCCCCCAGGAAGGCCGGATCGGCGCCCTGCGACACCATGCGCTCGCGCACCTCGGGCATCTGCAGCACTTGGCCGAACGCATCGCTCAGCTTGGCGACCACGTCCTTGGGCGTGCCGGCCGGCGCAAGAAACCCGTAGAAGCCCACCACCTCGAAGCCCTTGAGCCCGCTCTCGATCGCCGTGGGCACGTCCGGCAGCGCCGGGTTGCGCTGCCGGCTGGTCACGGCCAGGGCGCGCACCTTGCCCTGCTTGTGGTACGCGGCCGCCTGCGGAATGCTCTCGGCCATGAACTGCACCTGGCCCGCCATCAGGTCGGTGAAGGCCGGGGCGCTGCCGCGGTACGGGATGTGCACCATGAACAGGCCCGTGGCCGTCTTGAACATCTCCGGCACCAGGTGGCTGATGCCGCCGTTGCCCGCCGAGCCGAAGTTGACCTGGCCCGGCTTGGCCCGTGCGTACTGGATGAATTCGGGCAGCGTCTTCGCCGGCAGCTTCGGGTTGACCAGCAGCGCGAGCGGCTGCATGGCGGTGCGCGCGACGGGCGTGAAGTCCTTGAGCGTCTGGTAGGGCAGCCGGCTGTAGAGCGCCGGATTGATCACCATCACGCCGGTGTTGGCCAGCATCAGCGTGTGGCCGTCGGGCGGCGCCTTCATCACGTCCTGCGCGCCGACGGTGCCGCCCGCGCCCGACTTGTAGTCCACCACCACGGGCTGGCCGAGCACGGCCTGCAGCTTGTCGGTGAGCAGGCGGGCATGCTGGTCCAGCGGCCCGCCCGCTGGAAAGCCGATCACGACGCGGATGGGCCGGGAGGGAAAGCCCTGGGCCAGGGCGGCCACGGACAGGCAGGCCAGGGTGGCGGCCGCCAGGCAGGTGCGCAGGCGCATGCGAAAGTCTCCTTCTTTTGTGTCTGGATGGGATCAGCCGCAGCTTAGGGCCGGCCTGCCTCGCCCGGCACGGGGTCTTACCCGCAAAGCCCTTCACCGCCGGCCCGGCTCGGCCAAAATACCCACTCGTCCACCGCCGCCGAAAGCCCCCCACCATGACCCTCGCCCACTGGCTCGTTTTCTGCGGCGTTTCGCTGCTGATGTGCTTCACCCCCGGCCCGGCCGTGCTGCTGGCGGTGTCGAACTCGGTGGATGTCGGGGCGCGGCGCACGGCGTTCAGCTCGCTCGGCAGCTCGGCCGGCATCTTCGCCGTCTCGGGCCTCGCGATGGTCGGCATGGGGACCATCCTCAGCCTGTCGGCGAACGCGTTCCTGGTGATGAAGGTCGTCGGCGCGCTGTACCTGATCTGGCTGGGCATCAAGCGCTGGCGCAGCCAGGACGCGCTGATCGCCAGCGATGCCGGCCTGGCGCCCACCCTGCGGCGCGAGCGCAAGAACTGGCAGCTGGTGGCGCAGGGGCTGGGCGTGTCGCTGACCAACCCCAAGGCCATCCTGTTCTTCTCGGCCCTGTTCCCGCAGTTCATCGTGCCCGGCGAGCCGCTGTTCACGCAGTATTTGCTGCTGACCACGACGTTCGCCGTCTGCGCGTTGATCTCGCACGCCTTCTACGTGGTGCTGATCTCGCTGGTGAAGGGCCACGTGGTGGCGCGCGCCAAGCTGTTCAACCGCATCGTGGGCGGCACCTTCATGGCGCTGGGCGTGGGCCTGCTGCAAACCCGACACAAGCTGGGCTGAGGGCCCGGCGGGCCTTCGGGGCGCCTCTTTCTCAGCGCCAGCCGCGCAGCAGCACCCACTGCGCGGTCGCGCAGCCCACCGCCAGCGCCGCGTAGGTGAGCATCTTTCCGTCGCGTCCCCACCACGCCAGACCGGCCGCGAGGACGAGGCAGCCCACCCCGAACAGCACGCCCAGCTGGGCCAGCGTTTCGCGCGTGGCCGCCCGCTTTCGCAGGAAGACCTTGCAGCCGGCGACCAGCAGCAGCGCCACGGCGAACGCGGGCAGCACGAAATTCAGCAGATGGTTGACGGCGGACAAAGCATCCATGGACATGACCCAGATCAAGACTATTACAGGCATAGCCCCCTGCATCGGGCCGGCAATTTTATAATCGCCGCTTATGGCAGTCTGGGCCCTTGGCATCAACCACACGACCGCGCCGCTCGATCTGCGCGGTCGTTTTGCGTTCGCGCTCGATCAGATCGCGCCCACGCTGCAGGGTTTGCGCCAGTCGCTGGGCGGTGCCAGCCGCCATCCCAGCGTCGAGACGGCCATCATCTCCACCTGCAACCGCACCGAAATCTACTGCGCCGGCAATGAATCCGCGCTGGACCACACGCTGGGCTGGCTCGCCCAGAGCGGCGGCGTCAGCCCCGCGCTGCTGCGCTCGCACTCCTACGCGCTGGAAGACGGCCTGGTGGCCCGCCATGCCTTCCGCGTGGCCAGCGGGCTCGATTCCATGGTGCTGGGCGAGGCGCAGATCCTCGGCCAGATGAAGGACGCCGTGCGCGCCGCCGAAACCGCCGGCGCGCTGGGCACCACGCTCAACCAGCTCTTTCAGCGCAGCTTCGCCGTCGCCAAGGAAGTGCGCACCAGCACCGAGATCGGCGCCCACAGCATCAGCATGGCCGCCGCGGCCGTGCGGCTGGCCGGCCAGCTGTTCGAGGACCTGTCCGAGATCCGCGTGCTGTTCGTCGGCGCGGGCGAGATGATCGAGCTGGCCGCCACCCACTTCGCCGCCAAGAACCCCAAGGCCATCGCCGTGGCCAACCGCACGCTGGAGCGCGGTGAAAAGCTCGCCACGCGCTTCGGCGGCGAGGTCATGCGCCTGGCCGACCTGCCCGACCGCCTGCACGAGTTCGACGCCGTGGTGAGTTGCACCGCCAGCAGCCTGCCCATCATCGGCCTGGGCGCCGTGGAGCGCGCCCTAAAAAAGCGGCGCCACCGCCCCATGTTCATGGTCGACCTGGCCGTGCCGCGCGACATCGAGCCCGAGGTCAAGGCGCTGGAAGACATCTACCTCTACACCGTGGACGACCTGGCCGGCGTGGTGCAGACCGCCCAGGCGCACCGCCAGGCCGCCGTGGCCCAGGCCGAGGCCATCATCGACGCGGGCGTGCAGAGCTTCATGCACTGGATGGACCAGCGCAGCCCCACCGGCGGCGTGGTGCCGCTGATCCAGCAGCTCAACGTCCAGACCGACGAGTGGCGCGCGCTGGAGATCGCCCGCGCCAAGAAGCTCCTGGCCAAGGGCGAGGACATGGACGCGGTGCTGGAGGCCCTGTCGCGCGGCCTCACGCAGAAGATGCTGCACGGCACCCTGGCCGAACTGCGGGCCGGCGACGCCGAGACCCGCGCCCAGACGGCCCAGACCGTCTCGCGCCTGTTCCTGCGCTCGCAAAGCAAGACCGGCCTGTAGCGACGCGGCTGCGCGGCCTGCCACCAGGCCAAAAACGCCCCCAGCGCAGATTCCACTAGCGCTATCAGCTACAAAAAACGTAGCAATTTCTTTCCCCCCGACGATGAAGCCCTTTCTCAGAACCCAGCTCGAGCGCTATGCGCAGCGCCTCGAAGAGCTCGACTTCCTGCTCTCGCGCGAGGACATCATGTCCGACATGGCGCAGTACCGCACCATCTCCCGCGAGCACGCCGAGGTCACGCAGATCGCCGGCCGCTACGCGCGCCACCAGCAGCGCGAGGCCGACCTGGCCGGCGCCCGCGAGATGCTCGCCGACCCCGACATGGCCGAGATGGCGCAGGAGGAGATCGCCGCCGCCGAGGCCGAGTTGGCGCAGCTGGAAGCAGAGCTGCAGCGCCTGCTGCTGCCCAAGGACCCCGACGACGCCCGCAATGCCTTCCTCGAAATCCGCGCGGGCACGGGCGGCGATGAGTCGGCCCTGTTCGCGGGCGATCTGGCGCGCATGTACACCCGCTATGCCGCCAATGTGGGCTGGAAGATCGAGATCCTGAGCGCCAACGAGAACGAGATCGGCGGCTACAAGGAAGTGGTGCTGCGCGTGGAGGCAGACGGTGCCTACGGCGCGCTGCGTTTCGAATCCGGCGGCCACCGCGTGCAGCGCGTGCCCGCCACCGAAACGCAGGGCCGCATCCACACCAGCGCCTGCACCGTGGCCGTGATGCCCGAGCCCGACGAACACCAGGCCATCACCCTGAACCCCGCCGACCTGCGCATCGACACCTTCCGCGCCAGCGGCGCCGGCGGCCAGCACATCAACAAGACCGACTCGGCCGTGCGCGTGGTCCACCTGCCCACCGGCATCGTGGCCGAATGCCAGGACGGGCGCAGCCAGCACAGCAACAAGGCCAAGGCCCTGCAGGTGCTGCAGGCGCGCATCCAGGAAAAGGAACGCAGCGAGCGCGCCGCCAAGGAGGCCGCCCTGCGCAAGGGACTGATCGGCTCGGGCGACCGCAGCGACCGCATCCGCACCTACAACTTCCCGCAGGGGCGCCTGACCGACCACCGCATCAACCTCACGCTCTACAAGCTGCTGGCCATCATGGAAGGCGACCTCGCCGACGTGCTGGACGCCCTGCGCCACGCGCGCGAGGCCGAGCAACTGGCCGAGCTGGAAACCACGGCCTGATCGGTTTGCAGCCCCATCGCCCCGATGCCGAAGGATTCATTGCCTTGGATGCTATAAATTCAATAGCAAACACCTCACCGACCCTGGCCCAGGCGCTCGGCCAGGCCCACACCCTGGGCCTGCCACGCATCGACGCCCAGCTGCTGCTGCTGCACGCGCTCGGCCGCCCCGAAGCCGGCCGCGCCTGGCTGCTGGCGCACGACACCGACGCCGTGCCCCCGCCGGCGATGGACGCCTTCCTGGCGCTGTGCCGG
Source organism: Acidovorax sp. SUPP2825 (assembly GCF_030158995.1). Classification (NCBI taxonomy): domain Bacteria; kingdom Pseudomonadati; phylum Pseudomonadota; class Betaproteobacteria; order Burkholderiales; family Comamonadaceae; genus Acidovorax; species Acidovorax sp. SUPP2825. The sequence continues at coordinate 466,308 of NZ_BQXK01000001.1, read as the reverse complement.
CGCCGCTCGGCCGGCGAGCCGGTGGCCTACCTAACGGGCCGCAAGGCGTTCTACGGCCTGGCGCTGCAGGTCGATGCCCGCGTGCTGGACCCGCGACCGGACACCGAAACCCTGGTGGACTGGGCGCTGCAGGTGCTGCAGCCCATCGCCGCCCCGCGCGTGGCCGACCTGGGCACCGGCAGCGGTGCCATCGCCCTCGCATTGCAGCACCAGCGGCCCGACGCGCAGGTGCTGGCGGTCGATGCCAGCGCCCAGGCCCTGCAGGTCGCCCGGGCCAATGCCGAGCGGTTGGGCCTGCCGGTGCGCTTCGCCGAAGGCGATTGGCTCGCGGGCCTGAGCGACAGCGAGAGGTTCGATGCCATCGTCTCCAATCCCCCCTACATCGCGGCGGACGACCCGCACCTGGCGGCCCTCGTCCACGAGCCCCTGAACGCTTTGGCCAGCGGCGCGGACGGTCTGGACGACATCCGCACCATTTCGGTGCAAGCACCGGCCCATCTGGTGCCCGGCGGCTGGCTGCTGCTGGAGCACGGCTGGGACCAGGCCGAGGCCGTGCAGGCGCTGCTGCGCCAGGCCGGCTTCACCGAGGTGCAAAGCCGCACCGATCTGGCCGGGCATGCGCGCTGCACCGGCGGCCGCCGCCCGCCCGCGCCGTGATGCGCTCCATCCCCCGGCCGCCGGCACTGGAAAGCGCCCGCGGCGTCCCCATGTGGAGCCTGCGCACCACCACCAGGGCATGCCGCGGATCACCGCAGCGCCCACCGGCCTTCGCCGACAGTGAAATAATCACGCCTTGCCGCCGATCCACGGCCACTTTCAGGAGCAACCCATGAGCGACACCCAGCAACGCATCGACGCCCTCGTCAAATCCAACGACATCCTGCTGTTCATGAAGGGCAGCGCGAGTTTTCCGATGTGCGGCTTCTCGGGCCGCGCGATCCAGCTCCTGAAGGCCTGCGGCGTGGACCCCAAGAGCGTGGCCACGGTGAACGTGCTGGACGATCCGGAGATCCGCCAGGGCATCAAGGAATACAGCAGCTGGCCCACCATCCCGCAGCTCTACGTGAAGGGTGAATTCATCGGCGGCTCGGACATCATGATGGAGATGTACGAGTCGGGCGAGCTCAAGCAGGTGCTGGGCACGCAAGGCGAGTGACGCCGGCAGCCCCTGGCGGCTGCATCGACCGAAGGCCGCCCCAGGGCGGCCTTTTGCATGGGAACAACAAGGGCGGGTTGACGGGGTTTTTCCGCCGTTGAGACCGGGCATGTTGTGTGCTTGAATGGGTGCGTGACTTCCTCACACAGGAGCGCGCCATGACGACACAAAGCCTTGTTCCGCAAACGCCGGCCCTGAGCCTGCCGGTGGCCCAGTTGCGCAACGTGTTCCACCCCTGCGACGTCGAGCGCAAGCTCACGCGGCTGCAGGACGGCGGCAGCCAGCGCGAATACGAGAATCTGCGCGCGGTGTACGAACGCATGCTGGAACGCGGGCCCGAACGCTTCCAGGTCAAGCCTTCCGGCGTGCCGGACATGGCCCACCTCTACGACCAGTTGCCCAACTTCACCGACGTCCTCGACGACGTGAAGCGCCACGTGGCCCTGGCGCAGGACAGCCGCGATGGGCTCGAAGTCACGCCCATGCTGCTGCTGGGCCCTCCCGGTATCGGCAAGACCCACTTCGCGCGGCACCTGGCCGAGTTGCTCGGCACCGGCATGAACCTCGTGCCCATGAGTTCGATGACCGCTGGCTGGCTGCTGTCGGGCTCGTCCTCGCAGTGGAAGGGCGCGCGGCCCGGCAAGGTGTTCGAGGCGCTGGTGGAGGGCGAATACGCCAACCCCGTCATCGTCGTGGACGAGATCGACAAGGCCGCGAGCGACGCGCAGTACGACCCGCTGGGCGCGCTGTATGGCCTGCTGGAGCACGACACGGCGCAGAGCTTCACCGACGAGTTCGCCGAGGTCGCCATCGACGCGAGCCAGGTCATCTGGATCACCACCGCCAACGACGAGCGCGGCATTCCCGACCCCATCCTCAACCGCATGAACGTGTTCGAGGTACAGGCGCCCACGCCGGAGCAGGCCCGCGCCATCGCGCGCAACCTCTACCAGGGCATCCGCAACGGCCACGACTGGGGCCGCATGCTCGACCCCGAGCCGCAGTCCGACGTGCTGGACCTGCTCGCGCAGATGCCCCCGCGCGAAATGCGCCGCGCCCTGATGACGGGCTTCGGCAACGCGCGCCTGCAGCACCGCAGCGCGATCGAAGTGGGCGACCTGCCGCGCAGCGCAGGCGGCAAATCGCGCATCGGCTTCCTGCAGTGAAGTAGCCCTCGCCGCCCGCTCGCATCCCCTGCGTGCGGGCGAGCGAAGGCGCGCGGCAGGGCGGCTACACTCGGCACGCTGGCGCACAGCACGATCATGGCGGCGCCTGCCGTCCCATGACCCTGTCCCAAAGTCTCTTCGTTATCGGCCTCCTCATCGTGGCCAGCGCGTTCTTCTCCATCGCGGAAATCTCCCTGGCGGCTTCGCGCCGCCTGCGCCTGCGCCAGATGGCCGACGAAGGCGACACCCGCGCCGACCGCGTCATGCGCATGCAGGAGCAGCCCGGCGACTATTTCACCGTGGTGCAGGTCGGCCAGAACGCCGTCGCCATCCTGGGCGGCATCGTGGGCGAAGGCGCGCTCAGCCCCCATTTCACCGAACTGTTCGCCTACTGGCTGAGCAACGCACGCGCGGAGACCGCGGGCTTCCTGGCGTCGTTCACCATCATCACCTCGCTGTTCATCCTGCTGGCTGACCTGTTTCCCAAGCGGCTGGGCATGGCCAATCCCGAACGCCTGGCCCTGCGCGTGTCAGCGCCGATGAAGCTGCTGATGACCGTGCTGCGGCCCGTGGTCTGGCTCTACAGCCGCAGCGCGGACCTGCTGTTCCGCATGCTGGGGCTGTCGTCGCTGCGGGACGACCGGGTGACCTCCGACGACATCCTGGCCATGATGGAGGCCGGTGCCCGCGCCGGCGTGCTGGCCGCGCGGGAGCAGCAGGTGATCGAGAACGTGTTCGAGTTGGACACGCGCACCGTCGGCAGCGCCATGTCGCAGCGCGACCGCATCGCGTACTTCCTGCGCGACGATCCCGATACCGTGATCCGAGCGCGCATTGCGGAAGAGCCCTTCTCGACCTATCCCGTGTGCGACGGCGACATCGACCACGTGGTCGGCTACGTGGACGCCAAGGACCTCTTCCAGCGCGTGCTCAACAACCAGCCCATCTCGCTGGCCGACGAGGGCCTGGTGCGCAAGGTGCTCATCGTGCCGGACCGGCTGTCCCTGTCCGAAGTGCTGGAGCAGTTTCGCCAGGTGCACGAAGACTTTGCGGTCATCGTGAACGAATACAGCCTGGTGGTGGGTGTCGTCACCCTGAACGACGTGATGAGCACCGTGATGGGCGACCTCGTCATGGGCCCGGCGGACGAGGAGCAGATCGTGCGCCGCGACGAGAACTCCTGGCTCATCGACGGCGTCACCCCGGTCGAAGACGTGCTGCGCGCACTGAACCTGGACGAACTGCCCCACGCCGAAGAGTACGAAACGCTGGCCGGCTTCCTCATGGTGATGCTGCGCCGCGTGCCCCGGCGCACCGACAGCGTGAACTGGGGCGGCTACAAGTTCGAGGTGCTGGACGTGGACAGCTACCGCATCGACCAGATCATGGTGTCGCGGCTGCAGGATGCGAACGGCGTGCCCATCGCCGCGGCCAGCGCCATCTGAGGGCGGCGGCACCCAGGAGGCCCCACCGGGCGGCTACCCACCGGCCGGTGCGAGGCCCTCGGCTGCGGTGGTGATGCGGTCCTGGAACACCCAGTTGCGCTGTGCAGCGAACACCGAGTCGGGGTACTGCGGCCGGCCACGGCTGCCGTTGTAGCGGCCCAGCGTCATGAACAGATCGCCACGCTCCCGATCGAGGTAGTGGCGCAGGATCACGCAGCCGAAGCGCAGGTTGGTCTGCATGTGAAACAGCTTGCCCGGATCGCCGTCGCCGATCACCCGCGTCCAGAACGGCATCACCTGCATGTAGCCCCGCGCGCCCACGCTGGACACGGCGAACTTGCGAAACGCGCTTTCGACCTGCACCAGGCCGAGCACCAGCGACACATCGAGCCCTGCCCTCTTGGACTCGTACCAGACGGTCTGCAGGAAATCCCGGCGCACCTCCCAATCCGGCTTGCGGCGGCGCAGTCGGTCGCTCATGGTGCCCAGCCAGCGCAGGTACAGCAGCCGCGCTTCCGTCGTGCCGAACTGGGGTTCGGGCGGCGCCTGGTTGAGCACCGCGGAACTCAAGGCGGTGCGCACGGAATCGATCAGGGGTTCTTCCAGTTGCCCCCCGGCATGGGCGGCCTGGGGGGCCGCCAGCCAAGCCGCCGGCCCAGCGGACAAGGACACCAGACAGGCCCGGCGCGAAACCGCCCCGGCCTCGCCTTTCATCGCGCTCATGGTGTCAGCCGACCCTTGATGTGCGCCAGGATATCGGCCGTGGCGACCTTGGTCGCGGCGGTATCGCGGCGGTGCTGGTATTCCAGCTGGCCTTCCTTGAGCCCACGGTCGGAGATCACCACGCGGTGCGGCACGCCGATCAGCTCCCAGTCGGCGAACATCGCGCCCGGGCGCTCGCCGCGGTCATCCAGCAGCACGTCCACGCCGGCCGCCAGCAGATCACCGTAGAGCTGTTCGGCCGCGGCCTTGACCTCCGCGCTGCGGTCCATGCCGATCGGGCACACCACCACCGTGAAGGGGGCGATGGCGTCGGGCCAGATGATGCCGCGGTCGTCGTGGTTCTGTTCGATGGCGGCGGCCGGCAGGCGGGTGATGCCGATGCCGTAGCAGCCCATCTCGAAGAATGCGGGCTTGCCATCCTCGCCCAGGAAGGTGGCGTTCATGGCTTTGCTGTACTTGGTCCCGAGGTAGAACACATGGCCGACTTCGATGCCGCGCTCGATGGCGAGTTCACCCTGGCCGTCCGGCGAGCGGTCCCCCGCCACGACGTTGCGCAGGTCGGCCACCACCTCGGGCTCCGGCAGATCGCGTCCCCAGTTCACGCCCGTCATGTGGAAGTCAATCGCGTTGGCACCGCAGATCCAATCGGCCATCACGGCCACTTCGCGGTCCACCACCAGCTTCACCGGCTTTTGCAGCTGCAGTGGGCCCAGGTAGCCCGGCTTGCAGCCGAAGTGGTCTTCAATCTCACCCACGGTGGCAAAACGGAAACCCGCCAGGCCCGGCACCTTGGACACCTTGATCTCGTTCATGTCGTGGTCGCCGCGCAGCAGCAGCAGCCAGACCTGCGTCTTGACGATCTCGCCGGCCTCGTTGGTCTCGTCGGTGGCGAGCACCAGGGACTTCACGGTGGTCTGCAGCGCCACGCCCAGCAATTGCGCCACATCCGCGCAGGTGCTCTTGCCCGGCGTGGGCGTCTTGGCCAGGGCCTGGGCTGCCGCTGGCCGCGGGCCTGCGGGGGCCAGCGCCTCGGCCTTTTCCATGTTCGCGGCGTAATCGCTCTGGGGGCAGTAGACGATCGCGTCCTCGCCCGTGGCGGCGATGACCTGGAATTCCTCGCTCAGGTCGCCGCCGATCGCGCCGCTGTCCGCGGCCACGGCCCGGTAGGTCAGGCCGAAGCGGTCGAAGATGCGGCGGTAGGCCTGGGCCATCACCTGGTAGCTGGCCTTGGCGGCATCCTGATCGCGGTCGAAGGAGTAGGCGTCCTTCATGATGAACTCGCGGCCCCGCATCAGCCCGAAACGCGGGCGGCGCTCGTCACGGAACTTGGTCTGGATCTGGTACAGGTTCTTGGGCAGCTGCTTGTAGCTGCGAAGTTCCTGGCGGGCGATGTCAGTGACCACTTCTTCGCTCGTGGGCTGGATCACGAAATCGCGCCCGTGCCGGTCCTGGATGCGCAGCAGTTCCGGACCCATCTTGTCGAAGCGGCCGGTCTCCTGCCAGAACTCCGCCGGCTGCACCACGGGCATGGCGACCTCGACGGCGCCGGCCCGGTTCATCTCTTCCCGCACGATGGCCTCCACCTTGCGGATCACGCGCAGTCCCATGGGCATGTAGTTGTAGATGCCCGCCCCCAGCTTCTTGATGAGGCCCGCCCGCGTCATGAGCTTGTGGCTGACCACTTCCGCATCGGCCGGGGCTTCCTTGAGGGTGGAGACGAAGAATTGGGACGCTTTCATTGGGGGGATTTCATGCAATTGCGCCCGGTCTGCTTGCTGCGCACAAGGCGCCGTGCATAATGGTCACAGTTTAAAAAATTGGGGTTAGATTATGCTTGACCGGGACGGCTTTCGGCCGAACGTCGGCATCATCCTGCTCAACCAGAAAAACCAGGTGTTCTGGGGCAAGCGGATCCGCACCCACAGCTGGCAGTTCCCGCAGGGCGGCATCGACAGGGGGGAAACTCCCGAACAGGCAATGTACCGCGAACTGCACGAAGAAGTGGGATTGCAGCCGGGCCATGTGCGCGTGGTTGCCCGCACCAGGGACTGGTTGCGCTATGAGGTGCCTGACCGGTACATCCGCCGCGATGCGCGCGGACACTACAAGGGCCAGAAGCAAATCTGGTATCTGCTGCAGCTGCTGGGCCATGACTGGGACCTGAATCTGCGCGCCACCAACCACCCCGAGTTCGACGCTTGGCGTTGGAACGATTACTGGGTACCGCTCGATGTGGTGGTGGAGTTCAAGCGTGGCGTGTATGAAATGGCGCTCACCGAGTTGGCACGCTTTCTGCCGCGCCACGAGCAACGCAATCGCTATCTGCGCAGCGGCATGCGCTCCCGTGAAGGCGAAGGCTTGCCCAGCGGCATGCCCATGCACCGGGCAGGCTCCCTGCTGGTCAGTCCTGGTATGGAAATGCCCCCGGGTGCCAGCTTCGACCCCGACCCTCAAAAGAGCAAAGCCACCTCGCCCCCTTCGGAACAGGGAGCTGGCATTCCTCTGTCGCCTTCGCAGTTCCTGCCCAAATTGGTTTGACGCGCCGCCGCCTTCTCCGCAAGGAAAAGGCAGCCCGCAAGGCCATGCCTGTGCGTCAGGCGTTTGCCAGCACCATGTTATCCCGGTGCACCATCTCTGGCTCGGCGACATACCCCAGCAACCGTTCGAATTCCGCCGAGGGCTTGCGGCATAGCAATCGCGCCTCCGCACTGGCGTAGTTGGCAAGCCCCCGCGCCACTTCCGCCCCGGTCTCATCACGCACGGCGATGACGTCACCGCGAGAAAAATCCCCCTCCACGGCGGTCATGCCGATCGGCAGAAGGCTTTTTCCCTCGGTTCGCAGCTTGACCGCCGCTCCCATGTCCACGGTCACGGCGCCACGGAGTTGCAGATGGTCCGCCATCCATTGCTTGCGCGCCTGCTTTTTCTGCGTCTGCGCGACCAGCAGCGTTCCGATGGCTTCGCCCTGGGTCAGGCGAACGAGCACATCGGTCTCGCGGCCCCACGCGATCACGGTGGAGGCGCCTGAACCCGCGGCCCGCTTGGCGGCAATGATCTTCGTGATCATGCCGCCCCGGCCGATGCTGGAGCCCACGCCCCCCGCCATCGCCTCCAGGGCGAGATCGCCCGCCTGAGCTTCATGCACGAACTGTGCGTCCGGATTGCGCCGTGGATCTGCCGTGTAAAGCCCCTTTTGATCCGTCAGGATGATCAAGGCATCGGCCTCCACCAGATTGGCCACCAACGCACCGAGCGTATCGTTATCGCCGAACTTGATCTCATCCGTGACCACGGTATCGTTCTCGTTGATCACAGGCACCACGCCCAGGCGCAGCAGGGTGAGCAACGTGGACCGGGCATTCAAATACCGCTCCCGATCCGCCAGATCGGCATGCGTGAGGAGCACTTGCGCACTACCTAGCCCTTGTTCCCTCAACTTGGTCTCGTACATCTGCGCCAGCCCCATCTGGCCGACCGCCGCAGCCGCCTGAAGCTCGTGGATCTCATGCGGGCGCGTTGCCCAACCCAGACGCTTCATACCCTCCGCAATCGCCCCGCTGGACACCATGACCACCTCGCGCCGCCCACCCGATTCACCGCGCGCCAGCGCCGCCAGCTGGCGACTCCATTCGCCGATGGCAGCCTCATCCAGGCCACGGCCCTCGTTGGTCACAAGGCTCGACCCTACTTTGACGACAATGCGGCGCGCGTCGCGCAATATGCTGGAAACCATATGGACAGTATTGGCGTCAGCGCTGGATGGCCAAGCGATGAACGCTATTGAATAAGTAGCAGGAATGGCGAAGCAGACGGATCACTCGGGCCGATCGCCCACGAAACGTGGATCCACCTCTTCCGGCGTCTGTTCGGCCTTCTGCTGAACCTGCACATGCCGGTAAATGGCATGGATCAACGGCTCGCAGCCCTCGCGCGTCAAGGCTGAAATCTCGAAAACAGGCCCCTTCCACTTGAACCGCTTCACGAAATCCCGAACGCGCGCTTCACGCTCTTCCTTGGGAACCATGTCCAGCTTGTTGAGCACCAGCCAGCGCGGCTTGTCATAGAGACCCGCGTCGTACTTCTTGAGCTCGCCCACGATGGCCTTGGCTTGCGCGACAGGATCGACAGCGTCATCGAAAGGCGCCAGATCGATCACGTGCAACAGCAAACGCGTGCGCTGGAGGTGGCGCAAGAACTGGTGCCCGAGCCCGGCCCCTTCGGAAGCGCCTTCGATCAACCCAGGAATGTCGGCGACGACGAAGCTCTGCTCCGGCCCCACCCGAACCACGCCCAGATTGGGGTGCAACGTCGTGAAGGGGTAGTCGGCGATCTTGGGCCGCGCATTGGAAATGGCGGCGATCAAGGTGGATTTGCCGGCATTGGGCATGCCCAGCAGTCCGACATCGGCAAGCACCTTCAACTCCAGCTTGAGATTTTTCTTCTCGCCAGGCCATCCTGGTGTTTTCTGGCGCGGCGCACGGTTGATGGCACTTTTGAACCGCATGTTGCCAAAACCGCCGTCGCCACCCTTGGCGATGGTGATCACCTCGCCCGGCACCAACAGTTCATACAGCACTTCACCCGTCTCGGCATCGGTGATGATGGTGCCCACCGGCATTTTCAATGTGATGTCATCACCAGCGGCGCCGAACATGTCCGACCCCATGCCGTGCTCACCACGCTTGGCCTCGTGGCGGCGGGAATAGCGGAAGTCCACGAGCGTATTCAAGTTCGGGTCGGCCACGGCAAAGACATGCCCGCCCCGGCCGCCGTCGCCCCCATTGGGACCGCCGAACTCCTTGTACTTTTCGTGCCGGAACGACACACAACCATTGCCGCCGTCGCCGGCAGCAATGTCGATAAAGGCTTCGTCGACGAACTTCATGGGGATCCAGTTTACAAAACAGGGTTCGGAAAGCGACGCCGTGCCGATTCATCCGGCAGCCAACACTTCCAAAACGACAAAGCCCCGACAGGTCGGGGCTTCGAAAGCATCAAGTGGCAGGCGTCAGGCCGGCGTCACATTGACGGTGTGCTTGGACAGTGCGCCCTTGGTGCCGAAGGACACGTGGCCATCGACCAGTGCGAACAGCGTGTGGTCCTTGCCCACACCGACGTTCGTGCCGGGGTGGAAACGCGTACCGCGCTGACGAACGATGATCGAGCCCGCGCTGATCAATTCGCCGCCGAAAGCCTTCACACCGAGCATCTTGGGCTTGGAATCGCGCCCGTTTCGCGTAGAGCCGCCGCCTTTTTTCTGTGCCATGACATCAGCTCCTTTTAACCGGCGATCGCACCGATTTGCAGCTCGGTGAACTGCTGGCGATGGCCTTGGCGTTTCTGATAGTGCTTGCGACGGCGCATCTTGAAGATGTGCACTTTGTCGTGCTTGCCGTGCGCCACGACGGTTGCCGTGACGGTTGCGCCGGACACCAGGGGGGTACCAACCTTGATTTCAGCGCCGTTTCCGACGGCCAGAACCTGGTCGATCACAATTTCCTGGCCTACGTCCGCAGCAATCTGTTCTACTTTAATTTTTTCGCCGGAAGCAACGCGATACTGCTTGCCGCCGGTTTTTATGACCGCGTACATGTGAACCTCTTTGAATGGAGTTCTGCGGACGAATTTCCGCAGAGCCGGCGACTATAGCACGAGGCAACTTTTTTAGCCAGCCGGCCGCATCCGACCAGGCCGCAACCGGAAAAGTCGTCTTTTGCGGTGGGCAAGCCAGGAGCACCCGAGTCGGTACAAAGCGATTCCTATAATCCATTTTTCGTCGCTGCACACGCTCATCTTGTCCACCACCACCTCCAGCACTTCAGCAACCCTCGCCTTGATCGCCGACGACATGCACGAGGTGGATAAAGTCATTGCCGCCCGGCTGAATTCGTCAGTCTCTCTTGTGGGAGACATTGCCCGCTACATCATTTCCGCAGGTGGCAAGCGCCTGCGTCCAGCCTTGCTTTTGCTGATGTGCGGCGCGCTCGGCTACAAGGGGCTTCAGCGTTTCAATCTTGCAGCGGTGGTGGAGTTCATCCATACCGCGACCTTGCTGCACGATGATGTGGTGGATGAGTCCACGCTGCGGCGAGGGCGCCCGACAGCCAACGAGAACTTCGGCAATCCGGCAAGCGTGCTGGTCGGCGATTTCCTGCACTCGCGCGCCTTCCAGATGATGGTCGATGCGGATGACATGCGCGTGATGCAGATTCTTTCAGAGGCCACCAATGTCATCGCCGAAGGGGAAGTGCAGCAGCTCATGAACACCCATGACGCATCGCTGGATGAGCAGGGCTATCTGGAGGTCATCCGGTCGAAGACGGCCAAACTCTTTGAAGCAAGCGCCCGGCTGGCAGCGATTCTGGCTCGCAGTTCACCAGATCTGGAGAAAGCCTGCGCAGATTACGGTCAGGCGCTCGGCACCGCATTCCAGGTGATTGACGATGTGCTCGACTACGACGGCGACTCTTCAGAGATGGGTAAAAATCTGGGAGATGATCTTCGGGAGGGCAAAGTGACCCTGCCCCTGATCATTGCCATGCAGCGCGGCACCCAGGACCAGCGGCGCCTGATAGAGAGCGCCATACAGACGGGCGCGGTGGAAGAGCTTCCAGCCATCGTGCAAATTGTGAAGAGCACCGGGGCCCTGGAAGCAACCCGACTTGCCGCTGCGGCCCAAGCACAGCAGGCAATCGATGCTGCAAGGCAATTGCCCTCCAATCGCTACACGGAAGGTTTGCTAGAATTGGCCTCGCAATTGCTGGAGCGGCGTCTGTAATTGCCTTGAAAACAACACATCGGGGTGTAGCTTAGCCTGGTAGAGCGCTACGTTCGGGACGTAGAGGCCGGAGGTTCGAATCCTCTCACCCCGACCACGTTGTTACACCTTCGTGGTTTCGCCGCACTCTATCCCGTTGATCCCATGGCCCGAACATCCGCGCGATGTTAGGATGGTTTCCTTTCCATCCACATTGATTCTGCTGGTTACATGGCCGTTGATACCGCACCCAAAGAAGGCGCCGCAATTGCCCTGCCAGGTCTAGGCCGGGCATTGATGTCAGCCGGCAAGCTGAGTCAAAAATCAGCCGAAGATATCTTTCGCAAGTCACAAGTCGGCAAAACAAGCTTCATTGCCGAGTTGACCGGGTCGGGGGCTGTTTCCTCTGCCGATCTGGCGCACACGGTTTCTGCCGTATTCGGTGCGCCCTTGCTGGATCTGGAAGCCATCGATCCTCTTCGGATTCCCAAAGATCTCCTGGATCCGAAGATCTGCCTCGCCTATCGCGTTGTGGCACTGAGCAAGCGCAACAACCGGCTGATCGTGGCCACCGCAGACCCCACCGACCAAGAGGCAGCGGAAAAGATCAAATTCACGACCCAGATGGGGGTGGACTGGATCATTGCGGAATACGACAAGCTCATCAAGCTGATCGAGGCCAATACCAAGTCGGTCAGCGAGTCGATGGAAAGCCTGTCGGGCGGGGGAGATTTCGAATTCGACGATGTCAAGGTCGAAGAAGCCCCCGAAAACTCGGACAGCGCCAACGATGTTGAAGATGCGCCGATCGTCAAGTTCCTCCACAAGATGCTTTTGGACGCGTTCAACATGCGTGCGTCCGATTTGCATTTCGAACCGTACGAGCACCAGTACCGGGTGCGTTTTCGGATCGATGGCGAATTACGAGAAATCGCTTCGCCCCCCATCGCCATCAAGGACAAGCTGGCCTCCCGGATCAAGGTCATTTCCCGATTGGATATTTCGGAAAAGCGCGTTCCACAAGATGGCCGCATGAAACTCAAAGTCGGCCCTGATCGGGTCATCGACTTTCGGGTGAGCACGCTGCCAACGCTCTTTGGCGAAAAGATCGTGATCCGGATTTTGGATCCCAGCAGCGCCAAGCTGGGTATCGATGCGCTGGGTTACGAGCCGGAAGAAAAGGAACGGTTGATGCATGCCATCGGCCGGCCTTACGGCATGATTTTGGTGACCGGACCAACGGGTTCAGGGAAAACCGTTTCCTTGTACACCTGCCTGAACTTGCTGAATAAAGCAGGTGTCAACATCGCGACCGCGGAGGACCCCTCGGAAATCAATTTGCCTGGTGTCAATCAGGTGAACGTCAATGAGAAAGCGGGGCTGACCTTTGCCACCGCCCTCAAGTCGTTTCTGCGTCAAGATCCTGACATCATCATGGTCGGCGAAATTCGCGACCTTGAAACGGCGGATATTTCCATCAAGGCGGCACAGACGGGCCACTTGGTGCTGTCCACCCTCCACACCAACGATGCTCCGACCACGCTCACCCGGATGCGCAATATGGGAATTGCGCCATTCAACATTGCGTCCAGCGTCATTCTGATAACAGCCCAGCGCCTGGCTCGCCGTTTGTGCCCGGTCTGCAAAGCGCCCGCCGATATTCCACATGAAACCCTGCTCGAGGCAGGCTATAAAGAAGATGAAATCGATGGCACCTGGGTGACCTATCGTCCCGTCGGTTGTTCCGCTTGCAACAATGGCTACAAGGGGCGGCTGGGCATCTACCAGGTCATGCCGATTTCCGAAGAAATTCAACGCATTATTTTGCGCGATGGAAGCGCCTTGGAAATCGCCAAGCAGGCCAAGGCGGAGGGGGTCCGCTCCTTGCGCGAAGCAGGCCTGTATAAAGCCAAGATGGGGCTGACCTCTCTCGAAGAGGTGCTGGCCGTCACCAACGAATAGCGCCAATCGCGAGGATCATTATGGCAACCGCCGCATCGAGGGATATCAAGGACTTCGTCTTTGAATGGGAGGGCAAGGATCGCAGTGGAAAGATTGTCCGCGGGGAAGTGCGCGCCGTAGGTGAAAACCAGGTCCAGGCGACCTTGCGCAGACAGGGTGTGCTGCCTACCAAGATCAAGAAGCGGCGCATGCGTTCGGGCAAGAAGATCAAGCCCAAGGACATCGCATTGTTCACGCGCCAGATGGCCACCATGATGAAGGCTGGCGTGCCGCTGTTGCAATCCTTCGATATCGTGGGCCGGGGCAATACCAATGCCAGCGTCACGAAATTGCTCAACGACATTCGCAGTGACGTGGAAACCGGGACGTCGCTGAATGCAGCCTTCCGCAAGTACCCGATGTACTTCGACAGCCTTTATTGCAACCTCGTCGAAGCCGGCGAGGCCGCGGGTATCTTGGAGGCGCTGCTGGACCGGCTTGCCATGTACATGGAAAAGACCGAGGCCATCAAATCGAAGATCAAATCGGCATTGATGTACCCCATTTCGGTGGTGATCGTTGCATTCGTCGTGGTCACGGTGATCATGATCTTTGTGATCCCCGCATTCAAGGAAGTATTTACCTCCTTTGGCGCTGAACTGCCGGCACCTACGCTCCTCGTGATGGCCATGAGCGAGGTATTCGTCAAATGGTGGTGGCTGATTTTTGGCGTATTGGGCGGCGGATTTTATTTCTTCATGCAGGCGTGGCGCCGCAGCGAAAAAGTACAGATGTTCATGGACCGTCTGTTGCTGCGGCTTCCGGTGTTCGGGTCCTTGATCGATAAATCATGCGTTGCTCGCTGGACCCGGACGCTGTCCACCATGTTCGCCGCAGGGGTTCCTCTGGTTGAAGCCTTGGATTCGGTGGGCGGCGCCTCTGGCAATTCCGTGTATGCCCTCGCTACGGAACGGATTCAGCAGGAAGTCTCGACAGGGACGAGCTTGACGGCTGCCATGGGCAATGCCAACGTGTTCCCTTCCATGGTGATCCAGATGTGCGCCATTGGCGAAGAATCCGGCTCCATCGACCACATGCTGGGCAAAGCCGCAGACTTCTACGAGGCCGAAGTGGATGAAATGGTCGCGGGGCTGTCCAGCCTGATGGAGCCCATCATCATCGTGTTCCTGGGCACCATCATTGGGGGCATCGTGGTTTCGATGTATCTGCCGATCTTCAAACTGGGCCAAGTCGTCTGATGGAACTGGGATCTTGGGGAGACGCTTCGGTACTCGGCATTTTGGGTCTGCTCATCGGTAGCTTCCTGAATGTCGTAATCCATCGCTTGCCGAAGATGATGGAGCGGCAGTGGGCTGCAGAATGCGCTGACTTTGCCGCCATGGCGAACAAGGATGCGGCCTCCACGGAGGCGCCAGTGGCGCCGGTGGAATCCTTCAACCTCTGGACGCCGGCATCGCGGTGCCCCGCCTGCGGGCATGCGGTGCAGTGGTATGAAAACATCCCCGTACTGAGCTATCTGTGGCTTCGCGGACGGTGCTCCGCCTGCAAAGTGCGGATCAGTCCCCGATATCCTTTGGTCGAACTGGCCACGGGCGGTCTATTCTTCTTTTGCGGCTGGCATTGGGGCACGACGCTCACCGCAGTGGCCTGGTGTGGATTCGCCGCCGCGCTGATCGCGCTGGCGTTCATCGACTGGGACACCACGCTGCTGCCCGATGACATCACGCTGCCCTTGCTCTGGGCGGGCCTCATCGCCTCTGCGCTGCAGTGGACCACCGTTCCGCTGTTCAGCGCGGTCATGGGGGCCGTGGGAGGCTACCTGTCCCTGTGGACGGTGTATTGGACCTTCAAGCTCGCGACAGGCAAGGAAGGCATGGGCCATGGCGACTTCAAGCTCTTTGCAGCACTCGGTGCCTGGTTCGGCTGGCCGGCGCTGGTGCCCATCATTCTCATTGCGTCCGTCATCGGAGCGTTCATTGGCATCGGCATGAAATTCGCCAGCCAGTTGCGCGAAGGCGGATACATTCCTTTCGGACCGTTCCTGGTCGGCTCGGGACTCGCAGCCATGGTGTTCGGGCCGGAAACGATCCTGCAGGGGCTATTGCGCAGCCTGGGGCTTTGAGTCCATGGCGACCGGATCGCGGACCGCTTTGCGCCTGGGGTTGACCGGCGGCATCGGCAGCGGGAAAAGCACGGTGGGCCAAATGCTGGCGGAACACGGCGCCGCACTCATCGACGCTGATCGGCTTTCGCGCCAGGTGACGGCCCCAGGGGAGGCCGCCATCGGACCCATCCGCGACGCGTTCGGCGACGCCTTGATCGATGCGCACGGTGCGATGGATCGCGACCGCATGCGGGAACTCGTGTTCACGGACCCGGCGGCGCGTCAGCGCCTGGAGCGCATCGTCCACCCGCTGGTGGCCCTGGCAACGCAGGAAGCCGCTTCGCGCGCCGTGCAAAGCGGTGCGGCCCTGATCGTCTTCGACATCCCGCTGCTGGTCGAGTCTGCCCGCTGGGCGCAGCAGCTGGACCAAATTCTCGTGGTGGACTGCACCCCCGAAACCCAGATCCTCCGGGTGCAGCAGCGCAGCGCCCTGACGCGCGAGACGATCGAAGGCATCATGGCGTCCCAAGCCCCCCGGGCGATCCGGCAGGCGGCAGCGGACATGGTGGTCTACAACGACGGGATCTCGCTGCAAGGGTTGCGAGCTGACGTCCTTCAGATCGCCCAGCGGTTCGGGCTATGATGCCCGGCATATCGGACGCGCGAAGCTGGCAGCGCCAGCCGTGTGCCCCAGGAACCCTGCAGCGTGATCCTTTACGAATATCCCTTCAACGAACGACTGAGAACCTACCTGCGGCTCGAGCAGCTGTTTCGCCGCCTGGGTGAGTTGATTCCGCGCCAGCATCCTCTGGACCACCACTACGCACTGGTGACGGTCTTCGAAATCATGGATGTCGCGGCGCGCGCCGATCTCAAGTCGGATGTGCTCAAGGATCTGGAAAAGCAGAAGCACCAGCTGGATGGCTATCGGGGCAACCCTTCGATTTCCGAAGCGGTTCTGGACGGCATCATCGCGCAGCTCGATCGGTGCTTTGCCGGGTTGAATGCGCAGACGGGCAAGGCAGGGCAGGCCCTGGCGGAAAACGACTGGCTGATGAGCATCCGCAGCCGGGTGGGCATTCCCGGGGGAACGTGCGGCTTCGATCTGCCGGCCTACTACGCCTGGCAGCACCATGCCCCCCAGCAGCGCCAGCAGGATCTGGAAGCCTGGGCAACCACCCTCGCCCCCCTGGCGGAGTCGTTGTACGTCCTCCTGAAGCTGCTGCGTGATTCGGGCGTGCCCCAGAAGGTGGCCGCGGACCATGGGCAGTTCCAACAGACCCTGCCCCAGGGCCGCACCTTCCAACTGCTGCGCCTTCGCATCGATCCGTCCCTGGACCTGATCCCGGAGATCAGCGGCAACCGCCTGATCGTCTCCGTGCGGCTGATGCGCCAGCATGATGACGGCAAGCTGCATGCCGCCAACGAAGATGCTGCGTTCGAACTGACCTTGTGCGCCTGAGCGCCCGTTGACCATGAGCCGTTCTCAGCCGCGTTCGCCGGCCCCCTCCAACGCCAAGTACGTGACGTGCCCGGCCTGCCGTGGCGAAAGCCTCTACGGCCCCAGCAATCCCTTCCGACCGTTTTGCAGCGAACGCTGCAAGCAGATCGACCTGGGGGCCTGGGCGAGCGAAGAATTCCGCGTGCCTACCGAACCACCGACCCAAGACCCCGACCTGGGCGACGGGCTTCCGCACATTCCGCCGGGTGCCTGGGAAAAATAGCCCCCAGGACATATGTTTCTAGGGCGTTTAGCTATTATTTTTATAGCTGATTGATCGTGGAAGGGTCAAAGGTTGCTCCCCGCTCCTGGGCCAGCCACTCCAGTACGGGATAAGCGCCCGGCAGTACGGGCGAGACCTGCAGGGGCCACTGCTGCCAGGCCATGGTCTGGCCCTCGCGCATTTCGAAGTCGCCCTGCCATTCCCAGACCTTGCACCAGTGCAAGCGAACCAGTGCGTGGGGGTAGTCGTGCTCCGTCACCTTCCAGACGGATGCCGCACCGATGGTAACGCCCAGCTCCTCGATCAACTCGCGCCGCAAGGCCTCTTCCACGGTCTCCCCGGCCTCCAGCTTGCCGCCAGGGAACTCCCAGTATCCGGCGTAAGGCTTGCCCGCGGGCCGGGTGGACAGCAGCATGGCGCCATCCGCACGCAGCAGGATGCCGACCGCCACGTCGGTGTGCGTTCTGGCGTCGACAGGGACCACGGGATCAGCCATGCTGGCGCCCCGCATAGTCCCGCGCGAACTGGTAGGCGACCCGGCCGCTGCGCGATCCGCGCTCCAGTGCCCAGACCAGCGCCTGGGGGCGCGCTGCGGCAATCTCCGCATCCGCGACACCCAGGAAGGAAAGCCACTGCGCCACGATGGCCAGGTATTCGTCCTGGCTAAAAGGGTAGAAGCTGACCCACAGGCCGAACCGTTCGGACAGCGAGATCTTTTCTTCCACCACCTCGCCCGGGTGCACCTCGCCATCCTCCGTGTGGGTATAGGACAGGTTTTCCTTGTGGTACTCGGGCAGCAGGTGGCGGCGGTTGCTGGTGGCATACACCAGCACGTTGGGCGTGGAAGCCGCCACCGATCCGTCGAGGATCGACTTCAGCGCCTTGTACCCCGGCTCGCCCTCTTCAAAGCTCAGGTCATCGCAGTAGACGATGAATTTCTCGGGCCGATCCGCCACGATCTCCACGATGTCGGGCAGGTCCGTCAGATCGGCCTTGTCCACCTCGATCAGGCGCAGCCCCTGAGGCGCATAGGTATTGAGGCACGCCTTGATGAGGGAGGACTTGCCTGTCCCGCGGGCGCCCGTCAGCAGCACGTTGTTGGCCGGCCGGCCTTCCACGAACTGCTGGGTGTTGCGCTGAATCTTTTCTTTCTGGGCATCGATTTCCTTCAGATCGTCCAGACGCATGTCCCCTACGTGGCGCACGGGCTCCAGCGCACCGTGGCCACCGCTGCGCTTGCGATAACGCCACGCGATGGCACGGGACCAGTCCGGTGCGGTCAGGGCCTGGGGCAGTACCGATTCGATGCGGGAGATCAATTGCTCCGCACGGAGCATCAGGTGTTCGAAGGTGGCGGTCATAAGCGCTGCAGGGGGCCCGGATTCAGGAACGGTAGTCGGCGTTGATCGTCACGTACTCGTGGCTGAAATCGCAGGTCCACACCGTTTCCGCGGCATCGCCACGGCCCAGGCCCACGCGCACGGTGATCTCGCTTTGCTTCATCACGCGCTGGCCATCCTCCTCGCGGTAGCTGGGGTTGCGCCCGCCCTTCGTCACCACATGCACATCGTCCAGGTGCAGCTCGATGAGGGTCTGGTCGAGATCGGCGATGCCGGCATAGCCCACCGCCGCCAGGATGCGGCCCAGGTTGGGGTCGCTGGCGAAGAAGGCCGTCTTGACGAGCGGCGAATGCGCGATGGCGTACGCCACCAGCTTGCATTCTTCTGCCGTCTTGCCGCCCTCGACGCGCACGGTGATGAACTTCGTGGCGCCCTCGCCGTCGCGCACGATGGCCTGTGCCAGCTTCTGCGCGACGTCCAGCATCGCGGCCTTGAGCGCTTGGCCCTCGGCGCTGTCCAGCGACACGATGGGCGCATGCGCGGCCTGCTGGGTGGCGATGGCCACGAACGAATCGTTGGTGGAGGTGTCGCCGTCGATCGTCACCCGGTTGAACGAACGGTCGGCCAGTTCGCGCAGCAGCGGCTGCAGCAGCGCGGGTTCGATGCGCGCATCCGTGGCCAGAAAGCCCAGCATGGTGGCCATGTTGGGACGGATCATTCCCGCGCCCTTGCTGATGCCCGTCACCGTCACGGTGGCGCCGCCGATCTGCACCTGCCGGCTGAAGGCCTTGGGCAGCGTATCCGTGGTCATGATGCCTTCGGCCGCCTGCGCCCAATGGCCGGGCTGCGCGTCCGCGATGGCAGCGGGCAGGCCGGCTTCGATGCGGTCGACGGGCAGCGGCTCCATGATCACCCCGGTGGAAAACGGCAGCACCTGCGAAGGCGACAGGCCCAGCAAGCCGGCCGCAGCCTGGCAGGTGGACCGTGCGCGCGCCAGCCCCTCGGCGCCCGTGCCCGCATTGGCATTGCCGGTATTGACCACGATGGCGCGGATGGCCTGGGCGCCCGCCAGGTGCTCGCGGCAGACCTGCACGGGGGCCGCGCAGAAGCGGTTCTGCGTGAACACGCCGGCCACGGTCGCGCCTTCGTCGATCAGCAGCACCGTGAGGTCGCGGCGATTGGCCTTGCGCACCCCGGCCATGGCCACGCCCAGGCGCACGCCGGGCACGGGATGCAGGTCAGCGGGATTCGGCGCAATCAGGTTCACGGGCATGGCAGTGGGTCTCGGCGGGTAAGGGAAAGAAGAAGGAAGGTCAACGGCGAAAGCTGCCGATTCTAGGGCGTGGCATTTGGCCTGGCCTGGGGGGCATCGCCATCGGGCAGGTGGATCAGTCCGGTGTGGAAATCGTATTCGAACACTTCGCCATAGCGGCCCCATTCGATGACCGTGCGCAGCACCTGTTCGGCCTGGGCCTCGTCCAGGCTTTCGTGCAGCAGGCGCAAGAACGGCTTTTCCGGCAGCTCGCCCGCAGGGTCTTGCTCCAGGCTGTGCCGCATGTGGGCCGCCAGCGGAACATGCGCGAGCAGCTGCTGGCCGAACAGGGTCTGCCGCACGGTGTTGGGCGCCTGCACGTAGCGCTGGCCCAGCGCGGTCAGGTGCAGGTCGCCGTCGGCCAGCTGCGCAAACCCCAGCAGAGCGAGCGCCTGGGCCAGAACCAGCAGTTCGTCGTCGGCCAGTTCCGCGTCTTCGGCCATGCGCGGCAGGTCGGCCCGGCCGTCGAAAGGCGCCTCGGACAGCCGCTCGAGCAGCCCCTCCATCCGACCGACGTCGGCGGCCGGCAACTGGTCGGCCAGGGGCCTGCGAGACGGCTCGGCGGCCGGGCGGCCCGTGCCCGGCTGGCGCGCCGTCATGAGCCCGTAGACCTCGTCGATGAGGGCCCGCACCTCGGGGCTGTCGGGGTGGCGCGGGCGAGGCAGCTGGATTGCCAGCTCGGCCCGCACGCGGCCCGGGTTGCTGGCGAAAATCAGCACCCGGTCGGCCATGAGCACGGCCTCCTCGATGTTGTGCGACACGATGAGCATGGCGCGCGTGGGCATGCTGCCACTGCCCCACAGCTCCAGAATGTCGTCGCGCAGCCGTTCGCCCGTCAGTACATCGAGGGCCGAGAAGGCCTCGTCCATCAGCAGCACTTCGGGCTCCACCACCAGGGCGCGCGCAATGCCCACGCGCTGGCGCATGCCGCCCGACAGCTCGCGCGGCAACGCGCCCTCGAACCCGGACAGCCCGATCAGCTCGATGGCGGCGGCGGCCCGCCGTGATCGTTCAGCGGGGGCCACCCCCCGGGCTTCCAGGCCCAGCTCCACGTTCTGCTGCACCGTGAGCCACGGAAAGAGCGCGAACGACTGGAACACCATGGCGATGCCGCGCGCCGGGCCGTACAGCGGCTGGCCCCGGTAGCGAACATCGCCGGCATCCACCGGAACCAGGCCCGCCAGGATGCGCAGCAGCGTGGACTTGCCCGACCCCGACTGCCCGAGCAGCGCGACGATCTCGCCCTCCTGCAGCACGAGATCGACCCCCTCCAGCACCGAACGCGCGGTGCCGTCGCTGGAGCGAAAAGACTTGCCCACCTGGGCCAGCTCGGCGATGGGGGACATGGGAGAGGTTTCCATGGGTTCGGTTCCAGGCGTCAGGAGTGCATGCGGTTTTCGGCCATCGCGTAGAGGCGCCGCCACACGAAATGGTTCATGCCCATGACAAAGACACACATCACGCCGATGCCCAGCGCGATGCGGGGAAAGTCGCCGATCGCCGTCATGTGGGCGATGTAGCTGCCCAGGCCATCGGCCTGCAGCGTGGTGTCGCCCCAGGTCACGTATTCGGCCACGATGCTCGCGTTCCACGAGCCGCCGCTGGCCGTGATCGCACCGGTGACGAAGCTGGGAAACACCGCCGGCAGCAGATAGCGCTTCCAGCGCAGCCAGCCCGACAGCCCCAGGTTCTGTGCGGCATAACGCAACTCCGACGGCACGCTGGAAGCCCCGGCGATCACGTTGAAGAGCAGATACCACTGCGTGCCCAGCACCATCAGCGGCGCCAGCCAGAGGTTCGGATCGAGGTGCCAGCGCACGATCAGCACCACGGCCAGCGGGAACATCAGGTTCGCCGGAAAGGCCGCCAGAAACTGCGCCACGGCCTGCAGCCGGCCTGCCCAGCGCGGATTCATGCCGATCCAGACGCCCACCGGCACCCAGACCACCGCCGCCAGCAGGATCAGCACGACCACGCGCACCAGCGTGTACGTGCCGAGCACGAAGACATGGCCCACCTCGTGCCAGCCCACCTCGCTGTGGATGAAGCGCACGAGCCAGATCACCGCCAGCATCACCGCTGCGGCCAGCAAGGCATCGCCTGCGCGCGTCAGGGCGGGATGGGGCACGGAGGGGCGTGCACGGATCGAGGTGCCATCGTGGCGCCGACGCAGCCGCGTGAGCGACCACTCCAGCGGCACCACGAACAGCGCCACCACCCGCTTGAGCTGCGACGTGCGGCGCATCCAGGACAGCAGCCAGGAGGTCGGCTGGGCTTCGCTGCCACCCTCCTCGAACCGGAACTTGTCGGCCCAGGCGATCAGCGGGCGAAAGAACAGCTGGTCGTACAGCACGATGCCCACCAGCATGCCCACGATCGCCCAGCCGATCGCGCCCAGGTCGCGCGCTTCGATGGCCAGGGCGATGTACGAGCCCACGCCCGGCAGCTTGATGTCCTGGTGCGATACCGAGATCGCCTCCGACGCCACCACGAAGAACCAGCCGCCGGACATGGACATCATCATGTTCCACAGCAGCCCTGGCATGGCGAAGGGCAGCTCCAGCCGCCAGAAGCGCTGCCAGCCCGACAGCTGGAACACCGCAGCGGCTTCGCGCAGCTCGGCCGGCACCGTGCGCATGGACTGGTACAGGCTGAAAGCCATGTTCCAGGCCTGCGAGGTGAAGATGGCGAAGATCGCCGCGCACTCGACGCCGAAGAGGTTGCCCGGGAACAGCGCGATGAACCCCGTCACCGTGATCGACAGGAAGCCCAGGATCGGAATGGACTGCAGGATGTCCAAGAGCGGCACCATCACCCGCTCCGCCGTGCGGTACTTGGCCGCCAGCGCCGCGAAGAGGCAGGCAAACACCAGCGATGCGCCCAGCGCGATGAACATGCGCAGCGTGGTGCGCAGCAGGTAATACGGCAGCATCCACGGATCGAGCGACAGCGGCAGCACGTCGCCCACCTGGTAGGGCCGTGCCATCTGCGAGCCGCCCCAGGCCAGCGCGAAAAGCACGGCCAGCACCAGGGGTAGCAGGGCCCAATCCCATCGGTTGCCGGTGGCCTGAACCACCTGCCGCGGGAAAAACCGCTTGTCGATCATCCTTGCGCCCTTCTCCCTGTGACGCGAAACAGCCTAGCAGCGGCCCGTGACAAGCCGAAGACGAAGCCACCACTATTGCGGCCCGCCGCACCCCATCCCTGCGCGCCCGAGGCACGGGTATCCCGCCCTGCGATCAGGGCGGTGCCGCATGGTCAGTCCAGGCGGCCGTGGCAGCTCTTGTACTTCTTGCCGCTGCCGCAAGGGCATGGGTCGTTGCGGCCGACACGGGGCACTTCGCCCGCGAGCGCACCAGCCTCCATGGCGCCCATGGCCGCCTCGGATCGGACCTCCACCTCACCGGTTTCGGTGGGGGCGGTGTAGGTCACGTTGGCGATCTTCTCGGCACGGCTCTCCAGGGCCTCGGCAGCCTCGTCCAGCTGGGCAGGCGACTGCACCTGCACGGTCATCAGGATCTTGGTGACTTCGTTCTTGACCTGATCGATGAGTTGGCGGAACAGCTCGAACGCCTCGCGCTTGTATTCCTGCTTGGGCTGTTTTTGCGCGTAGCCGCGCAGGTGGATGCCCTGGCGCAGGTAATCGAGGGCCGCCAGGTGGTCGCGCCAGTTGGAGTCGAAGCTCTGCAGCAGCACCGCGCGTTCGAACTGGTTGAAATTCTCCTGGCCCACCAGCTCCAGCTTGGCCTGGAAGGCGGCCTTGCCTGCGGTGAGCACCTTTTCCAGGATCTCGTCGTCGGTGATGGCGTGCGCGCTGTCCACTTCCTGCTTCAGCGGCAACTGGATCTGCCAGTCCTCGGCCAGCGACTTTTCGAGCGCCTGCAGGTCCCACTGCTCCTCGACCGATTCGGCCGGCACGTACTGGCGCACCAGATCGGTCAGGCAGTCTTCCTGCATGTTGGCGATCAGGCCGGACAGGTCGGTCGCGTCCAGGATCTCGTTGCGCTGCTGGTAGATCACCTTGCGCTGGTCGTTGGAAACGTCGTCGTATTCCAGCAGTTGCTTGCGAACATCGAAGTTGCGCGCCTCGACCTTGCGCTGCGCCGACTCGATGCTGCGCGTGACGATGCCCGCCTCGATGGCCTCGCCATCGGGCATCTTGAGGCGGTCCATGATCGCCTTCACGCGGTCGCCGGCGAAGATGCGCATCAGCGAATCGTCCAGGCTCAGGTAGAACCGCGAAGAGCCAGGGTCGCCCTGGCGGCCCGAGCGGCCACGCAACTGGTTGTCGATGCGGCGGGACTCGTGGCGCTCGGTCGCAATGATGCGCAGGCCACCCAGTTCCTTGATCTTCTCGTGGTCGCGCATCCACTGCGCGCGCACCTCGGCCACGCGGCTTTCCTTGGTCGCCTCGTCGAGCGACTCGTCGCTCTCGATGGCGGCCAGCGCCTTTTCGATGTTGCCGCCCAGCACGATGTCGGTGCCGCGGCCCGCCATGTTGGTTGCGATCGTGATCATGCCGGCACGGCCGGCCTGGGCCACGATGTCGGCCTCGCGGGCATGCTGCTTGGCGTTCAGCACCTGGTGCGGCAGGTTTTCCTTTTGCAGCAACTGGTCGATGATTTCGGAGTTCTCGATCGACGTGGTGCCCACCAGCACGGGCTGGCCGCGCTCATGGCACTCGCGGATGTCCTTGATCGCCGCCTCGTACTTTTCGCGCGTGGTCTTGTACACGCGGTCCAGCTGGTCGTTGCGCTTGCTCGGGCGGTTCGGAGGAATCACCACGGTTTCCAGGCCGTAGATTTCCTGGAATTCATAGGCCTCGGTGTCGGCCGTTCCAGTCATGCCCGCCAGCTTCTTGTACAGGCGGAAATAGTTCTGGAACGTGATGGATGCCAGCGTCTGGTTCTCGGCCTGGATGCCCACGCCTTCCTTGGCCTCGACGGCCTGGTGCAGGCCTTCGCTCCAGCGGCGGCCCGACATGAGGCGGCCGGTGAACTCGTCCACGATGACGATCTCGCCTTCCTGCACCACATAGTGCTGGTCGCGGTGGTAGAGGTGGTTGGCCCGCAGCGCCGCATACAGGTGGTGCATGAGCGTGATGTTGGCCGGGTCGTAGAGCGATGCGCCTTCGGCGATCAAGCCGCGGCTGGCCAGCACGCGCTCTGCGGTTTCGTGGCCCTGCTCGGTGAGGAACACCTGGTGCGTCTTTTCGTCGAGCGTGAAATCGCCCGGCTTGGTGACGCCCTCGCCGGTGCGCGGATCGGCCTCGCCCTCTTGGCGCACCAGCAGCGGCACCACCTCGTTCATGGCGATGTACATCGCCGTGTGGTCTTCGGCCTGGCCGCTGATGATGAGCGGCGTGCGCGCCTCGTCGATCAGGATCGAGTCCACCTCATCGACGATGGCGAAGTTCAGCCCGCGCTGCACCCGGTCGCGCGACTCGTACACCATGTTGTCGCGCAGGTAGTCGAAGCCGTACTCGTTGTTGGTGCCGTAGGTGATGTCGGCCTGGTAGGCGGCCTGCTTTTCCTCGCGCGGCGCCTGCGGCAGGTTGATGCCGACGGTCAGGCCCAGGAAGTTGTACAGGCGCCCCATCCACTGGGCATCGCGATTGGCGAGGTAGTCGTTGACCGTCACCACGTGCACACCGTCGCCGGACAGCGCATTCAGGTAGACCGGCAGCGTGGCGGTGAGCGTCTTGCCTTCGCCGGTTCGCATTTCCGAAATCTTGCCGTAATGCAGCGCCATGCCGCCCAGCAACTGCACGTCGAAGTGGCGCATTTTCATGATGCGCTTGGAGCCTTCGCGCACCACGGCGAAAGCCTCTGGCAGCAGGTCGTCCAGCGATTCGCCTTTGGAGACGCGTTCCTTGAACTCGGCGGTCTTGGCGCGCAGCGCCTCGTCACTCAGCTTTTCGTAGTCAGGCTCCATCGCATTGATGCGGGCCACCGTCTTGCGGTATTGCTTGAGGAGCCGGTCATTGCGGCTGCCGAATAATTTGGTGAGGAAATTGGTGGCCATGCGAGCAGGACCGCGCCGCGTGCCCGAAGGCGTACGGCGCGACCAGAATCCCTAAAGAAGAAGTGAGTTCAGGTGGGGCTGCGTTCTCGGGTTGCAAGTTGCGCAACCCGGGTCGGCAGGTCCGGACCGCGGATTTTACCTGCGCGGGGTGACGGGCTGGCCATCGGCCTTTTGGGGCGGTCCGGCACTGGCCACGCGGGTGGAGGGGGCCTGGGCTCCGGCCATCAGGAATTTTTGCGGATCCTGCGGAACGCCCTGCACCAGCACCTCGAAATGCAGGTGGGGGCCGGTGGAGCGGCCCGTCGTGCCGACCTCGGCGATCTTCTGGCCGCGGCGCACGAGGTCGCCGCGCTTGACCATCGTTTTGGAGGCATGCGCATACCGGGTGACCAGCTGATTGCCGTGGTCCACCTCGATCATGTTGCCGTAGGCGGGGTGGTACTCCTGCGCGACCACCACGCCCCCGGCTGCCGCGAGGATGGGCGTGCCCGTGTCCGCCTGGAAGTCCAATCCCGTGTGCAGGGCGGAGTGGCCCGTGATGGGGTCGATGCGCCAGCCGAATGCCGAGCCGGGGAGCTTGCCCAGCACCGGCGCCTGCGTCGGCACCATGTGCTTTCGGATGTGCTGGTCGAACAGCCGCGATTCCACCACCGTCATCAGATCCACCCGGCGGTCCGTGAGCTGGGCCAGGTCGTCCAGCGTGCGCTCCAGTTCCTGCATGTCCATGGGGTGACCCGACACCAGCGCACCGCCCTGCCCCGGCGGCCGCGACAGTTCCGACGCCGGCATGCCCGCCAGCCCCAGCACCCGCTCGCCCAGCGATTCCAGCTGCATGACGCGCGCCTGCATCTCGCCGACCTTGCGCGCCATGGCGTCGAGGTTGGCGCGCATGAAGCGGTCGCGCTCTTCCATTTCGTCCTTGGCCACCAGCTTGACCAGCGACCCGACGATGGGCCAGCCTTCGCGCGCGCCCTTGAGAAAGACCCAGTGGTAGAGCATGGCTGCGACCAGCATGATGGTAAAAGAGACCAGCAAGCCCGCCGCCATGAGCCGTGTCCCTGTCAGGTGTATGGCCCGGCTTCGCGCCAGCCGGGCGTCCGTGATAATCAAGTGCACTACATTTCTCCGCGCCGCGCGGCGCATTGCCATGAACCGCCGTCACCAAGCCGTCACCCTGCTTCAAGCCACGGAGGAATCCCCCACATTGGCCAAGCTGGCGGCACTGACACGCGAATCCACGGAGCGGCTCAAGGCCATCGAGCCATTGATCCCCCCCACTTTGCGGCCCGCCATTCAGGCAGGGCCGATCGAAGGCCCGACATGGTGCCTGCTGGTGCGCAGCAACGCAGCGGCGGCCAAGGTGCGTCAGTTGCTGCCTGCCTTGCAGGCGCATTTGCGCACTCGGGGGTGGGAGGTTAACTCCATTCGCCTCAAAATCCAAACCTGAAGCCCGCAAGGGAAGGCATGGCAAAGGGGAGACGGAAAAGAGGGAAAGATGGTGCCGATTGTCGGAATCGAACTGACGACCTACCGCTTACAAGGCGGGTGCTCTACCAACTGAGCTAAATCGGCGAAGGCTGCATTCTAGCCGCGCGAAATGCGCCGCAGCCGCACGGCAACGCTATTTGACGCGCTTGAGCGAGGGCCGGCCACCGGCGCCCGGCGACGTCGGCCGGGGCGGCGCACCACCGTCGTCCGGAGGCGAATCGGTGGACACCAGTTGCACCACGCGATCATCCGAGCCCGTCGAAGGCTCGGACTCCGCGGGCGCGGAGGTGGCCGTGCTGAGGACCGAGGAAGACAGCACGCCCCCTTCGCTCGGCTCCAGCACGTCCACCGGCGGCGGAAAGGCCATGCCCTGGCCATTCTCGCGCGCGTAGATGGCGATCACACGGCCCACAGGGACCATGATGTCACGTGGCTTGCCGCCGAAGCGCGCCTTGAACTCGATGAAATCGTTGCCCAGCTGCAGCGCACTGGTCGCGTCGTAGCTGATGTTGAGCACGATCTCGCCATCCTTCACATACTCGCGCGGCACCTGCACCGAGTCGTCCACCCGCACGGCAACGTAGGGCGTGAGCCCGTTGTCGGTGCACCACTCATACAAGGCCCGGATGAGATAGGGGCGAGTGGAGGTGGAATCCTGGGCGTTCATCATGGTGGCGTGCGGGAAGGAAGGATTGCGCAATCACTTGCGCATGACTTTTTCGGAAGGCGTCAGCGCTTCGATGTACGCAGGACGCGAGAAGATGCGCTCAGCATACTTGAGCAGCGGCGCGGCGTTCTTGCTCAGGTCGATGCCGTAGTAATCCAGGCGCCAGAGCAGCGGCGCGATGGCCACGTCCAGCATCGAGAAATTCTCGCCCAGCATGTACTTGTTCTTGAGGAACACGGGCGCCAGTTGCGTGAGGCGGTCGCGGATGTGGGCGCGGGCTTTTTCCAGCGCCTTCTCGTTGCCCTTGGTGGCACGCGATTCGAGGATGTTCACGTGAACGAACAGTTCCTTCTCGAAGTTCAGCAGGAACAGGCGCACGCGGGCGCGGTCCACCGGGTCGCCGGGCATCAATTGCGGATGCGGGAAGCGCTCGTCGATGTATTCGTTGATGATGTTCGATTCGTACAGGATCAGGTCGCGCTCGACCAGGATCGGCACCTGTCCGTAGGGGTTCATCACGCTGATGTCTTCGGGCTTGTTGTACAGGTCCACATCGCGGATCTCGAAGTCCATTCCCTTCTCGAACAGAACGAAACGGCAGCGATGGGAGAAGGGACAGGTCGTACCCGAATAAAGCACCATCATGGTGAGAGGCTCCTAAAAATCAAAAAGAGTGGGCGCAGGATGCGTCCACTCTGAAAACCTGGGCAGCGCCAGGTCTGGCGACGCAGGCGGTTGGTGCGGTTACTTGATGTCTTTCCAGAAAGCTGCGTTGAGCCTCCAGGCAATCACCGTGAACACACCGAGGAAAATCAAAACCCAGACGCCGACGCGCAACCGGGTATTTTGCGCTGGCTCGCCCATCCATTGCAGGTAATTGACGAGATCACCCACGGCCTGGTCGTATTGGAGGGGGCTCATTGTGCCCGGACTCACCTGCGTCCAGCCCTTGAAGACTTCCGTCTTGTGGCCATGGCTCTCCTGCTGTTCGAACACGGGGCGCCGGTCGCCCTGCAATTGCCAGAGCACGTGAGGCATGCCGACACTCGGGAAGGCGAGATTATTCCATCCCGTGGCCTTGGTCTCGTCGCGGTAGAAAGTGCGCAGGAAGGTATAGAGGTAATCCGCCCCCGTTCCGCCATGGCCGGCGCGAGAACGGGCGATCACCGTGAGGTCGGGCGGATTGGCGCCGAACCAGTCCTTGGCCTGGCGCGGATCGATGGTGGACTTCATGGTCTCGCCCACCTTTTCGGTGGTGAACAGCAGGTTGTCCTTGATCTGCTGGTCGGTGAGGCCGATGTCCTTCAGGCGGTTGAACCGCATGAACGCGGCCGAGTGGCAACTCAGGCAGTAGTTGACGAAGAGCTTGGCACCGTTTTGCAGCGAGGCCGTGTCGTTGGTCTGGACCGGGGCCTTGTCCCAGGCGATGCCGCCTTCGGCGGCCTGCGCGCCCGTGGCGATGCCCAGGGCCGCGATCAGCGTGAGGATGATTTTTTTCATGGGATGGGTCTCCTGCCTGCTCAATGCGCCTTGAAGATCACGCGGTCCGGCACGGGCTTGGGCTCGCCGAGCCGGCTCCACCAGGGCATGAGCAGGAAGAAACCGAAATAGAACAGCGTGCCGACCTGCGAGACACGCTCGCCCAGCGGCGACGGTGGCTGCACGCCCAGATAGGCCAGCGCGACGAAGTTGATCACGAAGATGCCGTACAGGTACTTGTGCCAGCCCGGACGGTAGCGGATCGACTTGACCGGGCTCATGTCCAGCCAGGGCAGGAAGAACAGGATGATGACGGCGCCGCCCATCACGACCACGCCCCAGAACTTGGCGTCGATCGACAGCATGAGGGCGATGGCCGCTGCCGCGATGGCCACGATCGCCACCTTAATGAAGACCGGCAGGCGGCCCTTGACCACGCCGAAGCCGGCCGCCAGCACCACGCACGCGATGAGGGCGTACATCATCTCGCTGGTGATGGCGCGCAGCATGGAATAGAACGGCGTGAAGTACCAGACGGGCGCGATGTGGGCGGGCGTCTTGAGCGGATCGGCCGGGATGAAGTTGTTGTACTCGAGGAAGTAGCCACCGAACTCGGGCGCGAAGAACACCACGGCCGAGAAGATGAACAGGAACACGCAGACCCCGAAGATGTCATGCACCGTGTAGTAGGGGTGGAACGGGATGCCGTCCAGCGGATGGCCCTTGTCGTCGCGGGGGGCATTGGGGCCCTTGATCTCCACGCCGTCGGGGTTGTTGGAGCCCACGTCGTGCAGCGCCAG
This sequence comes from Acidovorax sp. SUPP2825, assembly GCF_030158995.1. Taxonomy (NCBI): domain Bacteria; kingdom Pseudomonadati; phylum Pseudomonadota; class Betaproteobacteria; order Burkholderiales; family Comamonadaceae; genus Acidovorax; species Acidovorax sp. SUPP2825. The sequence goes on along the minus strand of NZ_BQXK01000001.1, from coordinate 436,161 downwards.
CAGATGCGCCACCACCAGGCCCAGCAGCACCAGCGGCACGGCGATCACGTGGAAGCTGAAGAAGCGGTTCAGCGTGGCATCGCCCACCACGTAGTCGCCGCGGATCAGCAGCGCGAGGTCAGGGCCGATGAAGGGGATGGCCGCGAACAGGTTCACGATCACCTGAGCGCCCCAGTACGACATCTGGCCCCAGGGCAGCAGGTAGCCCATGAAGGCCTCGGCCATCAGCGCCAGGAAGATGGCGCAGCCGAAGATCCAGACCAGTTCGCGCGGCTTGCGGTACGAGCCGTAGAGCAGCCCGCGGAACATGTGCAGGTACACCACCACGAAGAACGCCGAGGCGCCCGTGGAGTGCATGTAGCGGATGAGCCAGCCCCACGGCACGTCGCGCATGATGTACTCGACCGACTCGAAGGCCTTCGACGCGTCGGGCTTGTAGTGCATCACCAGGAAGATGCCGGTGACGATCTGGATCACCAGCACCAGCAGGGCCAGCGAGCCGAAGATGTACCAGAAGTTGAAGTTCTTCGGCGCGTAGTACTCCGACATGTGGACGCGGTAGGCGTCGAACGCGGTCGGGAACCGGTTCTCGAACCAGTTGGTGACTTTGGCGCCGGTGGAGGCGTTGGGGGAGATGTCCTTGAATTCGTGGGCCATGTCGTGTTCCCTCATGCCTTCTTGTCTTCACCGATCAGGAGCTTGGTCTCCGACAGGTACATGTGGGGAGGCACTTCCAGGTTGTCCGGCGCCGGCTTGTTCTTGAACACGCGGCCGGCCATGTCGAACGTGGAGCCGTGGCAGGGGCACAGGAAGCCGCCCTTCCAGTCGTCGGGCAGCGAGGGCTGCGCACCGGGCACGAATTTGTCCGAAGGCGAGCAGCCCAGGTGGGTGCAGATGCCCACGGCCACGAGGATTTCAGGCTTGATGGAACGCGCTTCGTTGCGGGCGTATTCGGGGGTGAGTTCGCTCGGCTTGCGCTCCGATTTCGGGTCGGCCAGCTGCGCATCCAGCGAGGGCAGCGCGGCGAGCTGGTCGGGCGTGCGCTTGATGATCCACACGGGCTTGCCGCGCCATTCGACCGTGATTTTCTCGCCCGGCTTGAGATCGGAAATATCGACTTCGACCGCGGCGCCTGCCGCCTTGGCCTTCTCGGAAGGCTGGAACGTGCTCACGAACGGTACGGCGGTTGCTACGCCGCCCACGGCACCAGCGCAGCCAGAGGCGATGAGCCACGTCCGCTTGCTGGAGTCGATAGGAGTTTCACTCATGGGTGTCCTCGTTGTACTTCGCTGGGTGGGGCAATCGCGGAATTGTAGCGGAGTGAAAATGGGTATTCCTAGGCGTTAACACCCCTAAACCTGCGCAATACTGCGAGGGTTTTCAGCTATATCAAGGAGGGGCGAAATGAGCATCGCAAAGGAATTCAAAGAGTTCGCGATCAAAGGTAATGTGGTAGACCTTGCGGTCGGCGTGATCATCGGCGGCGCCTTCGGCAAGATCGTCGATTCGGTGGTCGGCGACCTGATCATGCCGGTGGTGGGGCTGGTCTTCGGCCGGCTGGATTTCTCCAACCTGTTCGTGGTGCTGGGCACCGTGCCGCCCGGCGTGCCGCAGACGCTGGACGCGCTCAAGAAGGCCGGCGTTCCGGTGCTGGCCTACGGCAACTTCATCACCGTGGCGGTCAACTTCCTGATCCTGGCTTTCATCATCTTCATGATGGTCAAGCAGATCAACCGCCTCAAGCGCCAGGCGCCGGCACCCGCGCCGGCCCCGGTGGCGACGCCGGAAGACATCGTGCTGCTGCGCGAGATCCGCGACAGCCTCAAGCGCTGAAAGCCAGGGCGCGCGGCGCGCCCGGAGCACCCGGCGCGGGCGGCCTCCCGGCCGCTCAAGCGGCCGAGGCCAGCCGCCGCGCCATGCGCACGGCCTCGATCAGGCTGGAGGCATCCGCGATGCCCTGTCCGGCGATGTCGAACGCCGTGCCGTGATCGGGGCTGGTGCGCACCAGCGGCAGGCCGAGCGTCACGTTCACGCCCTTGTCCACGCCCAGGTACTTGACCGGGATCAGCCCCTGGTCGTGGTACATCGCCAGCACGACATCGAACTCGCCCGCGCGCTGCGGCGTGTGGCGTGCCCGCATGAAGATGGTGTCGGGGGCGTAGGGGCCGTGCGCGTCCACGCCCAGGCGGCGCGCGGCCTCGACGGCCGGGGCGATCACTTCCAACTCTTCACGGCCGAACAGGCCGCCCTCGCCCGCGTGCGGATTGAGCCCAGCCACGCCGATGCGCGGCGCGCGGCCCAGGCTGCGCGAGAGCGCTTCGTGGGTGATGCGCAGCGAGTCCAGCACGTTCTCGCGCGTGACGGCCGCGATCGCATCGCGCAGCGAGACGTGGATGCTCACCAGCACGGTGCGCAGCTCGTCGCTCGCCAGCATCATGCGCACGGGCATATCGGCCAGCGGCACGCCGGCATGGCGCGCAGCCTCGGCTTGCAGCAGTTCCGTGTGGCCGGGAAAATCCACGCCCGCGGCGCTCAGCGCCTCCTTGTGCAGCGGCGCGGTGACCAGGGCGGCGATCTCGCCGCGCAGGGCGGCCCGCGCGGCCCAGACCACGCAGTCGGCCGCGGCCCGGCCGGCCTGAGCGCTCACCTGCCCGAAGGGCACCGGCCCCGGCAATCCCGGCAGGGGCCACACCGGCAGGCAGCGCGGCGGCACGCCAGCCACGTCGGCGGGCACCTGCATGATGGCCACGGGCAGCGACGGCTCGCCGGGCCGCTGGATGCACTGGGCGGCCCGGCGCAGCGTGGCCAGATCGCCCACGGCGAAGCAGCCGCGCAGGTCGTCCGGCGCATCGCGGAACGCCTTGGCCACGATTTCAGGGCCGATGCCGGCCGGATCGCCCTGGGTGATGGCCAGGGGCGGCAGGGCGAGGGAAGAGTCAGATGAAGGCATGAATCGGGCTCTAGCGCATATATTTCTAGGGCATGCCGCTATTAATTCAATAGCATCCAAAAACCACGGACGGCCCAGGGCTCACGCCAGCACGCCCGAGGTCAGCCGCACCACGCGGTCGCAGCGCGCGGCGAGCGACTCGTCGTGGGTGACCATCACGAACGCCGTGCCTTTGTCGCGCGCGAGCTGCAGCATCAGTTGGAACACCCCGTCGGCGGTGGCCCGGTCCAGGTTGCCAGTCGGCTCGTCGGCCAGCACGCAGGCGGGCCGGGTGACCAGGGCCCGCGCGATCGCCACGCGCTGGCGCTCGCCGCCGGACAGCTCGGCCGGCCGGTGCTGCACCCGGCCGCCCAGCCCCACGGCGGTGAGCATCTCGACCGCCTGCGCCACGCAGTCGGCATACGGCATGCGGCGGATGCGCAGCGGCATGGCCACGTTGTCCTGCGCGCTGAACTCCGGCAGCAGGTGGTGGAACTGGTAGATGAACCCGAGGTGCTGGTTGCGCAGTTGCCCCTGGCGGTCGGCCGAGAGCGTGTCGAAGGCCTTGCCCTGCAGCTGCACGCTGCCGGCGGTGGGCGCATCCAGCCCGCCCAACAGGTGCAGCAGCGTGCTCTTGCCGGAGCCCGAAGCGCCGACGATGGCGAGCGTCTCGCCGGCATGCACGTCCAGGTCCACCCCTTGCAGCACGGTGACGTCCAGGCGGCCTTCGGTGAAGCGCTTGGTCAGGCCCCGGGCCTGCAGGACCACCGGCCCGCGGGCGGCGGGATCGGCATGGGGCGCGGCGGCGCCGGGCGTGGACAGGTCATTCATAGCGCAGGGCCTCCGCGGGGTTCACGCGGCTCGCGCGCCAGCTGGGATAGAGCGTGGCCACGAAGGCCAGCACCAGGGAAATGATGCCGATGGGCACGATGTCGCTGCTTTGCGGCTCGCTCGGCATCTTGCTGATGAGGTAGATGTCCTTGGGCAGGAAGCTCGCGTTCAGCGCGTGCTCGATGGCCGGCACGATCACGTCGATGTTCACCGCGATCCCCAGGCCCAGCAGCAGGCCGGCCAGCGTGCCGATGACGCCCACCATCGCGCCCTGCACCACGAAGATGCCCATGATGCTGCCCGGGCTCGCGCCCAGGGTGCGCAGGATGGCGATGTCCGCGCGCTTGTCGGTCACGGTCATCACCAGCGTGGACACGAGGTTGAACGCCGCCACCGCCACGATGAGCGTGAGGATGATGAACATCATGCGTTTTTCCAGCTGCACGGCGGCGAACCAGGTGCGGTTCTGCTGCGTCCAGTCGCGGATCAGCAGGTCGCCGGTGAGCGAGTGCGCCAGCTCCTGCGCCACCTGGGGCGCGCGGTGCAGGTCCTTGAGCTTGAGGCGGATGCCGGTCGGCCCCTCCAGGCGGAAGATGCGCTCGGCGTCCTCGTGGTGCAGCAGCACCAGCGCCGAGTCGTATTCGTAATGCCCCGAGTTGAACGTGCCCGCCACCGTCATCTGCTTGAGGCGGGGCACCACGCCCGCGGGCGTCACCTGCCCGCCCGGCGCGATCAGCGTGACCGCGTCGCCCAGGCGCACGCCCAGGGCGCGGGCCAGTTCGCTGCCCAGCACCACGCGGAACTCGCCCGGCACCAGGGCCTTGAGGGCGTCGACGTTGGCGGCGGCCAGGTCGGTCACATCGCCTTCGCGCAGCGGGTCGATGCCGCGCACCAGCGTGCCCTTCATGTCCTCGCCGCGCGCCAGAAGCGCCTGCGCGGAGACGAACGGCGCCGCGCCCACGACCTCGGGGTTGGCCCGCGCCTGGGCCAGCGTGCGCGGCATGTCGGGCAGCGCCGCGCCGTGGGGGGCGAAGATCTCGATGTGCGAGACCACGCTCAGCATGCGGTCGCGCACCTCCTTCTGAAAACCGTTCATCACGCTGAGCACGATGATGAGCGCCGCCACGCCGAGCGCGATGCCCAGCATGGAGACGCCCGAGATGAACGAGATGAAGCCGTTGCGCCGCGTGGCGCGCCCGGCCCGGGTGTAGCGCCAGCCCAGGGCCAGCTCGTAGGGAATTTGCATGGGTGTGATGGAAGGCCCGCCGCCGCTCTGGAAATGTCGGCCACCGGGCGGCGCCGATTGTGGCATCCCGGACAATACGCCCATGTCGGACACCCCCCATTTGCTCATTCCGTTCGCGGCCAGCCCCTCGGACGGATGCCAGCAGGCCTTGCAGGACCTCGCCCTGCCCCACCTCGACCGGCTGCTCGCCCGCCTGCCGGCCCCCGCCACCGACCCCGGAGACGAGACCGATTTCATCCCCCCCCACGAGCGCGCCCTGGCCCGCCACCTGGGTTTGCCGGCCACCCGCCGCCAGGCGCCCTGGGCCGCCTGGCACCAGCGCCAGACCGGAGTCACTGGCGCCGATGGCGACGGCGGCACGGCCTGGGCCTTCGTCACGCCCTGCGAATGGCGCGTGACCACCGAGCACGTCACCGTCGGCGATCCGGCCGCGCTGCGCCTGGACGAAGCCGCATCGCGCGCGCTGCTGGCCATCGTGGCGCCCTGGTTCGCCGAGGACGGCATCGTGCTCGCCTATGAGCAGCCCACGCGCTGGCTGGCGCGCGGCGCCGTGTTCGAAGGGCTCGCCACCGCCTCGCTGGACCGCGTGATCCAGCGCGACGTGCGCGCCTGGATGCCCGATGCGCTGCAGGCCCGCCTGCTGCACCGCCTGCAAAGCGAGATGCAGATGCTGCTCTACACCCATGCCTTCAACGACGCGCGTGCGGCGCAGGGCCTGGGGCCGGTCAACTCCTTCTGGGTGCATGGCACCGGGTCGCCGCCGCCCGCCGCCCCGGGCGCGGCACCGGCGGCCCCGCCGCCCGAAATGCCCACCGCCCTGCGCGATGCCGCCCTGGCCGAGGACTGGCGCACCTGGCGCGCCGCCTGGCAGGCGCTGGACAGCGGCCCGGTCGCCCGGCTGGCCGACCGCGTGGCGACCGGCGGCGCGGCGCGGCTCACGCTGTGCGGCGAGCGCAGCGCGCTCACCTGGCAGACGGGGCCGCGCGGATTCGTGCAAAGGATTCAAAGCCTTTTCCGGCCCCAGCGCATGAAAGACTACGGCACATTGCTATGAAAATAGTAGCAAGAGACATTCCGCCGCGCGCCGCCTGGGCGCTCGAGCAGGCCGGCGTGCACCCGCTGCTGGCACGGCTGTACGCCGCCCGCGGCGTGTGCGGCAAGGACGAGCTCGACGACGGCCTGGCGCGGCTGCTGCCTCCCGACACGCTGCGCGGCACGCGCGAGGCCGCCGTGCTGCTGGCCGACGCCATCGCGCAGGACCGCCGCCTCATCGTGGTGGCCGACTACGACTGCGACGGCGCCACCGCCTGCGCCGTGGCCGTGCGCGGCCTGCGCCTGCTGGGCGCGCGGCAGGTGGACTACCTGGTGCCCGACCGCGTGGCGGACGGCTACGGCCTCACCCCCAGCATCGCGCGCCGCGTGCACGAGCGCGGCGCCGACATGCTCATCACCGTGGACAACGGCATCGCCAGCGTGGACGGCGTGGCCGAGGCCAAGGCGCTGGGCCTGCAGGTGCTCGTCACCGACCACCACCTGCCCGGCCCCGCGCTGCCGCTGGCCGATGCCATGGTCAACCCCAACCAGCCCGGCTGCGCCTTCGAGAGCAAATCCATCGCCGGCGTGGGCGTCATGTTCTACGTGCTGATGGCGCTGCGCGCCGAGCTGCGCGAACGCGGCGTGTTCGACAAGGCCAGCCAACCCAAGCTGGAGCCGCTGCTGCCGCTCGTCGCGCTGGGCACCGTGGCCGACGTGGTGCGCCTCGACAGCAACAACCGCCGCCTGGTGGCGCAGGGCCTGCGCCGCATCCGCGCGGGCGCCATGCCGGCGGGCATCGCCGCGCTGTTCGACGCCGCGGGCCGCAAGGCGCCCGTGGCGACCACCTTCGACTTCGGCTTCGCCCTGGGGCCGCGCATCAACGCCGCGGGGCGCCTGGCGGACATGACGCTGGGCATCGAATGCCTGCTGACGGACGACCCCGGCCGCGCCGCCGAACTCGCCCGCACGCTCGATGCCATCAACCGCGAGCGCCGCGAGATCGAGGGCGGCATGCGCGAGCAGGCGCTGCTCATGGCTGAGAGCCTGTTCGAGGAAGGCACCGAGCCCCCGCCGGCCATCAGCGTGTTCGACCCCGACTTCCACGAAGGCGTGGTGGGCATCGTCGCCTCGCGCATCAAGGACAAGCTGCACCGCCCGACCTTCGTCTTCGCCGCCAGCGCCGCGCCGGGCAAGGGGCACGAACTCAAGGGCTCGGGGCGGTCCATTCCAGGCTTTCACCTGCGCGATGCGCTCGACCTCGTGGCCAAGCGCCACCCGGGCACGCTGCTCAAGTTCGGCGGCCATGCCATGGCGGCCGGCTGCACGGTGGCCGAGGAACACTTCGCCACCTTCGAGCGCGCCTTCGCCCTGGTCGCGCAGGAGTGGCTGGACGCCGCAACGCTCACCCGCCGGCTCGACACCGACGGCCCCCTGGCCCCCGAATACTGCCGCGCGGACATGGTGGACACCCTGCACCGCGAGGTCTGGGGCCAGGGCTTCGCGCCGCCCACGTTCAGCGAGGAGGTCGAAGTGCTGTCGCAGCGCCTGGTGGGCGAGAACAAGCACCACCTGTCGCTCAAGCTGCTGCACCAGGGCCAGCCGGTGGACGGCATCTGGTTCGGCCACACCGAGCAACTGCCCTCGCGTGTGCTGCTGGCGTTCCGGCTGGACGTGAACGAGTGGAAGGGCGAGCGTCGGGTGCAGTTTCTGGTGGAAGGCGCGCAGCTTTGAAGGGGCCGCGCCGGGCCATCGTGCGGCCCGGCGGGCCCGGGCGCTGCCGGGGCCCATTCATGGGGAAACAGGCCTCACGCCGGCGGATTGATTGCCTGATTAGCTACTGATTTAATAGCAAACAGCCCCTGCCGCGTTGAGCGCCCAGGTGCCGGGCGCCGGGGCCTGCGCCTGGCTTGGCCCGCTCCCGGCGTCCCGGTTTTTCAGAACGTTTCCCAATCATCCTCGGAGCCGGACGCCGACCGCGCCGCGGCCGGGCGCGGCGTTGCGGCGGCGCTGGCGGCGCGGGGCGCGGCTGCGGGTGCTGCGGCGGGTGCCTTGGCCGAAGGCGCCCGGGGCGCGGCCGCCGCAGCGGGTTTGGCAGGTTTGGCGGGCGCCGCCGCGCCAGCGCGGGGAACCGGCGCGGCGAGCGCTGCCGGAGCAGCGGCTGCCGGGACGCGTGCCGGCGCTGCGGCCGAGCGGTTCAGCGCCACGGCAGGCGCCGGGCGCGGCGCGGCAGGCCGCGCGGGGGCCGGGATCGGCGCCCTCGCCACGGCCACCGCCCCCACGTTGAACACCGACACCACCTGCGACAGCCGCTGCGCCTGGTCGCGCATCGCCGTGGCAGCGGCGCTGGACTGCTCCACCAGCGCGGCGTTCTGCTGGGTCATCTGGTCCAGATTGCTCACGGCCTGGTTGACCTGGGCGATGCCGTCGCGCTGCTCGGTGGACGACGCGGTGATCTCGCCGATCAGGTCGGACACGCGCTGCACGCTGCCGACGATCTCCTCCATGGTCTGGCCGGCCTGCGCCACCTGCTGCGAGCCCGATTCCACGTTGCGCACGGAGGTATCGATCAGCAGCTTGATCTCCTTGGCCGCCTCGGCCGAACGCTGCGCCAGGCTGCGCACCTCCGACGCCACCACCGCGAAGCCCCGGCCCTGCTCGCCGGCCCGGGCAGCCTCCACGGCAGCGTTCAGCGCCAGGATGTTGGTCTGGAAGGCGATGCCGTCGATCACGCCGATGATGTCGCTGATCTTGCGCGAGCTGTCGGTGATCTGCTGCATGCTGGTCACCACCTGGCCTACCACCTCGCCGCCCCGCCCGGCCACCTGCGCCGCCGTGGACGCGAGCTGGTTGGCCTGGCGCGCGGTGTCGGCGGACTGGGTGACGGTGGCGGTCAACTCTTCCATGCTGGCCGCCGTCTCCTCGAGGTTGGCGGCGGTCTGTTCGGTGCGGGCGGACAGGTCCTGGTTGCCGGTGGCGATCTCGGTGGAGGCGGAGGACACCGACTCCACGCCCGAGCGCACCTCGGCCACCACGCCGCGCAGGCGCGCCGCCATGGCGGACAGCGAGCGCAGCAGGTGGCCCAGCTCATCCTTGCGCGCGTCCTGCACGTCGACGGTCAGGTCGCCCTCGGCGATGGCGTCGGCCAGGCCCACGGCGCGGTCCAGCGGCTGGGTGATCGAGTGCACCGTGAGGTACGCCAGGAACACGCCCAGCAACACCACCAGGGCAGCAATCGCCGCGCCGATCCAGTGGGCCTTCTCCCGCTGGCGCTGGCCCTCGGCCTTGGCCGCTTCGCGCTGGCCCTGCTGCTGCTCGACGAAGGTCTCCTGGGTCTGGATGTACTTGGTGACGGCGGGCAGCAACGTGTCGTCCACGAGCTTGCGGGTGGCGTCGATGTCCACACGGCCTTCCTGCGCCTGGGCCGTGATCTTGAGCACGGCGGCCCGCTCGGCGGAGACGCGTTCGAGCTGGGCCTTGTCTTCGGGCGTCACGGCCTGCGCGATGATCTTCTTCTGGATCTCGGTGATGGCGGCGATGTCGTTCTTGACCAGCGCCTTCATGCGGGTGCTCAGCACCTCGTCGGTGGTCACCGCGCTCACCACCACGCGCTCCACGGCCAGCTGCGTCATGCCCTTCCAGCGCAAGGCCAGCGAGATGCGGTCTTCGTTGGCCTGGACCACGGCGGTGGTTTCGGCATCCACGCGGGCCGTGTAGTTCACGAGGGCATAGACCAGCAGCAGCATGCTGCCCATGAGGCCGAGGATGATGAGCCACAGCTTGCGGCCAACGGAAAGGTTCTGGAAGTTCATCGGGAGGTGGGAGCGAAGGTGAAGAAGCGCAAAAAGCACACGGCAGTGGATGCAACGCATGGCGCGTTTCCGGCGTGCACTTTTGCTTACATTTTGCGGGTTAGCGGCGATGGGCGTCAGGGGGGTTTTCCATACTTGGCGCCAGATTGCGACACACGGGAGGGCCGGCGGCCTAGAATCGATCCGTGTCCATCCTTCTCAACGCCGACCTGCATTGCCATTCCGTGGTTTCCGACGGCACGCTCACGCCCGAGGAACTGGCCGCCCGGGCGCACGCCAACGGCGTGCAGCTGTGGGCCCTGACGGACCACGACGAGATCGGCGGCCAGCACCGCGCCATGGCCGCCGCCGCATTGCACGGCCTGCCCTACCTCACCGGCGTGGAGATCTCGGTCACCTTCGCCGATACCACCGTGCACATCGTCGGCCTGGGGTTCGATCCGGACGACCGGCAGCTCGGCCAGGGCCTGGCCGCCACCCGCGGCGGGCGCGGCGAGCGCGCGATGGAAATGTCCCGCCAACTGGCCCAGGTGGGCATCCGCGGTGCCTACGAGGGCGCGCTGCGCTACGTGGGCAACCCGGAACTCATCTCCCGCACCCATTTCGCGCGCTTTCTGGTGGAAACCGGCGTGTGCCGCGACACCTCCGAGGTGTTCCGCAAATACCTCACCGAAGGCAAGCCCGGCTACGTGCCGCACCGCTGGGCCGCGCTCGGCGATGCGGTGCGCTGGATCTGCGAGGCCGGCGGCATGGCCGTCATCGCCCATCCGGCCCGCTACAAATTCAGCGCAAATGCCGAGTACGCGCTTTTCACCGAATTCATCCAGCATGGCGGCCGGGGGGTGGAGGTGGTGACCGGCAGCCATTCCGTGCCCGAATACGGGGTGTATGCCGCCATGGCCACCGAATTCAAGCTCGCCGCATCGCGCGGCAGCGACTTCCACAGCCCGGACGAATCGCACACCGACCTGGGCGCCCTGCCCTCGCTGCCCGGCGCATTGACCCCCGTGTGGGACCTGCTGGCAGACCGCATCCACACCGCCGCCTGAGGACCTTCCCTTGGCCCAGTATTTCGAAGTCCACCCCGACAACCCGCAGCCCCGGCTGCTCAAGCAGGGCGCCGCGCTGCTCAAGCAAGGCGCGGTGCTGGCCGTGCCCACCGACTCCAGCTACGCCCTGGTGTGCCAGCTGGACGACAAGGCGGCCGTGGACCGCCTGCGCCGCATCCGGCAGGTGGACGAAAAGCACCACCTCACCCTGCTGTGCCGCGACCTGTCGGAGCTGGCAAACTACGCCCGCGTGGACAACCGGCAGTACCGCCTGCTCAAGCTGGCGACGCCCGGGCCCTACACCTTCATCCTGGACGCCACCAAGGAAGTGCCCCGCCGCGTGAGCCATCCGCAGCGCAAGACCATCGGCCTGCGCGTGCCGGACCGCAAGGGCCTGCAACTGCTGCTGGAACTGCACGGCGCACCGCTTCTGGCCACCACCTTCATCGCGCCGGGCGAAACCCTGCCGTTGAACGACCCACGCGAGATCCGCGAGCGCTACGAGCACCAGATCGACGCCGTCGTCGATGCGGGCGCCTGCCCGCTGGAGCCCACCACCGTGGTGGACCTGACCGACATGTACGACGGCGGCGAACCGCGGGTGGTGCGCGAGGGCCGCGGCAGCCTGCAGGCGCTGGGCCTCTGATGGATGCGGCGCTGAGGCCGCACTGAGACGCGTGTCAACGCGCCGCCGCTGCCCTCAGCCCGGCAGGCGCAGCGCGTACGGGCCGTGATGGCCGGGCGAGCCCAGGGCGGGCGTGTCGTCATCGTCCAGCTTGAACGCGCCCACGGCACGCTGCAGGTCGTTCGCGCGTTCCGACAGCACCGACGCGGCCCGCGCCGCAGCCTCCACCATCGCCGCGTTCTGCTGCGTGGCGCCATCCATGTGCGCGACCGCCTGGTTCACATGGGCGATGCCGTCGCTCTGCTCGTGCAGGGCGTGCGAAATCTCACCCAGCAGGGCAGTGACCTGCCCCACGTCGTGCACGATCTCCTGCATCGTCTTGCCCGCCTGGCCGACCAGGCCGGTGCCGTTCTGCACCTGCTGCACGGATTCCTGGATCAGCGTGCGGATCTCGCGCGCCGCCACGGCGCTGCGCTGGGCCAGGCTGCGCACCTCCGACGCCACCACCGCGAAGCCCCGGCCCTGCTCGCCCGCGCGGGCGGCTTCCACGGCGGCGTTGAGCGCCAGGATGTTGGTCTGGAAGGCGATGCCCTCGATCACCTGGATGATGTCCACGATCTTGTGCGAGCTGCCGCTGATGGCCTGCATGGTCTGCACCACCTCGCCCACCACCGCGCCGCCGCGCTCGGCCGTGGCGGAGGCGGCCACGGCCAGCCCGCTGGCGGAGCGCGCCCGGTCGGCGTTCTGGCGCACGGTGGAGGTGAGCTGCGCCATGCTCGCGGCCGTCTCGGTCAGTGAGGACACCTGCTCCTGCGTGCGGCGCGACAGATCGGAATTGCCCGAATCGATGTCGCCCGCGCACAGCGTGATCGCATCGGTGGACTGCTTGATGCGCGAGACCAGCTCGGTCAAGGTGTCTTCCATCGTGCCCAGCGCCCCGAGCAGTCGCCCGAAATCGCCCTGCAGGTCGGAGCTGAACTCCTTGCTCAGGTCGCCCGCCGCCACGGTTTCGGCGATGACGATGGCCTGGGCCAGGGGGCTCACGATGCCCTGGCGCAGCAGCAGGAACGCGGCAATGGCCACCGCGAACACCAGCCCGCCCAGCACCAGCAGCCACACCCGCACGTCGTCCAGCTGCCCTTGCGCCGCTTGAACGGCCTGCACCAGCGGCATTCGCTGCGCGTCGGCCAGGCCGCCCGCCAGTTGCAACGCCGCGCGATGCGACGCCTGCGCCCGCCCGATGTCGGTGAGCCCCACGACCACCAGCAGCGCCATCAGCGCCGCGAGCGCCCCGAACGCCAGCACCAGCCGCGTACCAATCTTCAGCCTGTCCAAGCCCATGATCGACTGTCTCCTATGCCTGTTGTATATCGTTATCGCAGGCAGCGACCGGCGCCCGGCAGTGTGCACAGGCTACGTTTTGCAACATGCCGTGCCATGCTATCAATGATCGCGCCGGGCGCCCTCCGTAGTTGCGCTTATGCCGCAGGAAAGGCCCCATGCCGGCGTCTGAGACAATCGCCCGGTGGACTTCTCCAACCTCATCCAAACCGTTCTCATCTACGCACTGCCGGTGCTCTTCGCGATCACGGTGCACGAAGCCGCCCACGGCTACGCCGCGCGCCACTTCGGCGACCAGACCGCGTTCATGATGGGCCGCATCACGCTCAACCCGCTCAAGCACATCGACCCGGTCGGCACCATCCTCATGCCGCTGCTGCTGTACTTCGCCACGTCGGGGGCATTTCTCTTCGGCTACGCCAAGCCGGTGCCGGTGAATTTCGGCAACCTGCGCAACCCCAAGCGCGACATGATCTGGGTCGCGCTGGCGGGGCCGGCCTCCAATTTCTTCCAGGCCATCCTGTGGGCGGTGTTCCTCATCGCGCTGGTCGGCTTCGGCGTGCAGGAGCGCTTTTTCCTGGAGATGGCGCGCGCCGGCATGCTGGTCAACCTGGTCATGTGGGCCTTCAACCTGTTTCCGCTGCCGCCGCTGGACGGCGGGCGCATCCTGGTCGGCCTGCTGCCCTGGAAGCAGGCGCAAATGGTGTCGCGCATCGAGCCCTACGGCTTCTTCATCGTGCTGGCCCTGGTCGTGGCCGGCGTGGTGGGGGCGGTCTGGCTGCGCCCGCTCATGTCGCTGGGCTACTCGGCCATCAACCTGCTGCTGACGCCCCTGATGGCGATGCTGCGCTGATCGGCACCTGCACCTGAAGGTCGCGGTGCCGACAGGCCCGCGGCTGCGGTTCTCTTGTCCTTTGTTTTTCTGCGGATCTTGCTTTCATGACCACCACGCGCTTTCTCACCGGCATCACCACCACGGGCACGCCGCACCTGGGCAACTTCGTCGGGTCCATCCGCCCCTCCGTCGCGGCCAGCCTGCAGTCCGGCGTGCAGAGCTTTTACTTTCTGGCCGACTACCACGCGCTCATCAAATGCGAGGACCCGTTGCGCATCCAGCGTTCCACGCTGGAGATCGCGGCCAGCTGGCTCGCCGCCGGGCTGAACCCCGAGCACGTCACCTTCTACCGCCAGTCCGACATTCCGGAAATCCCCGAACTCAACTGGCTGCTGAGCTGCGTGACCGGCAAGGGCGTGCTCAACCGTGCCCATGCCTACAAGGCGTCGCAGGACAAGAACACCGCGGCCGGCCGCGAGGCCGATGACGGCGTGACCGCCGGCCTGTTCATGTACCCCGTGCTCATGGGCGCCGACATTCTGCTGTTCAAGGCCCACAAGGTGCCCGTGGGCCGCGACCAGGTGCAGCACATCGAGATGGCGCGCGACATGGCGGCCAGCTTCAACCATCTGTACGGCGAGCGCTTCGTGCTGCCCGAGGCCGCCATCGACGAGCATGTGGCCACCCTGCCCGGCCTCGATGGCCGCAAGATGAGCAAGAGCTACGACAACACCATCCCGTTGTTCTCCTCGCGCGAACAGCTGCGCAAGCTCATCGGAGGCATCCTCACCGACTCGCGCGCGCCCGGCGAACCCAAGGACACCGAGGGCTCGGCCCTGTTCCAGATCTACCAGGCCTTTGCCACCGAAGCGGAAACCGCCGCGCTGCGCCGGCAATACGCCGAAGGCATCGCCTGGGGCGACGCCAAGCAGGTGCTGTTCGAACGCGTGGACCAGGTCATCGCCCCCATGCGCGCGCGCTACGAAGCACTGATGGCCGACCCCTCGCAGATCGAGGACACCCTGCTGGCCGGCGCCGAACGCGCACGCGCCATCGCCACGCCGTTCATGCGCGACCTGCGCGGGGCCGTGGGGCTGCGCAGCCTGCGCACCGCCGCAGTGGTGGCGCCCGCACAGGCCAAGCCCGCCAAGGCGGCGCTGCCGTCGTTCAAGCAGTACCGGGAGGCGGACGGCAAGTTCTACTTCAAGCTGGTCGCGGCGGATGGCCGGGTGCTGCTGCAAAGCACCGGCTTTGATGCGCCGCGCGATGCGGGGCAGGCCATTGCACGGCTGCAGAAGGAAGCAGGAGCACTCCAGGCGCTGACAGCCTGCCTGGTGCCGCAGCAGGGGGTCGAGGACCGCGAAGTGGACGAGGCCCTGCAGGCATTGATCGCCGCAGCGGCGGAGTGACGCGCCGCCAGGCCGGATAGACAGCCCAAGGCGTTTTCCATGAGCACCAAGCCACTCGCCGAAACCAGCAAGTTTCTCAGCTACGTTCTGCGCCATGAACCCCAATCCATCGGGCTGACCCTGGATCGCGAGGGCTGGGCCCCCATCGACACATTGATCGCGGCGGCGGCCCTGCACGGTCGTGCGCTGGACCGTGCATTGATCGAGCAGGTCGTCATCACCAGCGACAAAAAACGGTTTTCGATTTCGGAAGATGGCTCCAGCATCCGCGCGGTGCAAGGGCACTCCACCCCCACCGTGTCGATCCGCATGGAGGAAAAGACGCCGCCCGCTGCTCTGTACCACGGCACTGCGACCCGGTTTCTGGAGTCGATCCGCCAGCAAGGATTGCTGCCGGGTTCGCGGCACCATGTGCATCTTTCAGAGGATGCGCAGACCGCGACCAGCGTGGGGCAGCGATACGGGCAACCCGTGGTGCTGACCATCGCAGCAGCCACCATGCACGGCCAAGGGCACCGGTTCTACCAAGCAGACAATGGCGTCTGGCTCACGGCGAATGTGCCGGCCGACTTCATTGACTTCGCGCCGGCAAACCGCGGTCAACGCTGATCAGCGGCGGGCATCGGCAACGCATACCCACACGCCCTCTTCCTGGCGCACGAGCCCACGCGCGACCAGCGAATCCAGGTACCGCTGGTGGCCCTGCTCGGCCCTGCGCTGGAACAGGGGCAGCGCCCGCACCAGGCAATTGGGGAGCAGCATCGCCAGCCGCACCGTCCAGGACTCGGCAGGCCGCACAAAGCGCTCCAGGCAAGGCTGGTCCAGGCAGCGCATCACCTGCAGCGCCACCTCGTCGGGCATCTGGGGCGGGTCCATGAACTGCAGCTTGTTGCCCCCGTGGATCGCTTCGCGCATCAGCATCGGGGTCTCGGTGGCCGAAGGGTTCACGATGGAAAACCGCACCCCGAGCCGCGCGCCGTCCAGCCCCAGGCACAGCATGGCGCCACGCAGCCCGAACTTGCTTGCGGAATACACGGTGGACTCCGGCAACGGAAACATGCCGCCGAGCGACACGATGCTCACCACCCGGCCGTCGCCCGTGCACTGGAGCAACGGCAGCAGGCTGTGAGTGAGCAGCAGCGGCGCCATCAGATTCAACTCCAGCTCGTTGCGGATGGAATCCTGGCCGCGCTGCTCGAACGGGGTCGTGCCCACCATGCCCGCGTTGTTCACCAACAGGTCCAGCCGGCCCCACCGGGCCTGCACCTGTTGCACCAGAAGCTGCCGGGCCATCGGGTCGGTCAGATCGGCAACGTGCGGCATGGCCAGCGGACCCAGCGCATGAACGGCCCGGTCCAGCGCCTGCGGGTCGATATCGACCAGCAGGCAGTGCATGCCTCGCTGGATCAGCCGCGCGCTGATCGCCCGCCCCAATCCACCGGCGCCGCCGGTCACCAAGGCAACCCCGCCGGCGAAAGGCTTGCGCTCAGCCATGCGCTACCTCGCCCGGCTGCGGCGCAGCGGCGAGCCCGTTGCGGCCGCTGTGGCGCACGGGGCTGGCCTTGACCCTGAGAGCGTCGTACATGGTCTCGCTGAGTTCTCCCCAGCCCATGCGCCTGCGCAACTTGCGCAGATAGGCCTTGAAGGCATGCGCGTCGATATAGACGGCATGCCGGGGCGACTGAACGAATCGGATACCGCCCGACAGATCGGGCTCGTCCTTGCGGATGGCATCGTCGAACCGTTGTGCGCTCTCCGGTGCCGCCTGCTGCGCCTTCAGGTAGCAGGCGATCATGTGCGCCTGCGTGTCGAACAGCTTGTAGGCACTGGAGTTGGTTTCCAGATAGCCGATGCCGAAAAGGTTGCGGTGGCTGCGGTTGAACATCGACAGGTACATCTGCGGCCGCCCTGCCGTCCAAGTGAAGAATTCGGTGGCGTAGGAACAGCTCCACCGGTAGCCGGTCGCGCAGAGCACCAGATCGATCTCTTCCCGGGAGCCGTCCTTGAACACCACGTGCCCGCCATCCAGCCGTGCGATGTCGGGCTTGACGGCGATGTTTCCGTGCTGCAGGTGGTGCAGCAACTGCGAATTGAGAAGCGGGTGGCTCTCGAAAAGGCGGTGGTCGGGCTTCGGCAGACCCAGGCGCGTGAGATCGCCCTGAACGAGCCTCAGCAGGCCACTGAAGAGCGGGCGGGCCAGCCACATCGGCAGATGCGGCCCCGTCTCCGCGATCTGGTCGACGGGCACGCCCATCAGGTGCTTGGGGATGAAGTGGTAGCCGCGGCGCACGCTGATGAAGGCACGCTGGGCATGCGCGGCCGCTTCGCACGCAATATCGGCGCCCGAATTGCCCGCCCCCACGACCAGCACACGCCGCCCCCGGAACTCGTCCCCGTGCTTGAAGGTCGCCGCATGGCGCACCTCGCCCTGGAAGGCGCCCTCGAAGCTCGGCATGCTGGGGTCCCAGTTCACCCCGGTGGCACAGACCACGGCACCGTAGAGTCGGTGCGTGCCGTCCGCCAGCTCCACCACCCAGCGCGAAGCGCTGTCTTTCCGTATGCGTTGCACGCCGGTGTTGAACTGGATTTTTTCTCGCAGGCCAAACGCATCGGCAAAGCTGCGCAGGTAGGCCAGGATCTGCCGGTGCGACGGATAGTCGGGATAGTCGCGAGGCATGGGATAGCCGATGAAACCCGACAGATCGCGCGATGAAATGAAGTGGGTCGACGCATAGACGGGCGAGCCGGGATTCGTCGTATCCCACAGGCCGCCCAGGTCGCTGTGGCGTTCGAACTGGTCATAGTCCAGCCCCTGCATCTTCAGGGCCCGCGCAGCGCTCAGCCCGCCGGGGCCCGCACCGATGACACACACAGCGGCCGAACGGTCGGCCGGCTTCGATTGCGAGAGATTCGTCATGCGCTCAATTCCTTCTTTGGATACCTGGATGGCAGGAGCCACTTTAGGAAGAAGGGGTCGGGGCACGTGGGGCGGATCCGGCCAGGAGGGGGGTCGTATCGGCCATGTCTTATCGGGGGAATCCCTTGTCAGGGCGCAAGTTGGCTGGAGAGCTGCCGAGCAGTGGAGTCGATGCAGGTCATGTCGCTGGAGGACATGCTTGTCAAGGCACCGCCGAGTGCCTCTTCGATGGTCATTGCAACGCTAGCGCCGCCCACCCAAACAACGATAGGGTTGCCAATGTTTTTGCAGGTCGCAGAGCCGCGTGGGTCGACCAGGGACATGAGCGACCCAGGACAGCGCAGACTTTTCCGGGTAGACCCCGAGCGGATGCCAAGTGCTTGAGCAACCCGCAAGCGCAAAAAAAAGCCTAAGTAGATCAACTACTTAGGCTTATTCATGGCGGAGAGGGTGAGAGCCGCGAAGCAAGGGCCGGCGCGGCTTGCAGCGCATCTTACCGCAACTATAGGCCAACCCCTAGGCCATCAGATTTAGGGGCCTTCCTGGCCCGATGCGCCGCCCTGCCGGGCAAAAAAAGCGCCGGGCAAAAATGCAACACGCCCAACCGCCAGATTCCGACGTTTCCCGAACGGCTTTTGCACCGAAAAACCGGCCGCGAGGCCCCGCCAGTGCTCGCGCCTGCCCTATTCGGCACCCCCGACGAAATCGACACATCAAGCGAGCGGGCGCGGCGGGGTCTCGACCGCGCGCCGCGGGGTCGGTCGAGGGTCGGGCGGGGGTTCTGGCCAGGGCGGGCGGCGGGCGGGGCGGCACCTGGGCACGGGGTGGGGGCGCGGCAGGGCCTGGGAGGGCCGGCAAGGGGCATCAACGCCGCTGGACAGGGGGCGGGGTGGGCGTAAAAAAGCCCGCGCTGTGGCGGGCTGTGCAAGGCTCGGCGGGCGCCGGGCTACGGCACCAGCGCCGGGGCGTTGGGTGCGTCGGTCAGCAGGTAGGGCCGAAAGCCGCAGGCCGGCACGCCCGCCCAGGTGTTGACGGCGTGCGCCATGGTGGCCTGCAGGGGCGCGATTTCATTGCGCGCGAACACCATCGCGGCCTTCTCCACATCACCGAAGCCGCCCACGTTGTTGGGCAGCATGCCCATCAGCTGCGGGGGCACCCGGTGCGCGGCCAGAACGTCGTCGCGGCTGGTGTTTTTGATGCTCAAAAAATCGTCCTTCGCTGCCACCTCGCTGATGGGAATCAGCTGGATGCCATCCTTCTTGCCATTCGGCGCGTAGTAGAAGAGGTTCCGAAAATTGCCCATGCCTTTGGTCTTCGTCAACTGGGCGCGCATCTGGTCCACGTCTGACTGCTTTTGCGCAGGGTCGGTCACGTAGAGGATGAACCCGGCGTGGCTGCCGTTGTTGTAGTAGCGGCGGCGGAACAGCGTGGCGGACTCGTTGAGCATGGCCGACTGCAGCGCGCCCAGGTACGGGGGCAGCCCGTAAATTTCTTGGTGAATATCCTGCTCGCGCAGCTGGAACACATCGCCTTCGGGGAATTCGTGCGGCGACTGCAGGTCGGTCACGAAGAAGAACCGGCCCGCCTTGATGCCGCGGCGCGCGTACTTGCCCAGCACGTGGCGCAGCTCCAGCAGATCGCCCAAGCGGTTGCGGCGGCGCTCCAAGTAGCCATTGCCCAGCACGAGGAAATCCAGCGCCAGGCCGCGGAAGGATTCGGCGCTGAGCCATTGCGACGGCACGAACGTGCTCGCCAACACGTTGACCTTGAAGCGCAGCGCCGATTCGTGGTGCGCACCCACGCGCAACAGGCGGGCCAGGGAAGCAAGGCTTACGGGCGGTTCGTACCAGTCGCCAGACTCCATGCACTCGGCGTACTCCAGCAGAGCAGACCGACCGCCAATGACGGGCTCGGGGTCGCCCAGGTCGAAGGTGAAGGATTGCGCCTGCGGTGCCGTGTTCGCCTGCTCGGCGGATGCAGTGCTGATGTGGGCTGGAACGGAAGTGCGGCGGGTTCGTTTTTTCATTGGTCAGTCCGAGAAATCGATAAAGGAAGTGGTCTGTGGCGTGGCCAGGTCGGTGCCGGTTTCCAAGGACTCGTTGCTGATCGCATTCATTGCAGCCCATGCCAAATCGGAGTGGCCGGTTTCTTTGCTGCGCCCTGCGGCATAGGTGACGTTCCGCCCGCTGGCGGTCAGCTCGCGTTTGATGCCCATGAAGCTGGCTGCCAGATCCTTGTTACCAGCATCAAACTCAAATCGACCCGCCTTCATGACCTGTTGCGCCTTGAGCACCAGCATGGTTTTGCTCTCCACGCTGTAGTTGAGGCCCTGCACAGCAGGAAAAAATTTCTGCACCAGCTGGTACACACCATTGCCCAGGCCGGTGGTGTCCACCGTGATGGCCGCGACGTTGTAGCGCTCGGTGATCTTCTTGATTGCCTGGGCCTGCGCCTCGAAGTCCGCGCCCTTGAACTGGTCGGTATGGAGAACACGCAAAGGGCCGCCGGGTTTCGTCGGCGGTGCCACAACGACGAGGCCGGCAGAGTCGCCGGTATGCGAAGGGTCGTAGCCCACCCACACGGGCAGCCACCCGTAGGGCCTCTCGCTGAATGGCTTGAAGTCTTTCCAGCTGTCCCAGCTGTCCACCATGCACCGCTGCAGCGCGGTAAGGGGGAACACAGAGAACGAATCGTCCACGAAGTTGCACATGAAGAGGTTGTTGAAGACCTCTTCGGACTTGGTGGCGCGCAGATTCGGAATGTCAAATAGATCGCAGCCGCCGCGCTCGGCGTCAACCACGGTAACGATCTGGCGCCACGCGCCATCCTCACACTTGGAGCCTGTCGATAGGCGTGCGTGGCTCACATCAATGTCAACGGGCCGGCGAAGGTACTTGCCCGTCCACAATTCATGCGCCGCGTGCTGGACGCTCGACGGCGTACTGAAATAGGTCATCCTCCATTTCTTGTGCGCAGCCATCGCGCTGGCCACGTCGTTCAACTGCTCGAAATTGTTCGTCCAAAAGAACTCGTCGAAATAGAGGTTGCCGTGGTAACCCTGGGCCGTTTTGGCATTGGTCCCAAGAAAGTACAAGGTGGCGCCGTTGGACAAAACGATGGGGTCACCCGTCAACTGAACGCCGCATGCGTCGTAGGCAAAGCGGACGATGTATTGACGAAAAAGATAAGCCTGTGCCTTGCTGGCAGAAAGAAAAATCTGATTGCGCCCTGTCTTGATCGCGTCCATCAGTGCTTCGCGGGCAAAGTACCAAGTGGCGCCGATCTGCCGAGACTTGAGGATGAGGCGCATCCGCTCCATGGCCGAGTCCCACCAAGTGCGTTGGTACTCGAAGATGGAATCGAAGAATGCGCTGGTGAGCTGCTCGACCTGCTCATCGGTCAAATGATTCTTTAGCGGGCGCTTCTTGGGCTGGTCGTTGCGAGAGGCAATAGTGGGGTTCAGGTCCACTTCCCGCCCGGTCTTTTCGTACTTTCCGATGCGGGCCAAACGTTCCAGTTGACGGCCCAGCAGGTCAATTTCCTTGAAGTCGCCGCCGGTCTTCGCGTCCTTCGCAATGAGCTGGACCATGCGCGATTCCAGCGAGTGCTCCACCCGCTGAGTGGCCGGCGTCTCTGACCACTTTTCCGCCTTGCACCAGCCATGCAGCGTGCCGCGGGGAACATCCAACTTCTCGGCAATGTGCGTGAGCTTCCAGCCCATCCAGAAAAGCGCACGCGCTTCGCGCCGCACGCCTGCGCCACCGTCCACCGGGCTGCTGTCGCCGGCAGGCAGCGTGTCTTTGGGCATCGCTTTGATGCCATTCGTGATCGCCTTTTGCGCTGCGCAGCCCGTGTTCATCACCGAACTCGGCGGGCGCTTGCGCCTCTTCGGCGCGGTGATTTTGCTGGCGGCTTCTGCTGTCATGGCCGCCAGTGTCTGCCGCGCGCGCGCGGAAAGCACCCATCAAAAAATGTGATGCGCGCAGCCACAGGGCGCGCCAATTGCGGCCATGCGGCCGGGTGCGGAACATAGGCAACAGATCAACACACCGCACGAAAGCCGCAACATGCCATCCAAGTTTTTCCGCGTAGCCACCGAGGGCGCAACCACCGACGGCCGGGAGATTCAGCGCAGCTGGATCGAGCAGATGGCCAAGAACTTCAACCGCGAGAAGTACGGCGCCCGCGTGTGGCTGGAGCATATGCGCGGCATGCTTCCAGATAGCGCTTTTGCGGCGCTGGGCGATGTACTGGCCGTGCAGGCTCGCACGGTAGAGGATGGCAAGTTGGCGCTGTTCGCGCAGATCGAGGCGCTGCCCTCGCTGGTGGCCATGAACAAGGCCAAGCAGAAGATTTACACCAGCATCGAGGTGGACCCGAACTTTGCGAAGTCGGGCGAGGCGTATCTGACCGGCCTCGGTGTGACCGACACGCCCGCCAGCCTGGGCACCGACGTGCTCAAGTTCGCGGCGCAAAACCCCGACTCCAGCCCGTACAAGGGCAAGAAACACAGCGAAGGCGCCCTGTTCAGCGCAGCTGTGGAAACCGACCTGGGACTGGAGGGCGATGCAGAAAACATCGCTTCATCCATCCTCACCAAATTCAGCGACATGCTGAAAAACTTGAGTGGCATCGCCGCGCCCAAGCCCACGCCAGAAACATCCGAGGTCTTCGCTACCAAGACGCTGGAAGTGCTGGGCGCGGCTGATGCCGCCATTCAACAACAGGCCAAGGATCTGGCGGCCGCCAAGGCCGAAAACGCGAAGTTGGCCGGCGAATTCGCCACGCTGCAGAGCGACTTCAAAGCCCTGACCGAGAAGCTGAGCAAGCAAGACGGCGACCCCACCCACCGCCCGCAAGCCACCGGCACCGAAGGCGTGGCCAAGGCCGATTGCTGAGCGCAGCGAGCACGCCATAGCGAAGCACACCACCGCAACACATCACCCCAAGGCATACACCAATGAAGAACTCCACCCGCCTGCTTTTCAACGGCTACCTGCAGGACCAAGCCACCCTCAACGGCGTTTCGAGCGTCGGCGAAAAATTCAACGTCGCCCCGTCGATCCAGCAGAAGCTGGAAAACCGGATTCAGGAAAGCAGTGCGTTCCTGCAGGCCGTGAACATCGTCCCCGTGGATGAGATGCAAGGCGCGAAGCTGGGCCTGGGCACGGACGGGCCGATTGCGAGCCGTACCGACACGACGACGAAGGACCGCGTGACGCGGGACGCATCGGGCCTCGAAGGCCGCGGCTACCAGTGCGTGCAAACGAACTACGACACGCACATCCGCTACAGCAAGCTGGACATGTGGGCGAAGTTCAAGGATTTTCAGTTGCGCATCGCTCGCGCCATCCAACAGCAATGCGCGCTCGACCGGATCATGGTCGGTTTCAACGGCGTCAGCGCTGCGGCCAACACGGATCGCGTAGTGAACCCTCTCCTGCAGGACGTGAACGTGGGCTGGCTGCAGAAGCTGCGCGCCGAGGCGCCTGCGCGCGTGATCGCGTCCGGCAAAGCCGCCGGCAAGGTTCAGGTGGGCGCCACTGGCGACTACAAGACGCTGGACGGCCTGGTGTACGACGCCCACAAATCCCTGCTGGACCCGTGGCACGCCGCTGCCGGTGATCTGGTGGCCATCGTGGGACGCGGACTCATGCACGACAAGCTGTTCCCGCTGGTTGATGACCAGAAGGCGCCCACCGAAATGCTCGCCGCCGACATCGTGCGCAGCCAGATGCGCCTGGGCGGACTCGCCGCCATCACGGTGCCCTTCGTGCCGGAAGGTGCGGTGCTTGTCACCAGCCTGTCCAACCTGTCGATTTACTACCAAGACGGCGGCCGCCGCCGGCACGTGCTGGACAACCCACGACGCGACCAGATCGAAACCTATGAAAGCAGCAATGACGCGTTCGTGGTGGAAGACCTGGGCAAGGCCTGCCTGATCGAGCACATCGAACTGGTGTGACCGCTGCAGCAAATAGCGGCTCTAAAAAAAGGAGCCGCTATTTGCGGTCAGAGCGACAAAAGCACAGCTACGGCAAAAACACAGGACACCCCGCCATGCGCCAAACCCTTGCCCAGCGCCACCGAATGCACCACCTCGCCCTGGAACAGGCATCGCTGGCTTCCACCGCCGACGTGCACGGCCAGACCATCGGCACGGCCTACGAATTGCAGCTGGCCCAGTTGCACCAGCACCGCCTGCGGCTCAAGGAAATGCAGAGCGTGGAACGGAAGATCGACGCAAAGCGCGTGATGCTCCCCGAGTACGACGCCTACATCGACGGCGTGCTGCAGGCCAGGCCGGGCACGCAGGACGAAGTGATCGCCACCACGCTGATCTGGCACATCGACGCGGGCAACTACGCCCGCGCGCTGGAGATTGCCGAATACGCCCTGGCCAGCGGAATCACGCCGCCGGACAACTACCACCGCGATCTGCCGACCGTGGTGCAGGACGAAGTGGCAGAAGCCGTCATCGACGGCAAGGTGAAGGGCAACGAAGCGCTGCAGATCGTGGCCAAGGCCATGGCGCTGACAGAGCATGCCGACACGCCCGACCAAGCGAAAAGCAAGCTGTTCAAGGCCGCCGGCTGGGCCGTGCTGGGAAAGACCGGCAGCCACGACGTGGACATGCTCAAGCGGCCGGTGAAGGCGTGCCGCGAAGCGCTGCCCTTGCTGCAGCGGGCCATGGAGCTGGACAGCCGGGCCGGCGTGAAAAAAGACATCGAGCGCCTGGAGCGCCGACTCAAGCCGAAGTCGGCGGAGTAGGCACAGGCGCTGCAAACCGAGCGTACCCCGCACCCGTGGCGGCTCCTGGGCAAGGGCGGCATTCATTTGCTTCAACCCGACGCCCAGGACCACCGCCACACCTAACAACCGAAAGCCGCTATGTCCTTCGTCGCAACCGCCAACCCACCTGCCCGCGGTGCCGAGCCTGCCGTGGCCAATGACGGGTTCTTCCCCAACATCGACCGCGAGAAGCTGCGCAATGACATTCGCCTGGATGGCACGGTCACCCCCGAGCGGCTCCGCAAGGCCCTGCTGACGGCCATGTGGTCCGTGAACGGCGAATTGCGGGAGTGGAAGGCCGCGCAGATCAAGGCCGGATACACCACCTTGCAGGCGGTGCCGTCCGAGCAGCTGGACGGCGAGAGCGTGCGCATTGAGCAATACCGCACGGCGATCTGCGCGCACGTGCAGGCGCAGCTGGCCGAGGCGTACCGCGACATGGACACGCTGCCGCAGGGGGCCGGCAAGGAAGGCCGCGTGCAGGCCGCGGTGGAACTGCGCATCGACGGGTTCAACCAGCAGCAGCGATGGGCCATCGCGGACTTGCAGGAGTCATCGCGCGTGATCGCGGAGCTGCTGTGACCGAGCAAGGCGTGACGGTGCGCGCGCACGCGCACGAAACCCTGGACGCGCTCGCGTGGCGGCAGCTGGGCGCCACCGCCGGCCACGTGGAAGCCACGCTGGCCGCCAACCCTGGGCTGGCCAAGCTGGCGGCCGAACTACCGGAAGGCCAGGCCGTGCGCCTGGTGAAGGCACCCGAGCCCGTGCGGGCAATGGTCAATATTTGGGACTGAAAAATGGCGAATGAAATCATCAAGGACATAGGGATCGAGGCGGCCAAGCTGTCGCCGCCGGCCGCAGTGGTGGGCACGTCGCTCGCCAACGACTGGACCATCAACCACACCGTGGCGGCACTGACCATCGTGTATCTGCTGCTGCAAATCGGCTGGCTGCTGTGGCGCTGGCACCGGGCCGCCAACGGCCGGGCGGTGGGGGCCGACTGATGGATGCGAAGCAAAGCGCCCTGCGCGTGGCCGTCGCCGCGCTCACCCTGTCGGCCGCGGGCTTCGCCACGTGGAAGAAATCGGAGGGCGAAGGCCCATCGACCCGCGCCGCTGACGGCACCGTGCTGCTCGCGCCCTACGTGCCGACGCAGGGCGACGTGCCCACCATCGGCCACGGATCGACGCGCTATGAAGACGGCACCCCCGTGCGCCTGACCGACGCCCCCATCACGCGCAAGCGCGCCGAGCGGCTCGCCCGCAACCTGAACAGCGCCGAGGAAGCGCGGTTCCGCGCCAGCCTGCCGGGCGTCACGCTCTACCACGGTGAATTCGACCTGTACATCGACTTCGTGGGGCAGTACGGCATCGGCAACTGGCGCAAGCCGCAGAGCCCGCGCACGTGGCTGCTGCGCGGCGACTACCGGCAAGCATGCGAGGCGCTGCTGGCCTGGCGGTTTCAGGCCGGCCGCGATTGCAAGCTGCCTCAGAACTGGGGGCCGAAGGGCTGCCGCGGCGTGTGGACGCGCCAGGTGCAGCGCTATGAAACCTGCATGGAGATGCAAGGATGAAAAAGATTCTCAAGGCCATGTGCGTGGCCATCCTGTGCATTGCCGCCGCCGCGGCCATGCTGCTGGCCATGCTCTATTTCACGTTGTGCGGCGGCCACCCGCACGGGGTGTGCTGACATGCTCGCGCAGATCAAAGCCCATGTGTGGCAGATCGCCGCCCTATCGCTGGGGAGCCTGCTGCTGTGGCAGACCCTGCAACGCCACGCCGCCGAACTGCGCGCGGCCGATGCCGTGGCCACCCTCGCCACGGAACGCGATGCTGCAGGCCGTGCAGCGCTCGCGCAGACCGAAAAGTTTCGCAACCTCGAAGGAAACCATGGCAACGAAATCACCCAGATCATGGCCGGCGCGTCGGCCGTCATCGCTGCGGCTGGCGCTGATGCTGAGCGGGATCGCGCTGATCGGCTCGGGATGCAGCGCGACGTTGCCGACTACATTACCGCCCACCGTGTCGCCGCCCAGGCTCGCGCCGCTGCCGGACAATGCGCGCCAGACTTCGCCCCCCTCGATCTGCTTGCCGAGCTGCGCCGCCGCGCTGACGAACGAGCGGGAGAGCTGGCGGCAATCGCTGACCAAGCCCGCGTCCGCGGCACCGCATGCGAACGCGCCTACGACAGCGGCCACGCCATGAGCGAGGCCGCACGAAAGGAAGCGCCGTAGCATGTGGAAACTGCCCAGCCTGCGCAGCCTGATCGAGGCCGCCGTGCCTGAGTTGGAGCGCGACCCGGAACGCTTGATCGTGATGGCCACCGATGGCGCCGCAGTCTCCACCCTGGCCGGCGGCCTGTCGTTTGAGTACCGCTACACCGCCGCAATCACCGTGCTGGACTACACCGGCCACACGGATGCCCTGTTTGTGCCCATCCTCGCCTGGGTGCGGGCGCACCAGTCGGACCTGCTGGACAACCCGGCCAGTCAGGCCGGCGGGATCGGGTTTACCGTGGAGCACCTAAACACCGCCGCGGTGGATATCGGCATCCGCGTTCCGCTCACGGAACGCGCCATCGTCAAAGCCGACCCCGCGCACCCAACGCGCTTCAATGTCACCCACCCCGCCGAGCCCTGCCACCCCGGCGGCCAGTGCCTGCCCGAGCACTGGGAACTGTGGCTGAAAGACAAGATGCTGGCCGCTTGGGACATTCCCGCGCCGGCCGAAGTCTCCCGCTTCCCGCTGTAGCCCATGGCCGAACTGAAAGCGCTCGAAACCTGGGCCGAGGATCTGCTGAGAAAGATGCAGCCCGTGCAGCGCCGCCGCCTGCTGGTGGACCTGGCGCGGCGCCTGCGGACCATGAACGCCCAGCGCATGCGCGCGCAGAACGACCCGGACGGGGGCGCATGGGTGCCCAGGAAGCCACCCGGCGACAACCTGCGCAGCAAGCGCCAGAAGCTGCGCCAGCAAGCCCGGCAGGGGCAGCCCATGTTTGCCAAGCTGCGCCAGCAAAAGCACCTCAAGGCGCGGGCCGAGGGCGGCGCCGCCGTGGTGACGTTCGCGGGCCGCGCCGAGCGCATCGCACGCGTGCATCACTTCGGCGAAACCGA
This sequence comes from Acidovorax sp. SUPP2825, assembly GCF_030158995.1. NCBI lineage: Bacteria > Pseudomonadati > Pseudomonadota > Betaproteobacteria > Burkholderiales > Comamonadaceae > Acidovorax > Acidovorax sp. SUPP2825. Next base: position 408,231 of record NZ_BQXK01000001.1, on the reverse strand, counting down.
CGCGGTGAACCCTGGCGGCCCTCGCTATGAATACCCCGCACGGCCCTTGCTGGGCATCACAGACGAAGACGGCCGGGCGCTGCGGGACATGCTGATGGACCACCTCCAAACCTGACATTCGGGGCGCGCAAATGTGATGCGCGCCCCCACAGTGCCCGCTGCTGGCGTCCGCGCGCGTGCGAAAGCACCATGCGGTCATGCCTTACGAAACGCCACAGCAAGACAGCCCGCAGGAAGCCGCCCGCCGGCTCGAAAACCTCGCGCGCATGGGCACCGTGATGGCGGTGCGGCACGCCAAGCCCGCACGCTGCCGCGTGCAACTGGGCGACAACACCACCGACTGGCTGCCATGGCTCGCGGGCCGCGCCGCCGGTAAGCAGGGCAGCAGCTGGTGGCCGCCCGTCGTGGGCGAGCAGTGCCTGGTGGTGGCGCCAGGCGGCGACCTCGCCCAGGGCGTCGTGCTGCTGGGCGCCTACAGCGACCGCATGGACGCACCAGCCGATGAGCCCGGCGTGAATCGCACGCAGTGGACCGAGCGGGAATCCGCCGAATACCGCCAGCAGCAATACACCGTGCACACCGAACGCCGCATCGTGCTGGAGGCCGGCGACGGATGCCGCATTGCCATGGAGCCGAGCGGCATCACCCTGCAGGTGGGCGGCGCTGTACTGCACATCGGCCCCGACCGCATCACCAGCAGCGTGGACATCGTGGCCATGGGCGTCAGCGCAGTGCAGCATGTGCACAGCGGCGTGCGCGTGGGCAACGACGACACGCAGGAGCCCGTCCGATGATGAACCGCAACACCGGCCAGCGCCTGGGAGCGCTGGAACACCTGCAGCAGAGCATCGGCGACATCCTGGCCACGCCCATCGGCAGCCGGGTGATGCGCCGCGAATACGGCAGCCTGGTGCCGGCGCTGATCGACCAGCCCGACAACATGGCCACCCAAACCCGCGTGTATGGCGCCATCGTGTCGGCCCTCATGCGCTGGGAGCCGCGCTTGCAGATCGACAAGATGACGACGGTGCGCGACCCGCAGCGGCCGGGCCGCGCCGAAGTGCACATCACCGGCAGCTACATCGGCGGCTATGGCCGCGACGCCGCGCCCCTGTCGCTGTCGGTACCGCTCACGGGCCAGGGGGCCGGCGCATGATCGACCTGCAGACGCTGCCCGCGCCGGCCGTGGTGGAGGCCCTGTCGTTTGAAGCCATCCTGGCCGAAGCCAAAGCGGACTTTGCCGAGCGCATGCGCCCGCACCTGCCGGCGATTGACGACATCCTGGCGCTGGAGTCCGACCCGGTTGTGAAGCTGATCGAGTCGCACGCCTACCGAGAGCTGCTCATTCGCGCCCGCATCAACGACGCGGCACGCGCTCACCTGCTGGCCTTCGCCGCCGATGGTGACCTAGACCAGCTGGCCGCCCTGTTCGGCGTCTTACGCATGGCCGGTGAAAAAGATGAACGCCTGCGCACCCGCCTGCAGCTCAGGATTGCCGCGCTGGGCGCCCAGGGCACGCGGCAGCACTACGAATTCCACGCCCTGACGGCCTCGGCCCAGGTGCGCGCCGCGCAGGCCAGCCAGCCCGTGCCCGGCGCCGTGCTGGTGATGCTGTGGGTGACCGACCAAGCCCAGGCCGAGCCCGTGCGCGCCGCCGTCGATGCGGCGCTGAACGCCGACGCCACCCGCATGCTGGGCGTGCGCCTGACCGTGCAGGTGGCGGTGCCCAAGGCGATCCACATCACCGCGCGCATCACCCGCACCGCCAGCGCGCCGACCAACCTGCTGCAGCAGCTGGGCGACCGCCTGGCCGCCGCCTTCGCGGAAATGAACGTCATGGCCAGCAGCGTGGCCCGGTCGTATATCACCACCTTGCTGCACGTCGATGGCGTGCACGCGGTGGACTACCCCGCAGCCGACACGCCCGCCGCCATCACGCCGCTGGCCGTGGGTGAATATCCGGTGCTGGGCACCTTGCAGCTGATCGACGCGGGGGCCGCTTGATGGAATCGCCCCGCACGGTGCTGCCGCCGGCATCCACCCCGTTGGAAGTGGTGATTGACACCACCTTTCCACGCGCGTGGAACACGCTGGCGCAACTGGTTGAGCCGTCATCGACCGCGCACGACGCTCAGCTGCTGCCCTGGATTGCCCAGCAATGGCAGGTAACCCAGTTCGCCCCGTACTTCGACACGGTGGACGCACTCATGGCCGAGGCCGTGCCCTGGCTAATGGAGCGCGGCAGCGCCGCCAGCGTGCGCCGCGCGCTACGCTGGCTGGGCTACCACAGCGTCACGATTGACGAAGACGGCGCATGGCTGCACATCGACGCCGGCCAGAACCTCACCGCCGCCGAGCTGGCGCGCGTGGCCCACGTGGTGCGCGAGAGCCTGCCGGCCCATGTCAATTTCTGGCGTGTCTACCACGGCTACGACGTGCGCCCCATCGTGCTGGACAAAGGCCCGGCGCTGGACGCCGGCATGCTCGACGGATACAGCGGCGTGCCCGGCGGGTCGGGACTGGAAGTCTCGTTCGGAGAACGCGGCGGCGGCACGCTGCCCCGCGCTCCCGTGCTGGCCGGCGTGGGCGCTGCCACGCATCGCCGCATCAGCGTGGCCCGCTACGACGACATGCCCGTGCTCGACGCGTGGCGCCTGGACTCCCACGTCCTGGCTGGCGTGTCCGGTGGCGTCATGGAGCTTTTCAGCAGCACCTGCAATCCGGCCAACCCAGGCGGCGGCACGCTGCTGCAGCGCGAGATTCCATCCGCCGCCGTGCCGTGGATCGCACCGCCGCCAGTGGGTGCCCGCACCGACGCCGCGGCCAGCCTGCAGCCTTCGACCCTGCACCCATCGCCCCATTGGGGCGGCCCGTGGGCCGGCCCGTGGCAGCCCGTCTTCTGGCTCATTTCATCCGAGGAAACCTAACACCATGGCAGTTCTGCAAGACAGGGGCCGCACGGCCCTGGCCCGCGCCATCGCGGCGCAATCCATTTTTCTGGCTTGGGGGCGCGGCGTGGCGGCGTGGGACGGCGCACCCGAGCCCGAGCCCACCACCGCGGCCGGCCTGGTCGATGAAATCGGCCGGCGCATGGTCACCTCCGTTCAGTTCGTGCAGCCCGATGCAGACGGCCCCATCGAGTTGCCCGACGGCAGCCGCTACGCCAACAGCGCGCAGCCAACCAAGTGGCTGCACGTGCAATGGACCTTCGACTTTGCCGATGCTGCAGGCGAGCACATCCGCGAACTGGCCATCTTCGTGGGCGGCACGGTGGTGGCCGGACTGCCGCCGGGCCAGCGCTACTTCACCCGCGCCCAGGTGGACAACCCGGGCGATCTGTACTCCCTGGAGCGCGTCCCGGTTTTCACCCGCAACCCTGGCGTGCGCCAGGTGCAGGAATACGTGCTCCCCTTCTGAGGCCGACAACCCCATGACCACATACAACCGATTCAATCCGGCGAAGAATTTCGAGAGCCTCGACTTTCAGCAGGACCGCGTGCTCCAGAGCGCGGAACTCAACGACATGCAGGCAGCGATGGCCTACCGCCTGCGCACCTTCTGCGACGTGCTCATGCGCGACGGCGACGTGGTGCGTGATGCCCAGGTCATCGTGGACTCGGTGACGGGCGACGTGCAGGCGCAGGCCGGCGCGATCTACCTGCAAGGCGCTGTGCGCGGCGTGCTGCCGGCCACTTTCAAGGTGCCGGTGGTGGGCGTCATCACAGTGGGCGTGTACCTGCGCACCAGCGTGGTTTCCGAGCTGGAAGACCCCAGCCTGTTGAACCCGGCCAAGGGCTCGCCCGCGTTCCAGCAGCCGGGCGCCCTGCGCACGAAGATGGACCCGACCTGGGGGCATGAAAGCGACGGCCAGGCCGGGGACTTTTTCCCGGTGTACACCATCGACAACGGGTTCCTGCGCGCCAAGGAAGCACCGCCCAACCTCGACGGCGTGGCCCGGGCCATCCAGCAGTACGACGGAGACAGCACGGGCGGCCTCTACATCGTGGACGGCCTGGACGTGGTGATGGGCGCCGACAACGAAGCGGGCGCGCAGGTGTATTCCGTGGGCGAGGGCCGCGCCCGCGTGGGCGGATTCCCCATCCGACTGCAGGCCGGCCGGCGGCTGATCTACGACACCGCGCCCGACTTGCTGCTGATCGACAGCGAGCCGCACCAGTCCACCACCATCGGCGCGCAGCGCATCGACATCGGCCGGCCGCCGATGAAGGGCATTCCACAAGTGCGAATCACCGCGCGCCGCACGGTCAACGTCACGCACGGCGGCTTCGCTGGCGCGGCTGACCCGCTGGCGGACGCCACCGTGATCCAGATCGAGCAGGTGAAGCAAGGGGCCACCGTGTACAAGACGGACGGCAGCGACTACAAGCTGACCGCGGGGCAGGTGGACTGGAGCCCGGCCGGCGCCGAGCCAGCGCCCGGAAGCAATTACGAGGTGACGTACCAGTACATCGCCAACGTGGTGCCCACCGCCGTGGATGGGCGCGGCTTCACCGTGGCCGGCGCCATCGCCGGCACCCTGGTGATGGTCACCTACAACCAGATGCAGCGGCGCATTGACCGCCTGTGCATCACGCGCCAGGGCACCTTCGAGTGGCTGCGCGGAATCTCCAGCCCATGGAAGCCCACCGCGCCCGTCGTGCCAGACGACATGCTGGCCCTGGCCAGCGTATTCCAGACCTGGGACGCCGACCGCCGCGTGGTAAGCGATGCAGTGAAGATGGTCCCCATGGGCCAGATCGTGGGCGAGCGCGCCCGCCTCGATAGCGTCATCCTTGACCAAGCCGAATTGCGCCTGGCCCTCAACGCGCAGGGCCTGGATTCCGGCATCAAAAAGGGCATCTTCGCGGACCCATTTTTGAGCGATGCCCAGCGGGACGCCGGCCTGGCGCAAACCGCTGCCATCGTGCGCGGCGCGCTGCAGCTGCCCATCGTGCCCACCGTGTTCCAGCTGGGCGCCAACCAGCCCGAGCGCATCGCCCCGGCCCACGGCTACCGCGTCGTGCTCGCGCAGACCATGCGCACCGGCAGCATGTTGGTCAACCCGTATCAAGCGTTTGACCCGGTGCCGGCCGCCGTCACGCTCACGCCCAACGTGGACCGCTGGACGAACGTGGTAACGCAGTGGGCATCGCCCATCACCGAGCGCCTCTTCACGGGCGCCGGCTCACAAACGAACTACGCCGGATCGAGCAGCACCAGCAAGGTGTTGTCCGAAACCTCCAGCGCCCTGGAAACGCTGCGCCCCATTACCGTGCGGTTTGACCTCAAGGGCTGGGGGCCGGGGGAAGCCGTGGGCACCGTCGTGTTCGACGGCCTCACCGTCCCCGCGCAGCCGCTGGCCGGCGGCACCCTGGTGGCCAATGCTGCGGGCGAGCTGTCGGGCACGTTCGTGGTGCCGGCCAACGTGCCGGCCGGCGCGCGCGTGGTGGAGTTCTTGGGGCCGCTCAAGTCCAAGGGCTCGCAAACCTTCTTTGGCCAGGGCACGGCCATCCTGCGCACCCAGCAACAGGTGACCACCGAAAACTGGGCGCTGTCTTACCCGGCGCCCATCAACACGGGCGGCGCCGTGTTCGGGCCGAGCGGCACCGGCAGCACGCCCACGCAAATCAGCAGCCAGTGCAGCAAGTGGCTGTATGACGGGTACTTCGACCCCCTGGCACAAACCTTCATGCTGGACTCACTCACCCAGTGCGCGGGCGTGGACCTCCGATTCACCGCCAAGGGCGGGCCGGTGGTGGTGCAAATCCGCGAAACCGAAAACGGCGTGCCATCGCAGGCCGTCGTGATCGAGCAGCGCGTGGCGGCGGACGCCATCCAGCTGGGCGCAGATACGCGCATCACCTGGGCGCCGACCCTGCTGCAGGCCCGCCGCGAATACGCCCTGGTGGTGCTGTGCGACGACGCCACCACCGCGCTGGCCGTGGCCGAACTGGGCAAGCAAGACCCGACCGCCGGCTACGTCACCAGCCAGCCCTACCAAGTGGGCGTGCTGCTGTCGTCGTCCAACGCCAGCACGTGGACGGCCCACCAAGACCGCGACATGTACTTCCGCGTGCTGGGCGCGCAGTACACCGAGGCGGAACGCGTCATCGACCTGGGCGAACTGGTGCTGGTCGCCGCCACCGACCTGATGGTGATGGGCTTCGCGGAGCGCCCATCGGCCGCGGCCAATCTGCTTTTCGAGGTGCAGTTTCCCGAGGCCATGGGCAGCGAGGTGGTACGCCTCACGGACGGACAGGTCATCTGGTTGGCGGCCCCGTTCAGCGGCACGGTGAAGGTGCGCGCGCGCATCAGCGGCGACACCCAGCTGGCCGCCGTGCTGCAAAACGGCATCCAGCTGGTGGCCGGCACCATCCAGACCTCGGGAACCTACATCAGCCGCACGGTGGCCGCCAGCGCGGACTGCCGCATCAAAGTGGTCTACGAAGGCGATCTGCCCGGCGGCTCTGCCGTCACGGTGCACGTGCAGGGCACGCAGGCCGGCGCGCCGTGGGTGCTGGTGCCGTACCTGTCGGCCAGCACCAGCACGGCCGGCGTGCGCCAAATCACCCACCAGCTGGAGCACTTCAACGGCGGCGAGGGCGCACGCGTGCGGCTCACCCTCACCGGAAGCACCACCGCACGGCCACAGGTGCGCAATCTGCACGGCGTCGTGCTGTAGGGGACAACATGGTCGATACCTTCCGACAACTGGGCAACCCGGTGGATGAGCGCACCAACGCGCTCCACCTGCCGATGCCTCACCTGCTCAACGACAGCCGCGACGACGTGCAGCGCCTGCGCGCCGCGCTGGTCTTGATCGATGCCGCGCATGTTTTGCTGGATAACTCCAAGGCCGACGCCGCCGTGATGGCGCAGGCCCTGGCCACCAAGGCAAGCGGTGCGCAGCTCGAAGCGCTGGCCACCATCGTCGGCACCAAGCTGGGCGCCGACTTTTCCGGGCTGCCCGCGGCGCAGGCCCTGGACGGCCTGGAGCGGCTGGCGCTCAACAAGGCCGGCACGGCGGCAGGCGCCACCGTGGCCGACCTGATGGCCTGGCTTCGCACGAAAGACGGTTCTTGGACGCAGGCGCAGAAATTCCTGGCCGGGCTGCAAACCCCATCGCTCAACGGCGGCCCGCTGTCGGGCATGCGCAATCGCCTTATCAACGGCAAGGCAGACCACGCTCAGCGCGGCACCAGCTTTCCGGGCACCACGGTGGGATCGGGCGTCTATCCGGTGGACCGCTTCGCTTTCGTAGGCTCTGCCACGCCGGCCGTGGTGACCGCAGAGCAGGCCCTGGACGGTCCCGCGTCAGAGCCCGGCTTGCGCCGCAGCGCGCGGGTAACCGTCACCACCGCAGACTTCGCCATGGGTTCGGGCGAATCGGCCGGGCTGCAGCAAGTCATCGAGGGATACAACATCGCCGACCTGTTCGGCACCACGTTCACCTTCTCCTTTTGGGTTCGGTCCGCCAGGGTCGGCGTGCACTGCGTCGCGCTCTTCAATTCGGCGTTCGACAAGTCCTACGTGGCGGAATACACCGTCAACGCCGCCAACGTGTGGGAATACAAGTCCATCACCGTGACGGGTGGGCTTCCGAGCGCGGGCGGATGGAACGTCACCAACGGCGCCGGGCTCTACGTGCGGTGGTGCATGGGCGTGGGCGCGGGCTACCAGACCCCCGCGGGCGCATGGCGCGACTCGCTGTTTCTCGGCACCAGCAGCCAGGTGAATTGCCTCGACACCGCCGGCAACGTCTTCGCGCTGACCGGCGCGCAGCTGGAGCCCGGGCCGGTGGCAACGCGGTTCGAGCACCGCCCGGAACTGGACCTGGTCCGCCGCTACTTCGAGCAGTACAACAACGCCAACGGGTACGCCTACGCCACCGGAATGGTGCCCAACACCAGCCAGGTGTGGGCGCCGCTGGCCTATGCCGAAAAGCGCGCAGCGCCCACCATCACCTTCCCCGGAACCATCGACAAATTTCAATTCCAGATCGGCGGCGGCACCGCGTCGTGCACAGAGCGCCCCTTCGCCAGTACGGCCGGAACGAAGTCGGCATTCATCATCTTGCCTTCCAGCAGCGCGGGCCTGTCATCCGACAGCAAAGCGTGCCTGTGCCTGCTGTCCGGTGATGCACGGATCAACGTTTCTGCGGAGTTGCTCGCATGACGAAATACCGCCTCACCGCCTCCGCCATCGTCATCCGCGTGGCCGATGGCGCCAGCATCCCGCCCGACCCGGCAAACACCGACTACAGCGCCTATACGCGGTGGCTGGCCGCCGGCAATGAGCCGCTGCCCTACACGCCCCCGCCCGAGCGTGCGCCGGAAGAGGTATCGATGGGCCAGGCCCGGCTCGCGCTGCACGACATGGGCCAAACCGAGGCCGTCGAAGCGGCCATCAGCGCCATGCCAGAGCCGGACCAGACCCGCGCCCGCATCGAGTGGGAGCGCCGGCCCACGGTGCGCCGGGACAGCCCGCTGGTGGCGATGCTGGCCAGCGCGCTGGACCTCGACCTAGACGCCCTTTTCATCCACGCGGCCAAGCAGTGACCGCCCCAACCCACGAAGCCATGACCCAATACCTTTTCTCGATTGCCGCCGTCCTCGCCTGCCTTGTGCTCGCGTGGTGCCTCATTCCGTCGCTGTGCGTGCTCGCTCTGCCCGGTGTGCCATGGCGCCACCGCAGCGCCGCGGCGCTGTCTTTCCTGCGGGCTTCGCTGCGCGGGCTGGTGATGCTGCCGGCCGATCTGCTGGCGCCCATCGTCGTGCCCATCGCGCTACTGCAAACGCGGTGGGAGGATGACGCGCTGCCGCACTGGGCCCGCTGGTGGGGCAACGACGTGGGCATCAACGGCGATCAATTCGAGTGGATCGCGGACCCCATCACCGGCGTGGGCGTGCCCCAGCCCGTGCCGGTGGCCGACACCATCGAGGCCCGCGCGCTGTGCTACTGGGCTCCCGGCCACCACCCGCGCAGCCGGTGGGCGCGCTGGGTGTGGCTGGGCCTGCGCAATCGCGCGTCAGCGCTGGCCCTGGAGCTGGGCCGCCCTGCCGACTACAGCCAGTCCGTGGAAACCTGGGGCGACGTGGCCACCGGCCGAGGGCATGCAGGCTGGGTGCTGCGCCACCATGCAGGTGCCTATCAGCTGTACGCCACGCGGCGCGTGGGGCCGCTGTGCCTTCGCACGAACTACGGCCACAAGGTGGACGTGACGGTTTGGAAGCGACCCGCGATGCCCGTCGTGTGCATCACGGCATCCCTCTTGTCTTGGAAAGAGCCGCAGGAAGCCGGGTCGGCGGCGACTGAATAAACCAGTTGCACAACTCTCAAAACGAGAGTAAATTAATGCACATGGTGATCGCAGTGATCGCCTCCGGCGCCTCCCGGCTATGAGGGGCGGGAGAGAAAAAGATGCAAGCAACCAGCTACATATGGGCCGCAGAACAAACCGAGCCAGGCGCCAACGGCGTCCGCTATCTGGCGACGCCCACCAGCATCCCACCAGCCGCGATCAAGTCTGTGCAAGCCCATCCTGGATTGGTCTATGCAGAGAGCGTCTACGGTGACTGGGAACTGATCGGCACCGCCAAAGGCAGCTGTTACACGAACGAATACGGCTCCTTCGTAGAACTGGCCACCCCGGAAATGGCTGGCTCCCCCATTGAGGTGGAAGAGGTTGTGCGCATGAACTGGTTCTCCAGAGAGCGATGAAAGTTCGGTCTCGCTTTGTTGAGTGCTTCGATGACCTCTGATGACCTGCGCGCGTGGCAGTCCGCAATGGGCTACAGCTACGCCCAGGCCCACGCGGAATTGGGCGTGAGCAGCGCCACCTACGCGCGGATGCTGTCCGCAGGTGCAAGCCTGGACCGCCGCACCGCCCTGGCGTGCGCCGCGCTCGCCGCTGGGCTGCCAGAATGGGAACCTTCGGCCCGACCACCTCCAGCGGCCTGAACCTACCGCCACCACAAGCCCGGCGGGCTTTTTCGTGTCGGTGTTGCGCCCACAGGCCCCGCTGCTGGCTTTCGCGGGCGCGCGAAAGCACCATGAGTGCCTTATCGATTGCAACGCACCGAAGGGCACCACACATGGCCATCGCAGATTTTCATCACGGCGTTCGGGTCACCGAAGTCACCGAGGGCACCACGTCCCTGCGCCTCGTTTCAACCGCCATCATCGGGCTGGTGGCCACCGCCAGCGATGCCGATGCGGCAGCGTTCCCGCTCGACAAGCCCGTGCTTTTCACGAGCATCGCCAAGGCCCAGGCCAAGGCGGGCACCAAGGGCACGCTGGCCCCCGCGCTGGCCGCCATTGCAGACCAGTCCCGCCCCGTGCTGGTGATCGTCCGCGTTGCGGACGGCGTGGGCGCCGATGCGGAGGCCAAGGCCGCCGACCAGACCAGCAAGGTGGTGGGCGACTACATCAACGGCACGCGCACCGGCATTCAAGCGCTACTCGCCGCCGAGCAGCAGCTGGGGGTGAAACCGCGCATCCTGGGCGTGCCGAACTTGGATAACAAGCCGGTGGCCGAAGCGCTTACCGCCGTGGCCGAGAAGCTGCGCGCCATGGCCTACGTGCATGCGCATGGCGCGGAAGACGTGAGCGAGGCGCTCGAATACGCCGAGGGCTTCGGCAAGCGTGAAACCATGGTCATCTGGCCCAACTTCACCCAGTGGAGCACTACCGAAAACAAGGCTGTCGAAGTGCCCGCCGTTGCCCATGCCCTGGGCCTGCGCGCCGCCATCGACCAGACGCAAGGCTGGCACAAGAGCCTCTCGAACGTGCCGGTGAATGGGCCGAGCGGCATCAGCAAAGACGTGTTCTTCGACCTGCAAAACCCGGCCAGCGATGCAACGCTGCTCAATGAAGGCAACGTCACCACGCTGATCCGAAAGCTGGGCTTTCGCTTCTGGGGAAACCGCACCTGCAGCGCCGTCGAAGCGTTCTCGTTTGAAACCGCCACGCGCACCGCGCACGTGTTGGCCGACACCATGGCCGAGGGGCATTTCGAGTTCAACGACAAGCCGCTGACGCCCTCCCTGGTGAAAGACATTCTGGAAGGCATCAACGCACGGTTGCGCAGCCTGAAAGCCGGCGGCTACATCCTCGATGGGCGCGCGTGGATCGACTACGAATTCAACACGACCGAGCTGCTGAAAAGCGGAAAGCTCACCATCGACTACGACTACACGCCGCTGCCCCCGCTGGAAGACCTGGGCTTTCGCCAGCGCATCACCGACCGCTATTACGCCGACTGGGCCGTGCGCGTGGCCACGGGCGAATAGCCGCCCCGCCCACACCGACCACCACCACACACAAGGAAATTCACCATGGCCCTGCCGCGCAAGCTCAAAGCCTTCGCCGCCTTCTTGGATGGCGTCAACTACATGGGCGAGGTGCCCGAAGTCACCCTGCCGAAACTCGGTCGAAAGATGGAGGAATACCGCGGCGGCGGAATGAATGGCCCCGTCGATCTGGACTACGGCCAGGAAAAAATGGAAGCCGAAATCAAGGCCGCCGGCTGGATTGCCGGCCTCGCGGAAAAGTGGGGTGCTGCCGCGCACGACGCGGTGCTGATTCGCTTCGCAGGCGCCGTACAGGCAGACGACAGCGAAGCGGTCACGCCCGTGGAAGTGGTGATGCGGGGCCGACTGCAGGAGCGCGACCCCGGCAACGCCAAGGCCGGCGATGGCACCGAGCGCACCTACAAATACACGCTCAGCTACTACAAGGAAGTGGTGGATGGCCAGGTCGTCATCGAAATCGATCTGGTGAACATGGTCGAAATCGTGGGCGGCGTGGACAACCTGGCCGGCACCCGCGCAGCGCTGGGCATCTAACGCACAGAAGTTTTTGCCAAGCTGCCAGGCCAAGCCCGAACGGTGGGCCGCCTGGTTTGCAGCGGGCGGCACGCCACCCGGCACCGCCCGCTGTTTTTTTGAACATCACCAAGGAATCACGAGATGAACACCGAGCAGACCACCGCAGAATCGAACACCACGCACAGCACGGGCCGCCCCAGCGCTGAGGTGCCGATGCAGACCCCCATCAAACGCAAGGGCGAAACCATCACCACGCTGCAAATCATGCGGCCCCGCACGGGCGATCTGCGGGGCCTGCTGCTGGCCGATGTGGTGAACATGAAAACGGACGCTATCGCCACGCTGCTGCCACGCATCACTGTGCCGACCCTCATCAAATCCGAGGTGGACGAAATGGACCCCGCAGACCTCGTTTCCTGCGGCGTGGAGGTGGTGAGTTTTTTGGTGCCGAAGGCGACGATGGAATCCCTCTCTGTGTAGAGGATGCAATGGCCGATGTGGCCATCCTTCTGCACTGGGAGCCGCCCACCATGGACGCCATGCACCTGGGCGAATTGATGCACTGGCGGCGCTTGGCAGTTGAGCGCCACAACGCCATGCATGCGCCGCCCAGACCATAGGACAGCACCATGAACCGAAATCACCACCAGCGAAGCCAGGGGGCGAACGATGACAAATAAGCTCCGTCTGGAAGTCCTGATGGTGGCGATGGACCGGGTGACGGCACCGCTCAAGCGCGTACTGGGCGGGGCGACCTCGACATCACGCGGGCTGAAAGACCTGCGCGACAAGCTCAAGGCACTCAACGACCAGCAGGCTGCCGCATCTGGCGTGCAAAAGCAGGCCGCCGAATATGCGCGGCTGACCAATCAGCTCAAAGTTCACATGGCGGTCCTCGACGGGATGCGCCAGAGCGGCACCGCGACAGTCGCCAGCATCAAGCGCGAGGAAAGCGCGGTGCGCAAACTCCGCGAGGCACTGGAGCTGCAGCGCATCTCCGCCGGCAAAGCGCGCATGGCCCTGAATGCCATGGGCGTGGGTGGCAACCTGGGCACTGCGCAGGAGCGTTTGCGCGCCGACATCGAGCAGACCAATGCCGCGCTCGACAAGCAGCGGCAGCGCCTGGCCAAGCTGAACGCAGCGCAGCGAAGCGCCGGCCAGATGGCTGCGCGCGGCGCCGCCATGACAGCGGCAGGGACCGGCATGCTCTACGGTGGCGCGAGGGCTGGGCACGCGGCCATGGGAGTGATGGGGCAGGCCCGGCATGGGGCAACCGAGGAACTGCGCATCAATGTCCTGGGACTGGGCGGGCAGGAATCCAGCAAGGCCATACAGTTTGCGAAGGACTTCAAGTCCTACGGCACAAGCAGGCTTGACAACCTGGAGTTGATGCGGGACGCCATCACGGTGTTCAACGACAGGCACCACGCCGAGGAAGCCATGCCAATCCTGGCGCAGATGAAATTCGCCAACGAAGCGGCTTTTGGCGCCGAGCACGGGGCCGACAACTCCCGCAAATTCATGGACATGATGAAGGTCATCGAAATGCGCGGCGGGGCGAACAACCGGGAAGACTTCGAGCGCAACGCCAACATGGTGCAACAGGTCATCACGGCCACGGGTGGCCGCGTGGGGGCGGCGGACTGGATGCACGTGATCCAGCGCGGCAAGCTGGCCGCGAAGGGATTCGATGAAAAGGAATTCTTCTATCGCCTGGAGCCGCTGGTGCAGGAAATGGGCGGTGATGCGGTGGGCACTGGGCTCACTGCGGCTTACCAAAACCTGTATCAGGGCAGGACCACGAAGCGCGCCGCGCTGAATCTGGAACGCCTCGGGCTGATCGGGGATTACAGCAAGGTCAAGCATGACAAGGTGGGGCAGACCTCGCAGCTGAACCCGGGCGCTTTGAAAGGCGCCGACGTGTTCCGGCGAAGCCAGTTTGAATGGATGGAGAAGATCCTGATTCCCGCGTTGCGGGCGAAGGGCATCGAGTCGGAACAAGAAACCATTGATGCGATCGGCAGCATCTTTTCCAACACCAATGCGGGCGCATTGATGGCGACCATGTATCAGCAGCGTGCCATGGTGCAAAAGGGCTACGAGCTGAATTCCAAAGCAGCCAACATCACCCAGCTGCATGGCATGGCGCAGAACACACCCCAAGGCAAGGAAATCGACCTGCAAAAGCGCCGGGATGATCTGTACGCGGAAATGTCCACGGCCGCCCTGCCGGGCTACGTCAAGCTGCTGGAAGTGCTTAACTCGGTGGTGCGCGCCATGGGCGACTTCGCAAGCGCCCATCCGCTACTGACGAAGGCCATGGTGTACACCACCGCCGGCCTGGCGATGCTGGCCGTGGGCGTGGGCGCGCTGGCCATCCCCGTGGGCATCATCCTGCTCAAGGGCGCAGCGCTGCGCATGCTGCTGGCGAGGCTGGGCGTGCAGTTCAGTTTCACCGGGGCGGCTGGGGCCGTGCTGGGGCGGGTGTGGGGATGGATTGGCACCCTGTTCACCAGCGTTTCGGCGGTGATCGGTCGGGCGTTCTTGCTGCTGCGCGGCGGCGCCGCCATGGCGCTGGCCGGCCTGCGGCTGCTCGCGGGGTTTTTGATCGCCAATCCCATCGTGTTGGTGATCGGTGCGATTGCTACCGCCGCGTTTGTGCTGTGGCGCAATTGGGACACCGTGAAGGGTTGGCTTTTGGGAATCTGGGCCGAGCTGTCGAACGGGGTGGCCACCTGGTGGGCGAATACGTCTGCTGGTGCCACCGCGCTGTGGGAAGACCTTGTGGCGTTGAAGGACCGTTTCTTCACCGCGGGCGCGGACCTGATGGACGGTTTGAGCAATGGCGTTATCAGCCGGATCACCGCCGTGCGCGATGCCATCAGCACGGTGGCGGGTGATGCCATCGACTGGTTCAAGCAGGTGCTGGGCATCCACAGCCCGAGCCGCGTCTTCATGGAGTTGGGCAGCTACGTAGGCGAAGGCGCGGCGCTGGGGATTGACCGCGGCGCTGCCGGCGTGCGGGCCGCTGCGCTGGGCATGGCGGCGGCGGCCATCGTGCCCATGGGCATGGGGGAAGGCATGGCATCGGCCGCCACCATGCAGCCGCTTGCCATGACTGGCCAGAGCCTCGCGCAAGGGCCGGCCACCAGCGCCCGCAGCACATACCAAATCACCATCAACGCGGCGCCCGGCATGGACGAACAGGCCATTGCCCGTGCCGTCACTGCCGCGCTGGAGCGGCGCGACCGCGAGGCCGCCAGCCGGCGCTACAGCCGCATGGATGACATCGACTGACCCCGCACGAAAGGAGGCCGCAACATGATGGCCGCGCTCGGACAATTCATCTTCGCCATCGACACGCTGGCCTTTCAGGAGCTGCGCCGCAGCAGCAGCTGGCGCCACCCGAGCAATAGCCGCGTGGGCGCCATGCCGGCGCGCCAGTACGTGGGGCCAGGCGAAGAAACCATCACGTTCACCGGGCTGCAGGCCCCCGAGTTCATGGGCGACCGCAAGGCACTGGACCGCCTGCGCGCCATGGCCGACAAGGGCGCGGCCTATGCCCTGGTGAACGGCGCGGGCGAAGCCTTCGGCGCGTGGGTCATCGAAAGCATCGAGGAAACGGGCAGCATCTTCGTGCGCGAGGGCGTGCCGCGCAAAACCGAATTCACCATTGCACTGGCCCGCGTGGATTCCGCCCTGGCCGACCCGGCCGGCGGCACCGATGGCGGCGACGACTGGGGCGACTGGTGGGCCGGCGATGACTGGGATTGGTGGGTGGACTGACCGATGGCACAAGACCCGAACGAAACCGCAGGCGCGTACCGCAAGGTGCTGTATGCCCTGGTGGTAAATGGCCGCGACATTTCGCAGACCGTGCGCCCGCTGCTCAAGATGCTGCAGCTGCGCGAGAGCCGCGGAGAGAAGGCCGACCAGTTGGAAATAACCCTGGACGACTCGCGCGGCAACCTGGCCCTGCCGCCCATCGGCGCCACCATTGCGCTGCAGCTGGGCTACCAGCATGCCGGCATGGTGGACAAGGGCACGTACACGGTGGACGAGATCGAGCACAGCGGCGCGCCGGACGTGGTGCAGCTGCGATGCCGCAGTGCCGAGCTGCGCAGCACCTTGCGCCAGCGCGCCAGCCACAGCTGGCACGGGGCCACGCTGGGCCAAATCGTGCGCGACATCGCCGCGCGCAACAAGCTGCAGCCCAAGGTGGACGAGACGCTGGCCGGCACGGTGGTGCAGCACATCGACCAGACCAACGAAAGCGATGTGCACTTTCTCACGCGCCTGGGCCGGCAACACGACGCTGTGGCCGCCGTGAAGAAAGGGCGGCTGGTGTTTCTGCCCATCGGTAGCACCACGAATGCGGCCGGAGAAGAGCTGGAGGGCATCACGCTGACCCGATCCGATGGCGACCGCCACCGCTACCACGTGGCAGCGCGCGACAGCTATACCGGCGTGCGCGCGCAGTGGCACGACAACGGCAGCGCGGAGAAAAGATCAGCCATCGCCGGCACCGAAGACAACCTGAAAACCCTGCGCGACAGCTACGCCACCGAGGCTGATGCCATGGCCGCCGCCCGCGCCGAAATGGGCCGCATCGTGCGCGGCGCGGCCACGCTGGAAATTACCCTGGCCATCGGGCAACCGGCGTTGCGCGTGCAAACGCCGGTGACCGTCAGCGGGTTCAAGCCCGAGGTGGATGCCACGTACTGGCTGTGCAAGTCGGCTGAGCACACGCTGGATGACAACGGCCTGACCACGCGGCTGGAACTGGAAACCCACGGCGGCGCAAAACACCCGAAAAAGAAGTTTCGGGTGCGGGCAACGCGGTAAGGGATGCGTGGCCGATCTTCAAAAGATTGGTCAAAAGAAATGCATGTGCATCTGTTGCCACCAGCGCGGGGCAGATGCATGGTTTGGATGGCCGTCCGCCACGGCCTGTTCCCACTCGCACTTCGCAACCAACGTTTTGAGGTTTGGCGGCTCGCTCAGATCGATTTCACAGCGGATGCGCTCCCATGCGCTGATGTGCTTTTCATCAAGGTCATTGATGGGAAGGGCGGATATGTCGCCGGCAAGCCTGTTGGCACGCTCCGCGATTTCCTTGTGGCACTGGCGCTTGTCGCTGTAACCGAACACCAGCGCAAGCAAGCCGGCTAGGGAGATTGCGCCACCAATCCATGGCAGGTACTCGCCCAGCGTCTTTCCAAGAACCGCGACGCCACCCGTCACCGCGGCAACCTGCGTCAGCTTGTCTGCCAGGTCGAAAAACTTCTGCCGCTTGCGGTGATAGCGGTAGGTGATGCGCGCCCAGTTCAACAGTTCGCAGCGGCACGCCCAGATGCGATTCCACTCGTCGTCAGAAGGTGTGTTCATGGGAAGGAGTATGGGCAGCTATCGGCAAATTTGCATCCTCCGCTAAATCTGCGCACAGCCGCCACATTCACTTTTTGCGGCTGGGTGCTGGCGGCGGCGGTGGTGGGCTGGTATTCCGTGTCACATAGCTTTCGCCAGAATCTTTTACTTCCCGGTGCCACTCCCGAGCGGGCGCCGGCTTCGGGGTAGCTGGTGGGGGCGCGGGTGGTGGTGACTTCTTGTGATCGTTGCTCATGGTGTATTGACCCTCTTCGTTGTGGTTGAAAAAATTTGGTGGAGTGAAACGCCGAAAGCATGGCTTTCATTCGGGCGGAATATTCTCGAATACAACGCTGCTGCCGACGACCACGGCATTGGCTGGCGGGTCAGTCCACCAGTACGGAGTGCCATTCATCCAAAGATCGACAATTGCACTCTCACCTAACAAAGTTTCGGGCTGAATGCGATACAGCCTCACCAATGAAGGGGTTTTCATTTGGTAATGAATGGCGCGCTGAATGAGTGACGCATCGTAATACTCCAAGCGGTAAACCTTCATCGGGCTTATCTCTTCGCCCTTGAAAGCGGGTTTGCTTGCATACCAAACGAACGTGGTCAGCGCAAGCGCAAAAAAAAGCCAGATTGACAGGCGCTTATTTTTCTTCATCATTGAAGTACGATCTTCTTCGAGAATGGAAGATGCACACGATGAACGTCAGATAAAACCATGAAGTCGCCACCGCGTTGATTTTTTGAGCGCCATTTTTGAAAATCTGAGTTTTGGACCAAATATTTACGTCCGGCCGCCGAGGCAGGGGGAATATCAGCAATCTCTTCTTCAATGTTGATGCCGCCCCGAAAGGATGTGTCGCACTCGACGCCATTAAATCCCCAGCATCCCAAAGGCTGAGAAATGAAGTTATTGCCATCTTGAAAATCGTATGCATCCCGCAAATAGAATCCAAGCTCGTCAATTTCAATTGATGCCTTGCCATCGGCGGAAGGGGTTACGATGCCGGAAACGGCGATCTTGATTTGTGCCTCACCCATGGCACCGTAGAAATCATCCATGGGATCACCCATTTTTCCGAAGAGCAGGAAATTGACTTGGCAAGAATCGTCCAGCTCTTTTGCCGAAAGTCCCAAGTTTCCGAACCGCCAACATTGGCCAACGTGTCGGGCGCTAACCCTATCCACTCTCGTTTTCAATTGCTTGATTCCGGCAGGGCTGTCCCACTTCGCTTGCAATTGAGCCATTGCCGTGCGGACTCGGTTGAACCCGAGAGCCCATGACATTTTCACAATGGAATCGTCAAGATGGGCCGGACTCAATTTGTTGAGTGGATAGATTCCCCGGCTTTCCTTCATTTCAGGAGGCATCGCAAATGCCGACCCGTTAAACCACCTATCCATCAAACTGGCGGCGACAGGCCAGCCCAGCCTTGATCGCATCACATTGGGAATATCGCGTAGTTGAAAGATTTTGGTTTGATATGTCGGCTCTTTCTTTTTAGAATTTCCGCCAATTGAAGCTAGCGCATCTTGCAATATATCGTTCATAAAACCATCCCTTTATTAAAAAGTTATTTAATATATTAGTCAAATATGCGATCTGGTAGAACTCCAGATTGAAGCAATTCGGGCAAGTCAAGTTGCGTCACGATGAAAGCTCCCTGAATACGCGCTTTGGAAATTTTCGAAGGACCGGCGTTCGGTCCTGCGCACAGGAAGACGAGCCGCTGAGTAACTGTTTTCACCACGCACAGGCCAGCGGTGACGCATTCCAGTTCAAGCGCCTCGCGCATCGCTGCAGGAAAGCCGGTAAACAGAATTTGAGGGCGGCTTTCTTCGGGTTCCGAACGGGACAACTGTGGCGGAGGGCCGGCAAACGGCGTTTTCAGCGCAGCCTCACACCCGGCCAAATACTCGGAAATTCGGTCCTTCCGAAAAGTGCGCGGTGACCCACCGGCTTGGGCGTCGTTGCCTACGATGTAGTGTCCTTCTTCTGTCCAAGCGGATACCACTCGCAGCTTGGATTCGCCGGCTGCGTTGGTATACGTGAATTGCAGAACTTCCATGGCTAGAACCTCCGACCATTCCACCCGTACACCACCCGGCCGCAGATGCGCACCGGCTCCGATCCATTCAAAACCTCGACAGTGCGGACGTTAGGGTTGTCGCTGGTGATTTCGTGCGTGCCATCCAGCAAACGAGACACACGTTTGATGTACAGCTGCCCATTGGCCTGCAGAACATAGACGCCGCTGACATCTGCCACTCGGCAATCTGTATCCACAATCGCGAAGTCGCCAGACCGTAGCGTCTCGCCCATGCTGTCGCCATACGCATGTACCAGTTGCAGGGCCTCGGGCCGGCTCCGCGGCAAGTTCATATCAAGCCATCTGCGCGAGATAGGTACGTTGCCTAGGATCACATCCTCTGTGATGAGGTCATTGCCTCGGCCCATGCTGCCTGTGGCGCTCAGTAAAGGAAGAGAAATGGAGTCAGCGTCACCGGTCGGCGGCCCAACATCACGCGAAAAGTTGCGCCTTCCTGTGATGACATAGCCGACGTCAACACCGATATCTGCGGCCTGTGCAAGGAACTCAGCTTTGGGGGCAAAGCTCCCGGCTTCCCAACCTTGCAGAGTCCGGTGGGCAACATGGCCTGCCAGCGCCATTTCCTGCTGAGTCAGACCCAGCCTCTCCCGTTCTTTTCTGAATCGCTCAGAAATTCCTGCGCTAATTTTTTCGTTCATTTCTTGAAATACGCAAAAAGTTGCGTTACCATTCGGCGCAATAGGTAAACACGCCATCTAACACGATGGTACACACCGCCACACAGGCGGGGAGGCTTGGCAATGGCATACGAAAACAGGGAGGAGCACGCCCGCGTGTTCCGTCACACCGTGCGATTCAAAAAGGCAGACCAGCAGCTGTTGGCTGTGCTGGCCGCCCGCCTGGGAATGCAGAAAGCGACCCTGATCGAGAGCATGGCGATGCGAGCGGCTGAAAAGGCGCTGCAGGATTTGGGATTGATGGGGGATGCCCCACCAGCCAATGCCGCCCAACTGGGCCGCTAAAGAGCGAAAGCCATGCGCAATGCAGACCAAACAGAACTTGGTGGAAGTCTCCGCCGACTTGGAGCACCGCCTGGAGCTGCTGCGCCAGCACTACGGCCTGCCCACCACCACCGCGGTGATTGAGCTGCTGATTAGCAGGCAGATCGAGCGCAGCGTTTACGAAATGACGGGCAAGCGGCCCGGCCCGAAATTGGCGATAGACAACACCAAGGATGAACATGATGCAGACCGCCCCCAACAGCTTTCAGGCGCTGGTGAGAGCCAGCAAGGCGTCCGGCCGTCTGGCCGAGCCCGTTAAGGCTGAACCCAAAAAGAAGATGGAGCAAACGGGCATGCGCCTGTGGCCCGAAGAGCTGGACAAGGCCAAGGAACTGGCCGCCCAGGAAGACCGCAGCGCGGCCAGCTTCATGCGCCGCATGTACCTGCGCGGCCTGGAGGCCTACCTGGGCGACCAAGGCCAGGGCCAGGACACGCCGGCTGCCTGACGGGCAGCAAATAGCCGCTCAAGAGCCGCTCAAAAGCCGCAACCGATGCCCACCCAGGAAGACAACATGATGCACACAGACGCCGAGCACCAGGCGCTGCACGCCGCGCAGCCTGCGCGCTCGCGCACCAGTCACCAGGGCAAGCGCCTGCGGTATGAGGGCACCCGCATGGCGTGCCCCATGTGCGATGCACAGAGCGAGATTCGGACAAGCGCCGCGGTCACCAAGACCATGCGCGAAACCATCTACCAGTGCACCAATGTGGAGTGCGGCTGCACGTTCGTTTTCACGGGCGAAATCTCTCGCCTGTTGAACCCTGGGGCCACGCCGAACCCCGCGGTATCCATCCCCCTGTCCAACCACGTGCGGCGCGACCTGATGCGCGTGGTTCTGGACAACGCCGGCCAGGCAGAGCACCAGGCCCGCTACACCGCGCCCGTCACGGGCGACCTGTTCGCAGGTGCTGCGCCCGTGCCCAACACGACGTAACGCGCGTGCCCTGAGCCGCTGAATAGCAGCGGCACCCATCCCTGTTTCGCAACACCGACAGAGCCTGTTTTCAGGCGCTGCGGACTTTCTCACGCCCAAAAACCGAAAGGACGGCCATGACAGCAGAAACCGCGACTGAAAAGAAACCTGTACCGACACGCGCCGTTGGTGACCCCATCGAGGCCCTGGCGCACTTCTTCATCCTGGCCACCACCCAAACCCACAGCGGCGCGCGCGTGGCTGCTCGCTTGCTGCTGGGCCTCTA
The DNA here is from genome assembly GCF_030158995.1 of Acidovorax sp. SUPP2825. Taxonomy (NCBI): domain Bacteria; kingdom Pseudomonadati; phylum Pseudomonadota; class Betaproteobacteria; order Burkholderiales; family Comamonadaceae; genus Acidovorax; species Acidovorax sp. SUPP2825. Next base: position 386,715 of record NZ_BQXK01000001.1, on the reverse strand, counting down.
CAACGGCGACCGATTCGAGTTCGATCTGACGGACTTGCGGCTGTTCGATGCCTCCAATCTCAAGCGCGCATTGGCGTTGCTGGAGTTCGACGCGAACCCGCGGATGGAAGTGCACGAATGGCTGAACCGCATGTATGGCCGCACTGACTTCGGCGCGCGCTTTGAAAGCATGGCCCATCGGTGGGAACTCAAAGGCAAGTGCAAAAAAGCCTATCTGGAGAAGGTGCCCGCTGTGCGCTTTCAGGCATTCGGGCTGGAGTGCGATCCATGCGAGTGATTGCCTATCGCCTCAGCCTCCTTTCCGCCGCGACGACGGCGGGCGGCATGGCCATGAATGCCGAGCCGCTGGTGTGGCTGGGCACCGCCTTGGCGGTGGTTGGATTGGCCGCCTTCGGCATGGCTTTGCGGGGTGGCAAATGAGCGCCCCCCGTCCCATTCGCCACGCGCTGCCAGCCGACAACGGCACGCCCCTGCGTTTGACCAACGGCGAGGCATACGCCCTGCGCGCCCTGTGCCTGGCCGCCGAAGACCCCGAAATTTCCGAGCGCCTGGAGTGCATCGCCGCGGCGGTGGCGCGCGAGTGGGCGGGCCACGTCTGTGCCGAGGAAATGGCCGAGCTACCTGGCGTGTGGCCGCGCCTGCTGGACTTCCTTCAATCCAACGGCTGGAACCTGCCCACATGAGCATGTACGCAATGACCTATCGCGCGGCCGATGGCCGGCGTGTGTCGCTCCACCTGATCGCTGCCAGCCTTGCGGCGGCATGGGATCGTGCCTTTGACGTGGCCGACCGACTGCATGGCGACGTGCGCGGCTTCGGTGTGGCGAAAGCGAGCGCATGAAACAGCCGCTGGAAGACCGTGTAACGCACCTGCGGCTGGTGACCGCGGTGCTTGCGCCTGACTTCGATCTGTTGGCCAAGCCGCCGCAGGTGGAGCTACCGCCCGCGGTGGTGGCGCCCCCTCAGGTGCTCCAGCGCCTTGTGGAGCTGCGCGACGAATACGTGCGTGGCTCCAGCCGGGGCAAGTTCCGGGATGCGGCATCGCTCGAATGGCGCGGGCTGCCGATCCGCTGGCGAATGGTGCTGGTGATGGTGGCCGGCATCGGGCTGGAGGTCGATGAACTTTCCACCCTGGCCAGCCGCGACTGGCAGGAAATGCCGCCCCCCGAGCAGGACGCGCTGCGCACTGAAATTCGGCTGGCAAAAAAGCACTTCACCCGCATCACGGCGCTGGCCGCGCGCGTGTAAGGCGAGGCAGAACGATGGCCACGATTCCGCGAAAGCCGCCCACCGCCAGCCTGGCGGAGTGGGAGCGGCACAAGCCCACGGCGCACGCCGCCAACCGGCACATGGAACGCGTCATCAAGTGCGCGCCGGCCGGTTGGCAGGCGGCCATCCGCTCGCGCTTCGGCGCGACGGCGGCGCCCGTCATGGGCATGGCGCAGACCGCGGAAGAGTTCCTGGCCACGCCACCCGATTGGGCCGTGGCGTGGGACTTGATGCAGGCCATCGCGGCATATGAAGACGACTACGGCGCCGCGGCGCTGTGGAACCTGCCGGACTTCGAAATTTGCGAGATGGCCAAGAAGCTGGCCGCCGAAGCCGACGAACTGGACGCCCTGTGCATCGGCCGTGGCGACGGGTTGGAAGCCCGCGTGGACTCCATTCGCATGCTGGTGCGGTGCGTGGGCATCACCGAAGACAAGCCGATCAAAGGTGAACCGGCCATCAAGCGCGCACAGGATGCGGCGTGGTGGCGCAGGCGCTTGCGCGTGCATGTGGCGCGCGTGGTGGAAGCCGGCGCGGTGGGCCTGGGACTGGTGCACAAGGCCAGCGGCGGCTACGTCAGCAGCGACGGACTGCAACGCCGGCAAGCGCAAATCAAGCGCAATGCCGAGGCGCTGGGGCACACGCTGTACCGCAATGAGGCCGGCCAGGTGTTCACGTTGCGCGAACTGGCCGAGCTGGGCACGGCGAACCCGATCATTCGCGGCGGAGAGCTGATGACGCGCATTCGCGGGGCGGAGGAATACGCCGACGCCAACGCGCATGTGGGCCTGTTCCTGACGCTGACGCTGCCGAGCCGATTCCATCCCGTGAAGCTGGGCAGCGGTGGCCGCCCCATCCCGAACCGCAACTACAAGGGCGCCACTCCGCGCGACGGCCAGTTGTGGCTGCGCGACATGTGGGCCAAGACCCGCGCCGCGCTGGCACGCAAGGGTGTGCGTATGTACGGCCTGCGCGTGGCCGAGCCGCACCACGACGCCACGCCGCACTGGCACGCGCTGGTGTGGGCTGAATGCGAAGAAGGTGCGGCGCTGATCGAGGCGGCCATTCGCAAATACTGGCTGAGCGACGACGGCAGCGAACGCGGGGCCGTCGAGAACCGCGTGAACGTCAAGCGCATGGTGAAGGGCGGCGCCGCCGGCTACGTGGCGAAGTACATCGCCAAAAGCGTGGGCCACCTGGCCCTGGCCGAACACATGGACGTGGTGCAGGGCGAGCAGATCACCATGGACTTCGGAGAACAGGGCAAGCCCGACGTGAAGGAAACCGGCGTGGGCTTTCGCCGCGTGGACGCCTGGGCGGCCACCTGGGGAATTCGGCAGTTTCAAACCATCGGCATGCCCAGCGTGACGGTTTGGCGCGAGCTGCGCCGCGTGTCGGGCGACCAGCTCGAACTGTTCGCGCGAGAGGGCGACCGGGCCACTTTGCGCGCGTTCGGCGCGTGCCATCGACGCGGCGAGATTCGGGCGGACTGGCGGGCATTCATGGAAGCCATGGGCGGGCACGCGCTGCCACGCGGCCAGTGGCACCTGCGCACGGCCCACCGCACGCCCGAAGACGGCCAGGTCAACAAATACGGCGAAGAGGTCAAGGTCGGCCGCATCGTGGGCCTGCAGCCGCAGCGCGGGCGCATGTGCGGCCGGTGGTTGGTGAGTCGTCGCATTGCGTGGGCGCCCGTCCTGGGCGAGAGCACGCATGCAGCGGATGTCGGCAATCCAGCAGATCAAGCGCAGGGCCAGGCCGAGGCCCCGGCCCGCGCGGCTTTGCCGCGCGCTTGGACTGGTTTCAATAACTGTACGGCCCGCCTTACGGGCGATCTGGCCCGCTTGGCTTTTGGCCGCGGCGACCACGAAAAAGAGGACTGGTGCACCCCCGAAGCACTGGCCCATTTCCGCGCCCTGCGGTCCCCAGCCCTCGCGGAGGGCTGGCAGTGATGAAAAGCGAAGCAATGCAACCCACCACCGCCCCCGAGGCGCGCAGCGGCATGGCCGAAAGCGACCAACCCACCCCGCCGACACGCGCCGAAGTGCTGCTGGCCGCCCGCCGTCGATGCGACGACATGCAGGACGGCCCGGCAGCGCGCGAGCAGATGAAGCGCGAGGTGCTGGCCACGCCCGCCGAGCTGCTGGGCGATCTGCTGGCGGCGCTGACCGAGGCGTGCCCCGTGCGCACCGACTTTCCCCACCCCATTTCCACCCAGTCTGAAAGGAGCCACACCCCATGAACGCGAAACGCACCGACCCGCGCGTGCATTGCTTCCAGCGCCCGCTTGCCGGCGGCTACGTCCGCAGCGAGGCCACCACGCCCGAGCGCCTGCGCCAGGTGTTCGACGCCGAGCGCGAGCGCTTGGCAGCCGAAGCCAAGCCGCGCCGCAGGCGCCGGCCGCCGGCCGTGGCCGCACCAGACCCAAAACAGGCGCAGCTGCAGCTGGTGGCCTGAATCGTCAATCAACCCAAACCGAGAGAGCACATGCAAACCAACCAAAACCCCCAACCGCTGCACAGCTACCGCGCCCACCTTGTGCCCGACAACGCCAACCCGTCCGATGTTGAGGATTTGGCAGACGCAAAGCTGTTGCCCACCATCAGGCTGCGCGCAGCCAATGCCACCCAGGCCGAGGCGCACGCGCACTTGGCCACCGGCAAGGGCGTGCTGCGCGTCGAGCGCGTGGAGGGCTGAGCCATGGCTGTGAAAACGAAGAATTCGGCCACCCTGGGCCACCCCGTGGAGCCGTCGCGCTGGGCGCAGATCAAGCAAGCGGAGCGCGTGGGCTATGGCGCCGCGCTGCCGATTCGCACGAACTGGCAGGACGCGGAAACGTACACCTGCCCTGAAATGCGGCATCGGTCGATGCACGACAGGCACCCCAGCCTGATTGCCGGAAAGCGCGTGGTGCGCGGTGAGGGCCTCTGATGTGGCTCTACATTCCATCGAACTATGCGCCGGCGTCGGCATGCTTGGAGAAGGCGCCCGAGCCGGATTCGAGCTACTGGGCGTCGAGCACCGCACCGTTTGCTACGTGGAGCGGGAAGCACCTGCAGCCGCGCAGCTTGCCCGGCTTATGGAAGCGGGAGCCCTTGATCCGGCGCCTGTCTGGTCTGACTTGCTCACCTTCGACGGCCCAGCGTGGCGTGGACGCGTGGATGGCCTCATTGCCGGCTTCCCATGCCAGGACATCAGCATTGCAGGCCGGCGTGCTGGGCTTGATGGCAAGCGTTCCGGCTTGTTCTTCAACATCCTGGACCTCGCTGACGATTGCAACGCGTGGTTCCTCTTTTTGGAGAACGTCAGCGCCATCGCTACTGCCACCGCCACCGCTGTGGACGAAGCCGAAGGAACGCTCGAAGAACGCGCCGCCGCCCGAGTCGTGGGAGAACTGGCCGACCGCGGGTGGAACGCGGAATGGATCACTCTTTCCGCGTCCGATGTGGGCGCCAGCCACGGACGCGCACGGTGGTTCTGCCTCGCGTGGCGCGTGGCCGACGCCGGCCGCGTCGGTGCCGAACGACAGAGAGACCCCGGCGACGTGGCACGCCAGGGCCGCGAAGCTGAAGGCCAAGCACGGGAACGGCAACGGGGCGGGAATGCCCTTGACGGTGGCCGCAGTGGAGTTTTCGGAGAAACCCAGCTTCTGGATGACGCCCAGCGTTTCGAACAGCCAGGGCAACGAATACACGCGCGATCGAGGGATGCCGGGCCTGGAGCGTCTGACGCTGACGGGGCAGGCGCAGAACTGGCCCACGCCCACGGCTCACGATGGGCGCCGGCCGAGCCCGGATGTGAAGTCAACCCAGGCCGGCAACCTGAGCAGGGATGCTGCCCAGTGGCCCACGCCAATGGCGCAGGACGCAGAACAGAGCGGATCGACCAATGCCCAAATGCTGACGCTTCACAGGGCAACCCAGCAATGGCCAACGCCAGCCAGTCGCGACTACCGAACGCCGAACAGCGAAGCCAGCCAGGCCAGCCGCTCCCACACGGGTGGCGAACAGCTTCCGAACTTCGTGGAACACCACTTTTTGCGCCCGGTCCTATCGACCCTCGATGGGCGGGCTTTGTCGCCCACCGCCCGGACCTTGCCCCGGCGGTTGAACCCGGCGTTCGGATGCTGGTTGATGGGATGGCCTATCTGGTGGACGAATCCCGCGCTCACCAGCTGCGCCAGGTCGGAAATGGAGTCGTACCGCTGCAGGCTGCAGCGGCACTTGTCGAACTTGTGCGGCGTGCTGCCGCTTGAAAGAAAAGAAGCATGAAGCGCATCTACGTTGCAGGCCCGATGACGGGCTATCCCGAACTGAACTTTCCCGCCTTCCACGCTGCCGCGGCAGCGCTGCGCGCCGAGGGGCACCACGTCGAAAATCCGGCCGAAATCAACGCCGACCCCACGGCGCAATGGCTGGACTGCATGCGCGCCGACATTCCGCGGCTGGTCACCTGTGACGCGGTGTTCCTTCTGCCCGGCTGGGAGCGCTCGCGCGGCGCGCGTATTGAGCAAGCGCTGGCTGCCGGCCTGGGCCTGCAGGTGCTGTATTCGGAGGGTGCGGCGGACTACTGGCCCGAAGGTGTTCCGGTTGCAGCCTGGGCGAACGTGGGCACCGAGGAGGGCGAGGTGTGGAGCGTGACGCTCAGCCGCCAGCCGTACCATGACACCGCACTTGTCACGCTCGCTGACGCGGTGGTCGCTATCCAAAAAATGGCGATCGAGGCCCCGGTAACGGGCGGCGCAGCACCAGCCGTGCAGTGCGTCTATTTGGTGGAAACAGGAGAGGTTCGCAACGGCGCCGAGCTGGTGGAGCGCCACGAGCAGATGCCGCGTGCCGGCTCAGATTTCGAGGTCGTTTACAAGCAGCCCGAAAGCTGCAATGGCTGATCTGGTCTTGCCGCTCAAGGCGGCGTACTTCGATGCCATCCGCGACGGCCAGAAGGTGGAGGAATTCCGCGAGCGCACGCCTTACTGGCGCCGCCGACTGGAGGGCCGAACCTTCGGGCGCGTCGTGCTTACCAAGGGATACCCGGCGGCCGGCGATGCAGATCGCCGCATCGTGCGCGAGTGGCGCGGCTACCGGGAAACCACGATCACGCACCCGCACTTCGGCCCCGAACCCGTCGAGGTGTTCGCCATCGACGTGGCGGTGGCGGTGGCGGTCCTGCCGAAGGTGGTGCACGTCATTTCCGTTTCAGGTGGAAAGGACTCGCTGGCAACGCTGCTGATCGCGCTCGAAAGGTGCCCGGCTGGGTCGGTGGTGCCGATCTTCTGCGACACGGGCAACGAACACGAAGACACCTACGCCTATCTGGACTACCTCGAAAAGGCGCTGCGCATCAAGATTCGCCGGCTGCGCGCGGACTTCACCGAGCAGCTCGCCGCCAAGCGCGTTTTCATCGCACGCGATGTGCGCACGCGCCGCGAATACCGCAAGGTGCCGAAGACGGATCGCGCGGGCAATCCGGTGTACCTGCGCGACAAGGCCGGCGCCGTGCGCATGTTCCCGGTGCTGGGGGAAGACGGCCTGCCAACGGGCGAACACGCTCCGCGCCAGGCGTGGGGGTGGGATGGTGGCCGCCGCGTGCGGTGGACCAACAAGGCCAAGCGCCGCGCGCTGTCGGTGATGTACCCGAGCGGGAATCCGTTCCTCGATCTGTGCATGTGGAAGGGGCGCTTCCCGTCGCGCAAGGCCCAGTTTTGCACCGAAGAATTGAAGCGCAATATTGCGGTCGGCTATCAGCTGGAACTGATGGAGGCCGGCCACCGTGTCATCAGCTGGCAGGGCGTGCGACGTGACGAATCCTTGAACCGGCGCAACGTCAAGAAGGTGGAGCGCGTGGGTCGTGGCCTATGGATCATGCGGCCCATTGCGGCATGGACCGCAGAGCAGGTTTTCGCCTACGCGGCGGCGCGCGGGATCGAACCGAACCCGCTCTATCGCCAGGGGATGACGCGCGTTGGATGCATGCCGTGCATCAACGTGAACAAGCCAGAGCTGCGGCAGATCGCCAGCCGGTTCCCTGCCCACCCTGCCCGCATATCCGAATGGGAGCACATCGTAGGTAAGTGCTCGAAGCGCGGCTTTTCCACCTTCGTGGCGGATGCCCATGACGGGCGGGACCGCCGGCAGGTGTTCGCCGATCTGAACATATGGACCCGCATCGAGTGGGCGAACACCACACGCGGCGGCCGGCAATTCGATCTGCTGGCAGTGCTGGATGAACCCACCGCGTGCAGCTCTGCATACGGGCTCTGTGAATAGGACAGGCAATGAAGAAAAAAACGACAGATCAAGCACGGGCCAAGGTGGAAAGGGCCTTGCGCAGCCCGGTGGCGCGAGCCATCGCCAAGCGCGAGCTGCTGGCGCTGCATGCCGAGATGGCGGCCATCGGCCACCAGTGCCTGAAGGTGGGCCACCAGACCGAGCAGCGCGAGCTGCTGGCCACCTTGGCTTTCATGATTGGCATCGGCGCCGAGGTGGCGGCGGTGGTCGAGGTGCTGGGCGACAACCGGGCCGGCTTGCACCAGGCGCTTGAAGAAGTGGTGCGCATGGCGTGCGACGGCTGCCGGTGGAGCGCGCCCTGGGCCGCGCACCTGCACCTGGCGCTGGAAGTCTCCGCAGAGGTCATGCTGGAAGACACCGTGCTGGCCATGATGGTGCTACCCGGTGCGCGCGACCTGGCCAACGACATCAGGGCCGGCCGCATCCGGGCGGATGCCGTCGCGCCGCTGGAAATGCCCGAGCACTACAAAGACGGTAGCGGCGAGCATGCAGGCGCTGGGGCCGGCGGGGCGATGTGATGCAGAAATTGATTTTCAGCAAGGTCCAATTGCTGGAGGAACTGGGCATCGTTGAGAACACCTTGCGCGCCTTGATCGAGCAGCGCGGCTTCCCCCGGCCGCGCAAGATGGGCGCGAAGCTGTTCTGGCTAATTTCTGAGGTGGCGGAATGGTTGCAGGGGTGCCCAAGCGCATGGGACAGCTCTATTTCAGACTCTTGAGACGATCAAAAAGAGTTGCACCGTCCACCAGTTCGAGGCGATAGGGCATGTGAGGTGCAATCATTGGGTCTTCGGCGATTCGTGGCGCAAAGCTGGCCGTAGTGGTAACCACTCCCTTGGTGGCTTGGTGATCTGAACACATGACTCCAATAAGTGCGCGTACATCGTTCGCAGTTACATGTCGGTCAGGGGAAAGCGCTTTAACCTGATCAATGATCCGAACAGAACCCCAGCCCTTCTTAATCGCGATGACGTCTCGCCCGAGGTCGGCACTACGCGGCGTCAATATCACCTCGTCGTAACCGGCTTTGTCATACGAGGCAGCGACGAGTTCTTCCCATTGTCGGGGGGTGAGAGAACGCAGCAAATCAGGGTCCTTCGCAAGCGCTGCTTGGATCGCTAGCCAAGCCGGTTCTAGCGTCAACACAACGTTTCCATCTAACACCTTGTCGTGGTGAGTAACCACCGCCTGAAGAAGTAGGGATTCGACGGTAGTTAGCTCGCCCGAAAGAACTAACGAGTCACTAAGTATTGCATCCTCGCTTAGAGCGTAGCTGTGGAATTCTGCTTCAACAATGCGTGACATACCTATGCCTTCCCGTGAGTGAAATCAGACCATTGCTGCATGATGGCAGCGCGCTTTTCCAGCATATCGCCTCGCCGGTAAGCGGCTTCGGTTTTCGTGTCGATGGTATGCGCCAAGCACAGTTCAACTGCATCACGCGGGTGCGTCGTCATTTCGCCAGCCCAGTCCCTAAAAGTGGACCGGAAACCATGGGGCACCGCGCCCAGCTCGTGCCGGCGCATCAATGCAGTCAGGGCCATGTCGGACAGTGGGCCTTTGCGGTTGGACGGGAATACGTAGTCAACGTGCTCAATGCGGGCCTGGGCGCGCAGCAGCGAAACCGCCTGAACAGACAGCGGAATGCGGTGCTCCTTCTTGGCCTTCATGCGATCAGCCGGAATCACCCACAGGCTGGCGTCTAAATCGACCTCATCCCACACCATGCCCCGCACTTCGCCAGAGCGGGCGGCGGTGAGGATCAAAAAACACAACGCGCGGGCGCTCTGCCCTTGAACCCCCGCGATCTGCTGATAAACGCCGGGCAGCGTGCCGAAGGGCACCGCCGGATGGTGTTTGACAGGTGCCACCTTGTTCGGGTCAGGAAGGATGTGCTCCAGCTGCCCGCGCCAGCGCGCAGGGTTGGGGCCGGTGCGGTGGCCGTGGGCCGTGGCCCAGTCGAGAATCTGCTCGATTCGGCCGCGCAACCGCGTGGCGGTTTCGGTTTTGGTCTTCCAGATCGGCGCCAGCACGCGCAGCACGTGCGCCTGCTCAACCTCCGACACGGAGACAGCACCGAATTTCGGTGACACGTAGGTGGCCAAGGTGTTGCGCCACTGCTGCGCATGCTTGAGGCTGCGCCATACGCTTTCGTGCTCACGAATGAAGGTTTCGGCCGCAGTGTCGAACGCCAACCGCTGGGCGGCTGCCTGGCGCGCGGCCTCGCGCGCGTCTTGCCGGGACTTCACCGGGTCGGTGCCCGCATCCCGCAGGCCCAGGGCCGCGCGTGCGGCCTCGCGCGCAGCGGACAGGCTCACGGCTGGATAGCTGCCGAGGCCCATCCGGCGCCGCTGTCGCATGTGCACGTACCGAAACACCCACACGCGGGAGCCGCCGAGGATCTGCAAGTAGAGGCCAGGAACGCCGCCGACCGCATGCGCTCCCTCGATGCGAAGGCGGGAGACCTCCAGCGCCGTTTTTTCAAGAATTCGCTTGGGCATTTGTTTCTATAGGCCAACAGTTAGGCCATAAAAATTTGGATTGCCCGTGATGACGCACTGAATGCTCATTGCCGCGTTACTGTACATAAACCCATATCACAGAGCGTAACACGTTGATTTTTCAGGGTCAACAGCGCCGAAAGGACGAAAAAAAAGCACCTTGTTAGGGGTGCTTTTTTCTGTCTTGGCGGAGAGGGTGGGATTCGAACCCACGGTAGTGTTGCCACTACGCCTGATTTCGAGTCAGGTACATTCGACCACTCTGCCACCTCTCCTGTGTGTCGAAGCCAACGATCATATCAGGATTTTTTGCCATTAAACGCGCGCGTCATTCAATTCGTGCAGCTTCTGCTGCTTGCCGTGAATTTAAGCAAGTGCAACACGCGCGCACCCCCGATGTTTGGACAGCTCTATACTTCGCGCCTTCTCTTTCTTGACTCTGCTGCTGCAAGAAGGGCATTTCCCGGGGTTCCGATCCCCGGATGTCTTTCATCGTCTCGAGCCAGGTCGCCTTTCAAGGCACCGCTCAGACGCGGCGAGCGCCACCAAGGCCTCGCAGGATTTGCAGCCATGAGCACCTACCAACGACTTCAGCGCGCCTTTGCGCGCACTGGCATTGCGCTGGAATATCGCGACGGCATTTACCATGTGCGCGATGATCAGGCCGAAGCCCACATTCTTCTGCCCGAAAGCCTTCCCCTGGAGGACAAGGCTGTTCGCCAACTCCTGGCATTTGCAGCCGTGCAGCGGCCCGACGGGCACGGCGCCATCTGCCGGGCCTGTTGTGCCACGCCGGACTTCCACCCGGGTACGGTTGCGCCTGTCGGCAGCGTCGTGGCCACGCCGGTGGACTTCGTCATTCCCGCTGCCATCGGCACGGATATCAACTGCAGCGTTCGTCTGCTGACCACTGGCGCCCGACTGGACCAGTTGGCCCCGCACAAGGATCGACTAGTCGGCCTACTAACGGCCAGCCTGCTGAACAATGGCCGCGATGTGCCGGTGAACACCCGCGCGTTCCGCGCGCTCTTTGATGACGGGCCACAGGCGTTTATCGATCAGCTGGGCAGCGACGGGATCTGGGCCCGGACCGACATGGATCGCTTGCACGCCGAGCTCGATCAATGCATTGGCCTGGCGAGCTTCGGTGGCAGTTCACGCTATGCACCCGATGCGTATTTGCAGGAACGGCATGCCGTGTTCCGCGACCCCTGTCTGGGCACCGTGGGTTCAGGCAACCATTTCATCGAATTGCAGGTGGTCGAAGAAGTCTTGGACAGGCACGCCGCCTACCGTGCCGGGCTGCGCGTCGGTGACGTGGTGGTGATGATCCACAGTGGCTCACGAGACCTCGGCTTCTATGTGGGACAGGCTTGGATGGACCGTGCCAGGACAGAGTGGCCACGCGGCACAAAGCATCCTGCCAGCGGCTTGTATGGGCTGTCAGGGCTCCTGGCGGACGAATACCTGCAGGCCATGGGAGTTGCAGCCCGATATGCCTGGGCCAATCGCGTCGTGCTGGCCGAGCTGGTCCGCAAGGACCTGGAGCAAATCATCGGTGCATCCAGCTCCCGCCTGGTGGTGGACGTGCCGCACAACGTGGTCCTGCAAGAGAACGGAATGAACATCCACCGCAAAGGAGCCACACCAGCGAACAACGGCGACTTCGCGCTGATTCCAGGATCCATGGGTGATGCCTCGTATCTGGTGACGGGCCTCGGTTCTGAAGACTGGCTCTGGTCGTGCAGCCATGGCGCCGGGCGAAGCATGCGGCGCCAGGCCATGCGGGCGATGCGCCCAGATATCGCTGGCGCTGGCGAGCAAAGCTGGCAGTGCGTGACCCTGCGCGAGGAACGCCGCATCGAGGAAGCACCGCAGGCCTACAAGCCCATCGGACCGGTGATTGACGCCCAGGAGTCTGCAGGGCTGGTACGGGCGGCCGTACGACTCAAGCCCTGGGTGACGTTCAAGGCCTGAAAGCCAGCGCCCCGTCGATTGCCGACGGCGTTTTCTTAATACTTCCCCATGTAATCGCGTTTGCCCAGTTCCACCCCGTTGTGCCGTGCAATCGCGTACGTGGCATTCACGTGGAAGAAAAACTGCGGCAGGCCGTAGTGCAGCAGGTAGTGCTCGCCGGCAAACTGCTTTTCGCGGGGCGTGCCGGGCTGCAGGATGATCTGGCGGGCCGCGGCCTCGTCGAAAGCCTCGGTGGGCAGGCCTTCGATGAACGCCAGCACGGTGTCGATCCGGGTGCGCAGGTCAGCGAAAACCGGCCGTTCTGCATCGGGCAGCGATGGCACGTCCACGCCGGCGAGCCTTGCGGCAATGCCCTTGGCGAAGTCGCACGCGACCAGCACCTGCCGCGCCAGCGGAAACATGTCGGGAAACAGCCGGGCCTGCAGCAAAGCGTCCGGGTCGATCTTGCGTGCGGTCGCGTGGGCTTCGGTCTTGGAGACTACATCCCCCAGCGAGCCAAGCATCTGCTTGAAAACGGGCACGCTGGCGCTGTACATGAAAGAGGTCATCGCGGGTCGATCCTTGAAAAGAGGGCCGGCAGAACGCCGGCGGATCGCAAGTACACCAGCAATGGGCTGCTGCTGCACGATCGGAGCGGGAAAACCCCTGAAACACCCAGTCCGATAGTGCTTCAGACCAGGACGATCTGCGGCACGTTCTGCAAGTCGCGCAACGGCATGCGAGCCGGCTTCACCGCGCGCAGATGGGCCACCATCTCGACCACCACATTGCGCTGGCTCTGGATGCATTCCCAGATCTGCTCATGGGTCAATCCGCGGAGCCGCTGCGCCACGGTCAGCTCGACGCGGTCGGTGATCCAGTCGCCGCGGTATCCGTAATCGGCGCGCCAGTAGTAGGGCTGGGAGAAATACCCGAAGGACCCGTGGAACAGCTGGCGCACGTGGGTCGGGTCTTCGAAGGCATCGTCGCTGGCGCCATGGGGCACGCGGATGACCATGCGCGCGTCGTGCCGGGCCACGCGGTGCAACTCCTGCATCATGGGCAGCACCTTCGGGATGTGCTCCAGGACATGCGACAGCAGAAACTCTTCCACGCTCCCGTCCGCCAGCGGCAAGGGCGTGGCCGCACAGGCGTCCAGGTCCGCGACGATGTCAACGCCGGGCAACGCCTGGCTGTCCAGGTTCAGCCACCCTGCGAGGGTATTGCGACCGCAGCCGACATTGAGCTTCATGGCCTGATTACCTATACATCGTAAAAAAAGCCATTCTGCGCGGCCCGGGCCCGCGGCCTATGCGGCCAGGAAAGCGAGCCCGCCCAGGTAGGGGCGCAACGCTTGCGGAATCTCCACGCTGCCATCGGCCTGCTGGTAGTTCTCCAGCACCGCCACCAGGGTTCGGCCCACGGCCAGACCCGAGCCATTGAGCGTGTGCAGCAGCTCGTTCTTGCCTTGCGCGTTCTTGAAGCGGGCTTGCAGGCGGCGGGACTGAAACGCCTCGCAGTTGCTCACCGAGCTGATCTCGCGGTAGGTGTTCTGAGCGGGCAGCCACACTTCCAGGTCGTAGGTCTTGGCGGCGCTGAAGCCCATGTCGCCCGTGCACAGGCTCATCACGCGGTAAGGCAGCCCCAGCTTCTGCAGCACGGCTTCGGCGTGGCCCGTCATGGCCTCCAGGGCTTCGTAGCTCTTGTCGGGGTGCACGATCTGCACCATTTCGACCTTGTCGAACTGGTGCTGGCGGATCATGCCGCGCGTGTCGCGGCCGTAGCTACCGGCCTCGGAGCGAAAACATGGCGTGTGCGCCGTGAGCCGAATGGGCAGGTCCGACTCGGGCACGACCACGTCGCGCACGAAGTTGGTCAGCGGCACTTCGCTGGTGGGAATGAGGTACAGCGCCGCATGGTCGGGCACGGGCTCGCCGTCCTGGCCGCCCTTCTTGGCCGCGAAGAGGTCGCCCTCGAATTTCGGCAACTGCCCGGTGCCGCGCAGCGAATCGGCATTGACGGCATAGGGCACATAGCACTCGGTGTAGCCGTGCTCCTGGGTCTGCACGTCGAGCATGAACTGCGACAGCGCACGGTGCAGGCGGGCGATGGGGCCCTTCATCACGGTGAAGCGCGAGCCGGACAGCTTGACGCCCATGTCGAAGTCCAGCCCCAGCGGCGTGCCCACGTCCACGTGGTCCTTGGCCGCGAAGTCGAAGACGCGCGGCGTGCCCCAGCGGCGCACCTCGACGTTGCCGGCTTCGTCCGCGCCCACGGGCACGCTCTCGTGCGGCAGGTTGGGCACGGCCAGCAGCAGCGCGTGCAGTTCACCCTGCAACTGCTCCAGCCGGGCAGCCGAGGTTTCGAGTTCCGACTTGAGCGAGCCCACTTCGGCCATGACCGCATCGGCGTTCTCGCCCTTGGCCTTGAGCTGGCCGATCTGCTTGGACAGCGTGTTGCGGCGCGCCTGCAGTTCCTCGGTGCGGGTCTGCAAGGTCTTGCGCTCGGACTCCAGGGACTGAAAGGCCTCGACATCCAGGAAGGCCTGGGGTTTTTTGCGGGTCTCCAGCCGGGCGATGGCGGAGTCGAGGTCTTTTCGAAGAAGGAGGATGTCTAGCATAGGCCGCGATTTTAGTAGGGCGTCTTACCGGGTTGGCGCGCCGCAGTTTCCGTTTTAGGATGGACCGCACTGCCCCAGGGAGGACTCCATGCACATCGAACCGTACCTTTTCTTCGACGGCAACTGCGAGCAAGCGCTGGATTTCTACGCCCAGTGCCTGGAAGGGCGACTCACCGCCGTGCACCGCTACGAGGGCTCGCCGCTGGAAAAGCAACTCCCCGCGCACTGGCGCAACAAGATCATGCATGCCACCCTGGAGGCCCCCGGCGGCCACCGGTTCATGGCCAGCGACCGCATGCCGGGCCAGCCGTTCGCGGGCCACGCGGGCTTTTCGATGTCGGTCAACTGCCCCGGCAGCGCCGAACGAGGCGAGCGCATATTCCACAGCCTGGCCGTGGGCGGGCACGTGGGCATGCCCTTCACCGTCACGTTCTGGGGCGCGCACTTCGGCACGCTGGTGGACAAGTTCGGCGTGGGCTGGATGGTCAACTGCGACGGGGCGCAGCCGCCCGCCTGAAGGCCAAGGCGCGCCCCAGCACGGCGCCGCTCAGGCCAGCGTGGCGGGGTCGAAATTGGCCCCGCACAGGATCAGGCCGACCGTCTCGTCGGCGCGCGGGCGGTAGGCGCCGCTTTGCAGCGCGGCCAGGCCCAGCGCCGCCGCCGGCTCGACCGCAAGCTTCAGCTCCCGCCACAGCCATTGCTGCGCGCTGCGGATGGCCTCGTCGGGCAGCAGCAGCGCGGCATGCACGTGGCGCTGCGAGACCTCCCAGGCGATATCGCCGATGCGGCGGGCGCCCAATGAATCGGCGGCCACGCCACCCACCTCCACATCCACCGGCCGACCTGCCGCGCGGGCGCTGTGCAGCGTGGGCGCGCGCTCGGGCTCCAGCGCCACCACGTGCGCACGGCTGTCGCACCACGCGGCCACGCCGGCGATCAGCCCACCGCCACCCACGCTCACCAGCACGCTGTCGGGCAATCGGCCGCCCGCCTGGCTTTCCATCTCCAGCGCCAGCGTGCCGGCACCGGCCACGACTTCGGGCTGGTCGTACGCATGGTTGAGCAGCGCGCCGGTGGCCTGCTGGCGCGCCAGGCAGGCCTGCAGCGCTTCGGAATACGCAGCGCCGGTCACGACCACTTCGGCGCCCAGGGCCCGCAGACGGGCGCGCTTGGCCTCCGGCGAGATCTCGGGCACGAACACCTCGCAGCGCACGCCCAGCGCGCGCGCCGCGGCCGCCGTGGCAATGCCCGCATTGCCACCCGAGGCGATGATCACGCCGCTCTCGGGCACGGGGTTGGCCAGCATGCGGTACAGCATGCCTCGGGCCTTGAAGCTGCCGCCCACCTGCAGATGCTCCAGCTTGAGCCACACCTGCGCACAGTCCACGCCCAGCGCGCTGCCGCTCAACTGCAGCAGCGGGGTGGTACGAAGAAAGCCGGCCTGCGCGGCCAGGCGCTGGTGTGCAGTGGAGATGGCAGAGCGATCGATCATGGGGGGCCTTTGGCGAATCGAAAAGAAAGACCGTGCCCGCACGGCCCCGCACGAAGAACGACGGGCAACGGGCTTGCGGCACACGAAACCGTCGAGTGTATGCAGCGCACCAGGCACCCGCCACGCACCCGCCACGTGAGGCCATCGAAGCCCGTCGCCCTCCCCCGCCATGCCCCGGCTTTCTGCGGCCCCAGCATCTGCCGATACCATGGACCGCCGATCGCGGCGTGCACGGCGGTGTGCACGCCGGTGCAGCGGCATGGCAGGAGATGGCGATGTTCTATGTGTTCGGGCCTTCGGGCCAGATGTACCGCGGCGGGCCGGAGCAACTGGCGCAGGTGGCGCCCGTGCGGCGGGTGCAGCGGCCCCAGGCACTGCGCACCCGCTCCGCCGACCCCGAGGCGGATCCGTTCCCACCCGTTCCCGCGCCGGCCCCCGACCCCGGCCCGGTGAACCTGCGCGCGCAGGAGGCCGTGAGCGCCTACGCGCAGACCGAGCAGGGCCCACAGGTGCCACGCCAGCCGCTGTCGCGCGTGCAGGACGTGATGACCGTGGGCGCCCTCACCGTGCCACCCGACATCCGCGTGAACGACGCCTGGGCCACGCTGGCGGAGCACCGCATCGCCCAGGCGCCCGTGGTCGACGCCGCGGGCCACGTGGTCGGGCTGCTGCTGCGCGCCGACATGGCGCCGCTCGATCTGCTGCCCGAGCCCGGCAGCGTGAAGGCGGCCATCGACCTGGCGCGCCGGCCCGTCTCCGAGATCATGGTGAGCCCGGTGCCCACCGTGGCTGCCGACACCGAACTGCGCCGCGTGGCGGGCGTGCTGCTCGACACCGGCCTGCCCGGCCTGCCGGTGACCGACGAGGCCGGCACCATGACCGGCTTCATCTCGCGCACCGACATCCTTCGCGCCGTCGCGGCCGACCCGCCCCTGGACCTCTGGAGCTGAAGCGGCCGCGGCACCGCTGCCACGGCGCAGCACCGCCACCGCGCATGAAAAAACCCGCGGGGCCTTGCAGCCGCGCGGGTTCTTGATGGATCGAGTCAGCCCGCAGCTGGCGCCACGGGCCGCGCCCTCACAGGGCGACCCACTCAGCGGATCACTCGGCTGAAATCGCCTCGGGCTCGGCGATCTCCACCGAGGGCAGCGGGCTCGCCAGCACCTTGTCGATGGTCTTGCCGTCCATGTCCACCACCTCGAACTGCCAGCCCTCCCACTGCACCGTGTCGGTCACGCGGGGCAGCTTGCCGGTCAGCAGCATCACCATGCCGCTGAGCGTGTGGTAGCGGCCGCGGTCTTCCTCGGGCACGGCGTCCAGGTTCAGGCGGTCCTTGAGTTCGGGCACGGGGATGTGGCCGTCCAGCAGCCAGCTGCCGTCCTCGCGCTGCACTGCCCACGAGGTTTCGGGGTCGCGGGCGTGGAATTCGCCCGTGATGGCCTCGATCAAATCCTGCAGCGTGACGATGCCCTGCACTTCGCCGTATTCGTCGATCACGAACGCCATGTGCAGGTCGGACTGGCGGAAGTTGTCCAGCAGCTCCATGCCGGTGATCGTCTCGGGCACGTACAGCGCCGTCTGCAGCGGCTGCGTGGCCAGGTCGCGCGCCTGCTCGCGCAGCGAGCGTGACAGCCACTGGCGGGCGTTCAGCACGCCCAGCACGTTCTCCATGCCGCCCCGCACCACGGGAAAGCGCGCGTGGTCCGACTCTTCGATGCATTTGAGGTTCTCTTCGAACGAGTCCTCGACGTCCAGCACCGCCACATCGGCGCGCGGCACCATCAGCGAGCCGATCTGGCGGTCGTCCAGGCGGAACACGTTGCGCACCATCTGGTGCTCGTGCGACTCGATCACGCCGGCGCTCGTGCCTTCGGCCAGCACCGCGTGGATCTCGGCCTCGGTCACCGCGCTGGCGTTGTTCTCCTTCACGCCCAGCAGGCGCAGCAGGCCCTGCGTGGACATGGACAGCAGCTTCACGAACGGCTTGGTGGCGATGGCCAGCCAGTTGATCGGGCGGGCCACCAGGCGGGCGATGACTTCCGGATGGCTCTGGCCCAGGCGCTTGGGCACCAGTTCGCCCACGACGATGGAGAAGTAGGTGATGAGCATCACCACCAGGCCGGTGGCCAAGTAGCTGGCGTATTTGGCCTCCAGCCCCAGCGTGCGCAGCCATTCGCCCAGCGGCTGGGCCAGCGCGGCTTCGCCGACGATACCGTTCAGCACACCGATGGAGGTGATGCCGATCTGGATGGTGGAGAGGAATCGGGTCGGGTCTTCGCCCAGCTTGACGGCAGCGACCGCGCCGCTATCGCCCTCATCGATCAGCTTCTGGAGCCGGGTCTTGCGCGCCGTGACCAGCGCCAGTTCCGACATGGCGAACAGGCCATTGAGCAGGATGAGGGCGAACAGTATTGCTATTTCCATAGACAGGGAACGGATGGGTTCCCTCAGAGTGAATCAACCGCAAATTGTAAGAAGTCACACCCGCCGTGGGGTCATAAGGGCCGCCCGCGTAGGGACATTGGGGCGCCAGCGTGGTATTTGCGCCCTGTCCCTGCCGGGACAGGGCCCGCGGCAGGCGCCAGAGACCATGCATCGAAATGGCCTCCAGCACAATAAGTACTAGGGCATATAGCTATTAAATTAATAGCAAATTGGCATCCAAACGATTTCAATGCCCTGCGGGGCCCGTCTCCGGCGTGCGCTCGGTGATCGCCAGCCCCGTGGCCGCATCGATGCGCAGGCCCTTGGGCAGCGGGAATTTCACCGTCTCCTCGATGCCGTCCATCTTGCGCACCGACACGGCGCCCAGCGCCTTGATGCGGTCGATCACCTGGCGCACCAGGATCTCGGGCGCCGAGGCCCCGGCCGTGAGCCCCACGCGGGCCACGCCCTCGAACCATTCGGCGCGCAGTTCCTCGGCGCTGTCCACCATGTAGGCCCGCGTGCCCAGGCGCGCCGCCAGCTCGCGCAGCCGGTTGCTGTTGGAGCTGGTGGGGCTGCCCACCACGATCACCAGGTCCACCTGCGGGCTCAGCACCTTGATCGCGTCCTGCCGGTTCTGCGTGGCGTAGCAGATGTCCTGCTGCTTGGGCTCGCGCACGCTCGGAAACCGCGCGCGCACCGCCGCGCTGATCTCAGCCGCGTCGTCCACCGACAGCGTGGTCTGCGTCACCACCGCCAGCTTGGCCGTCTGCCCGGGCTGCACGCGGGCCACGTCCTGCACGTCCTCCACCAGGTGGATGCCATGGTCCAGCTGGCCCATGGTGCCCTCCACCTCGGGATGGCCCTTGTGGCCGATCATGATGAACTCGTAGCCCTCCTTGGCCAGCTTGGCGACCTCCACGTGCACCTTGGTCACCAGCGGGCAGGTCGCATCGAACACGCTGAAGCCGCGCTCGGCCGCCTCGGTCTGCACCGCCTTGCTCACGCCGTGGGCCGAGAACACCAGCGTGGAGCCCGGCGGCACATCGGCCAGGTCCTCGATGAAGATCGCGCCCTTGGCCTTGAGGTCGTTCACCACGTAGGTGTTGTGCACGATCTCGTGGCGCACGTAGATGGGCGCGCCGAACTTCTGCAGCGCGCGCTCGACGATCTCGATCGCGCGATCCACACCCGCGCAAAAGCCGCGCGGCTCGGCCAGAACGATTTCCTGGGGTTTTTGCATGGCGTCAGAGCACCCCGATGAGCTGCACCTCGAAGGTGACCGGCTGCCCCGCCAGCGGGTGGTTGAAGTCGAAGCGCACCGCGCCGTCCTCGCGCACCGCCAGCACCACGCCCGCGTAGCTGCCCAGACCGTCCGGCGTGGGGAACTGCACCACGTCGCCCACCGTGTAGCGCTCGTCGGGGTCGCCCAGCTCGGCCAGCAGCTTGCGCGCCACCCACTGCTGCATGTCGGGGTTGCGGTCGCCGAAGGCCTCGCCCGCGGGCAGGGTGAACGTGGTGCGGGTGCCCTCGGGCAGGCCGATCAGGCACTGCTCCATGGCGGGGGACAGCTCGCCCGCGCCCAGCGACAGGGTGGCCGGCTTGTCGCCGAAGGTGTTGATCACGTCGCCCGCCGGGCCGGCCAGACGGTAGTGCAGGGTCAGGAAGGAACCGGCCTGCACGGTGGGAGCGGCGGCGGGAGCGGCAACGAGGGAGGTGGGGGCGAGGGTGGTCATGAGAGTCCCGATAAACTGGCCGCCATTGTAGAAACCCGCCCATTCCCTGCCCCGCGCGCGGCCATGCCGCCGCCCCAACGGACCTGCCGCACCATGCTCATGAAAACCATGCCTGCCGACGCCCGGCCCCGTGAACGGCTGCTGCAGCGGGGCCCCGCCGCGCTGTCGGATGCGGAACTGCTGGCGATCATCCTGCGCACGGGCATCGCCGGCAAAGGGGTGATGGAGATGGCGTGCGAACTGCTGGCCCCCACCACCGTGGATTCAGCAACGGGCAAACCCACCGGAGGCTTCAGCGGCATCAGCGGGTTGCTGCACACCAGCGCCGATGACCTGCGGCGCATCAAGGGCCTCGGCCCTGCCAAACGGGCCGAACTGGTGGCCGTATTGGAGCTGGCAAGGCGTGCGCTCGCGGAACAACTGAGCGAGCGCGAGGCGTTCGAGTCCCCCACGGCTGTGAAGCACTACCTGCAGCTGCACCTGGCAAAAAAAGGCTACGAAGTCTTTGCCGTGATGTTCCTGGACGCCCAAAACCGCATGATCGCCCTGGACGAAATGTTCCGCGGCACGCTCACCCATGCCAGCGTGTACCCCCGCGAGGTCGTCACGCGCGCACTGCACCACCACGCCGCCGCCGTGGTGCTGGCCCACAACCACCCCAGCGGCAGCGTGAAGCCCAGCCGCGCCGACGAAAACCTCACCAAGACCCTCACCGACGCCCTGGCGCTGGTGGAGGTGCGCGTGCTGGACCACGTGATCGTCGCGCCAGGCAACGCGCTTTCGATGGCCGAATCCGGGATGTTGTAACGCGCTGCCGGAGTCGCGGCCTGCTTGCCCGACTCCAGCCATTTCACAACGAAGCATCGCCCACGTATTAACAATTTGTTAAAAAATTAATTTACTTTAAAATCAAAAATCAACCATTGTCCGATTAGCATTCGCCCCCAACAAAAACACGATCTCAAAGGGGGATTGAATGAGCGCAGAACTCGCGGCGACGTTCTTCAACGTCGGTTACGGACAGACCTTGGCCCAGTCCATGGACAAGAACCAGGTGGACGTCCTGGTGCTAACGCAGGGCCAGTACATGAGCATCTTGCAGGACAAGGCCAGGCGCAATGCCGCCCTGGAATTCAACCTGCGCAAGATGCTGTCCCAGTCCACGTTCGGGCAGTACTGGCAGAAAGAATTCAGCCCGAATGCGGGTGAGCCTTGGGTCGGGCCGGTGGCGCAAGGGGCCAACGATGTTCTGGCTATCGGCAAGACGCTGAACGCCATCGGCATGGCAGGCATCGGCACCTACATCAAGACCACGGCAACGGGCACGTACATCATCATCAAAGGGTACTCAGCCAAACGCAGCAGTGCGTTGCAGGGCACGCGCTACCTGGCGACGAATCCCAAGATGCTTCAGTTGGGCTTGGGAATGAAGAGCCTGCAAGGCATCGCCAAAGGCGGCTTCATGCTGGGCGTGGTGGTGTCCACAGGGATCGAGTTGATGGACTTCATGTTCAATGACGAGAAGACCATGTATGACCTGGTGGGCGGGATTGGCGTAGAGGCGGTTAAGGGCGGCCTGGCTGGGCTGGTCGCCTACGGTCTTGCTGCAGGGGTGGGAACATTTGTCACAACGGTCGCTGTTTTTCCGCTGTTCACCATGGCAGTGGTGGCCGTTGCCGGTGGCATCGTACTGAATATGGCGGACAGCGAATACAAGATCAAAAGCAACGTCGTTGCCAGCCTCAAGATGCTTCCGACACAGACGGCCCAAGGCGTGTATTACATCGACACCAAAGTCCAGTCATGGCAAGACGATCTGACTGCTGCCATCGAACAGAAGAAATCAGAAATAGGCCAGACAGTTAACCATGGTATGAAGAACTGGCTTTGCCGGATCGGTTGCCTCCGCTACTAAGCAAAAAAATCGATTGATCATGTTTGAAGTCAAAAAGGTTAGGAAAGCTTTGGTATGGGGCCTCCCGCTCTTTATCGGGGTCGGCGCGAGTTGCTTGTGGGTGGTATCGCACGGCATCATTCCAACGCTCGAGGCCATCGTTTCACGCGCTCCAGCAGTGCGGATTGCGGTTGCTTCGCAAGTCACGCCGTTTGTCGCTGTCTTCAGCATGCTGGCGGCGTTGATCGGCAGCATGCGCGCCATTCCCGTCAGTGACAGAACGATCCATCCGTTCGAGTGCGCCTTCAAGGTCACCGTGCTTTTGAGTATGGCCGCGATGGTGCTAATCCCTGTCACCGCTGTAGTCCAGCGCTTTTACATGCCCAGCATCGGTTACTCGATATGTTCGGAACTAGAAGGCCACCCCACCATGTGGTTCACCGACTGGGTGCGCGATCCCGCTTGGTGCGTCAAAGGCAAGAGCCTGGAGTGGGTGAACAAGCAGGCGAGTTCGGCCATTTCTCACAGCACTCCGTAGCGACCGCTATAGCGCCTTACTCCGGTTGCTATTAATTTAATAGCAATATGCCGTCGTATTGATTGCGCTGGGGTCCGATTCATGCTCGACGCAGAAACGCAGTTAAGCGTCGTAGCGACACGCTTACCCCCAACTAAAAATGGTCAATCTCAAAAAAGTCAGAAAAGCAATGTTCTGGGGCACGCTCCCGTTTCTAGGAGCGATAGCACTCTGCCTCTGGATGACCACAGAAATCATGGTGCCGACCATCGTGGATATCGCCAACCTTGCGCCCGCGGTGCAAATCTCGCCTAGCACGTTGGTGGCCCCGTTCGGTGCGGGTATGTTCATGCTGGTGCTGGTCGTGGGCGGCATGCGGGCCATTCCCTTGAGCGAACGCATCGTCAAACCGGTCGAACACGCCATGATCATCGTGATGCTGGGCGCGGTCGTTGGCATGTGGCTGGTTCCCATCACGGGCATCGCCCAGCATTTCTTCATGCCCAGCCTGGGCTACTACCCCTGCAACATCCTGCAGGGCAACCCCAACAAGTGGTCCAACGACTGGGTGCTCGACACTCAGTGGTGCGTCAAAGGCCAGACCATCGAATGGGTCAAGGAGCAGGCCCGCTCGGCCGTCACTCCCGGCGCTTCCAGGTAGACAAGGAACACACCTGCGGGCGAGCGACCGCTGCATCCGCTCAGCACCCTACCGGCCGATTTCCACGCAGGGTGAGCAGCCCGGTCACGCGCAGCGTGTCACCCGTGCCGTCCGTGGCCGTCAGCCGCTTGTTGACGATCTCGAGGTAGTCGCGGCTGTGGTGCACGTCGGTGTCGTCGCCGTCGCCGCTGGCAGTGGCGAACTCGCGGCCGCGCACGTTCAGGACCAGCCGGTAGAGCGAGTCGGCATTGGTGGCGTAGCGCACCGTGCCGGAGGCGGTGCCGTCGCCGCCTACCCGGTCGGCGCCGTCGAAGGTGAAGCTGCACAGCTCGGGGGCCGTCCCGGTGGCGGCGAGTTTGGTGACCTCGCTGGCGTTGATGTTCCCGTTGCCATACGAGCCGTCCAGGCCGCTGACCGAGGCATTGGTCACGGTGAGCGACGCTGCGCGTTCGTCCAGGGAATCGTTGCCCCCGCCGCACGCGGACAACAGCGCGGCGGCGGCCAGCAGGGTGGACAGGAGAGACAAGGTTTTGAGGGAGGTGTTCATGGCCAATGGGTCGGTTGTGGGATGGAGGAAAAGGCTCGCTGGGGCCCAGCCAAAGCCAGACACCGGCCATAACTGTACCATCATGTTCTGTTTTAAATGGTGGTTTTTTGGCGCCCTTTTTTGCCGGCAAGTGCCTGCGATGAATGGGCTCGCAGCCGGGCCTGCCCCCGACGCACCTACACTGCGCGCCATGCCAGACACCCGCCTGACGCCTTCGAGAAAACGCCCTTGGGCAGGGTGGGCTGCCGGCCTCGCGGGATCGGCCGTGCTGGTGGTGGCCTGCACGGGCGCGCGACAGGGCCTTGAGCCGGAAACCGCCGCGCCGGCCGCGCTGCGCCTGATCGGCACCGCCGCCATCGCCCCCGGCACCGAGGTGCTGGGCACGACCTTCGGCGGCATCTCGGGCATCGACTACGACCCGGTGCAGGACCGCTGGCTGCTGATCAGCGACGACCGCTCGGCCCTGCAGCCGGCGCGCATCTACACCGCCACGCTGCACTACACGGCCACGCACCTGGAGACCCCCGCGATCACCGGCACCGCACCGCTGCGCCAGGCGAATGGCACGCCCTACCCTCCGCCACGGCACGCCGCGCCGGACGTGGACGTGCCCGATGCCGAAGCGGTGCGCTGGCTGCCGGGCGGGCAGGCGTTCCTGTGGACCAGCGAGGGCGACTTCGCGCGCGGCTTCGGCCCGCAGTGGCGTGAGCACCGGGCCGATGGCGCGTGGGTGCGCGAGCTGCCCTTGCCCGCGGC
This sequence comes from Acidovorax sp. SUPP2825, assembly GCF_030158995.1. Taxonomy (NCBI): domain Bacteria; kingdom Pseudomonadati; phylum Pseudomonadota; class Betaproteobacteria; order Burkholderiales; family Comamonadaceae; genus Acidovorax; species Acidovorax sp. SUPP2825. Next base: position 362,056 of record NZ_BQXK01000001.1, on the reverse strand, counting down.
ATTCGGGCGTGTGCCCGACTTCCGGCGCGGGCCGCGCGCCAACGCCACGCTGGAAGGGCTGGCGCTGTCGCCGGACGGCCGCACGGCCTGGCTGGCGATGGAAACCGCGTGGATCCAGGACGGCCCGCGCCCCACGCCCCAGGCCCCGGGCGGGCCGCTGCGCATCACGGCGATGGACGTGGCGAGCGGCCGGCCACTGCGGCAGATCGCCTATGTGCCGGACGCGGTGCCGCACGCCCGGCGCATCCCGTGGGGCCCGCAGCTGAACGGGGTGAGCGAGGTGCTCGCCGACGGGCCGCACCACCTGCTGGTGCTGGAGCGAAGCTACAGCGCGGGCGCAGGTTTTTCCGCGCGGCTGTACCGCATCGACACGCGCGCGGGCAGCGACACGCTCGCGCTGGAGGCGCTGCGGACCGAAGGCGCGCACAACCACACCGCCGTGCCCAAAACCTTGGTGGCCGACCTGGACCAACTGGGCGCGGGCCCGCTGGACAACCTGGAGGGCATGGCCTGGGGCCCGCCGCTGGCCGGGGGCGGGCGCGTGATCGTGTTCGTGAGCGACGACAACTTCAACCCCGCGCAGGCCACGCAGTTCATCGCGGCGGAGTACCGGGGCCCGGCGGCGGTGACATCGGTACCTTGATCGCCAAAGAACCGCCAGCGCGGCGTGGTGAACACGGGCGACAGCGGGGGCGAGCGCACCGCACCGAACGATCGGTGGGTGTAACGGGTCCGGCCCCGGCGCCGGTGCGGCATGGCCCGCGGCGATCCCGGGGCACTGCCGCCCACGCCAGGGCGGCGGCCGCACTTCGGGTACAACCGGCGCATGAAAGTGAAGTCCTTCCAGGATCTCCAGCCACTGCGCCAGGCCCTGGCGGAGGCGGCCGAGCGCGAGGCGCGGCTGCAGCGCGAGCGGCTGGAGGCCGCGCGCCGCGCGCGCGCCGAGCTGATGCTGTTCGAGACCGCGGTGGGCCCGGTGCAGGCCCTGCGCGGGCAGCACGACCGGCGCTGGCACCTGCCCGAGCCGGTGGAGCCGCTGCCCGTGCAGCGCGAGCTGGACGAAGAACGCGTGCTGATGGAGTCCATCAGCGACGAGTTCGACGTGACGACCTTGCTGGACGTGGATGACCAGATGAGCTACCGCCGCAGCGGCATCGGCCCCGAGGTGACGCGCCGCCTGCGCGCAGGCCACTGGAGCATCCAGCGGCAGCTGGACCTGCACGGCCTGCGCACCGACGAGGCACGCGAGGCGTTGGGCGAGTTCATCCGACTGGCGCACCGCACCGGCCTGCGCTGCGTGCGCGTGGTGCACGGCAAGGGCCTGGGCTCGCCCGGCAAGACGCCGGTGCTGAAAGGCCGCGTGCAAAGCTGGCTGGTGCAAAAGAAAGAGGTGCTGGCCTTCGTGCAGGCCCGACCGGCCGAGGGCGGCGCGGGGGCGCTGGTGGTGCTGCTGCAGCCGGTGCAGCGGCATTGAGCTTTGAAGGGCGGCACGGTGCACTGCCTGCCACCGCCACCGCAGCGGCCGCGTCAACCCGCCGGATGGTGCTCTGCCCGCACCAGCCCCCGCAGCTCCAGCCGCACGCGCAGGCCCCGAAGGGCCTCGCTTTTGTCCAGCTGCAACTGCCCGCCGTAGGCCTGGGCGATCTGGCTCGCGATGGCCAGGCCCAGCCCGCTGCCCTGCACGGATTCATCGAACCGCACGCCGCGCTGCCCGGCAGCCTGCAGTTGCTCGGCAGTCATGCCGGGGCCATCGTCTTCGATGTCCAGGCGCAGGCCCGGGCGATCGGCGCCCTCCTGCCGCGACAGGGTCAGCCGCACCCGCGAGGCGGCCCACTTGCCTGCGTTGTCCAGCAGGTTGCCCAGCACCTCCTGCAGGTCGGCCTGCTCGCCGCGCCACAGCAGGCGGCCCGCGGTGCGGTCGTCCAGTGCCCAGTCCAGTTCCTGCGCGGCATGCAGGCGTTGCATCATCCGCACGACCTGCGACAGGCAGTCGCGCACGTCCACCGCCTGCCCCGCGGCGCCGGGGTGGGCGTGCAGCGCATCGCTCAAGGTGCGGGCCTGGTAGCGGTCCACCAGCTGGGCCATCGCCTCGACCTGCTGGCGCACCTCGCCGCTGGGCACCTGGGGGTGCGCGCTGGCCTGGGCACTGAGCAGGGCCAGGGGTTTCTTGAGGGCGTGGTTGAGGTCCACCGCGTGGGCGCGGGCGCGGGCCACGACATGCGCGTTGTGCGCCAGCAGGCCGGCCAGCTCGCTCTGAAGGGGCTGCAGGTCGCGCCCCGTGGGCGCGGCCAGGTGCGCGGCCACATCGGGCCCGTCGCCCTGCGGCGCGCGCAGGGCGGCCAGCAGCGCTTCGAGGCGCCGAAGCGGCGCCAGCCCCACCCGCACCTGCAGCCAGGCCAGGCCCCCGGCGAGCACCATCAGCACCAGCCCGGCCACCACCAGGGTGTGGTCGATCTGGCGCATGCTGGTCTGCAACTGGGCGGCGGGGCCGTAGACCGTGAGCGCCACCGGGGTGGGCGGCTGGCCCAGGGGGATCGGCAGCGTCAGCGACAGCAGCGGCTCCTGCAGCGGCCCGGTCGCCAGGTGCAGCAGGGCCGAGCCCCGCACAGGCTCGGGGGCGGTGGGCAGGCGGTCCATGTCCCACAGCGAGCGCGAACGCAGCACCTGGCCACCCGCCTGGGCGCACCAGTACCACCCGGCGTAGATGGCGCTGAATTCGTCCGCCCCCCCGGTGGCTTCGCGCAGTTCGCCATTGGGCCCCTGCTGCAGCCGCACGCCCACGCGCTGGGCCTTCTCGCGCAGCACCTGCTCGAAGCCCCCCAGCAGGCTCTGGTGCATCTGCCCGCGCAGCCACAAGCCCCCGGAGGCCACCAGGAGCAGCATGGGGACCAGTGCGAGCAACGCGATGCGCGTGGCCATGGGCCACTGGGCCAGCGCCAGCGCCCATGCGGACAGACCGCGCGCCGGCAGGGCCGGCGTGGGCGGCGTGTCCGGTGCAGGCAGCGGGTCGATGCCGCCGGGCGCCATCGCCGGGCCTGGCGGGCCTGGCCGGCCCATCAGCCCGGCACCTCGGGCAGCAGCAGGCGAAAGCCCTGGCCGCGTTCGGTAACCAGTTGCGGCGCGCCGCCGAGCTTGCGGCGGATGCGGCCGATCAGCACGTCGATGGTGTTGGAGTCCGGGTCGAGGTCGCGCGCATACACGTGTTCGCCGATGTCGCTGCGCGTGAGCAGCTTGCCCGGGTGGTGCATGAAGTAGGCCAGGATCTTGTGCTCCTGCGCGGTGAGCTGCAGGCTCTGGCCCTGCAGCGAGAAGCGGCCCCGCACCACGTCGTATTCGAGCGGCCCCGCCTGCAGCACGGCGGCGGCCGACCCGGCCGTGCGGCGCAGCATGGCCCGCAGGCGCAGCACCACTTCGTCCATCAGGAATGGCTTGGTGAGGTAGTCGTCCGCTCCGGCGTTGAAGCCCGCGACCTTGTCGCTCCAGCGGTTGCGGGCCGTGAGCACCAGCACGGGCCAGTTGCGGCCCGCGCCGCGCCAGTCGTGCAGCACGCTCAGGCCGTCCTTGCGCGGCAGGCCCAGGTCCAGCACGGCGGCGCTGTAGGCTTCGGCGCTGCCGGCGAAGGAGGCGGCTTCGCCGTCATGCTCCACGTCCACGGCAAAGCCCGCGGCCTCCAGCGCGGCGCGCAGTTGCGCGGCGAGCGCCACGTCGTCTTCCGCGACCAGGATGCGCATCAGTCACCCGCCTTTCGCCGCGTCACTTCCAGGGTGACGGCATCGACCTCCAGCTCCAGCTTGAAGCCGTTGGGCTGCTGCAGTTCGACGCTGTAGTACGCGCGGTGGCGGTGGTCGCTCTCCAGTTCCACCTCCAGCACCAGGCCCGAGAAGCGCGGGCGCAGCGATTCCAGCACCACGTCCATGGATTTCAGGGGCGCCGGTGCAGCGGCCGCCTCCGGCCGATGCAGGACCTCGCCCGTGTTCACATCCATCAACAGCTTCATCTCCACGGCGGGCTTGTCGGACAGCTTGACCTCGTAGACCGCCTTGCCCTGCGCATCGCGCTCGAACTCGGCGTTCACGACGCGCGCGCCGTACCGCTGCTCCAGCTGCTTGACGTACCGGGCCATCTGCGCCAGCGGGACGGGCTGCGTGGGCCACTCGCGCTCCTGCGCCACCACGGAGCCGGTGGCGGCATCCACCAGCACTTCCTGCTTGTTGCCCCGGGCGTCGATGAGGGTGATTTCGTAGCGCGGCTCGCCCTTGCGCCCGCGCTTGCTTTCCACCTCGATGACGCGGCCCGCGTACTGGCGGCTGATGTCCGCAACGATGCTGTTCAGGGGCTTGAGCTGGCCGTTGAGCACGCCGCGCCGCGCCGCGTCCTGCTCGGCCGCGGGCGCCTGCACGCACGCGAGCGCCACCGCCGCGACGGCGGCACGCAAAAGCACGCTCCGGGTCCATTTTTTCATCGCGGGATTATTGCCGGCGCCGTTAAACGGCACATGAACGGACGCTTCACGAAAGGTTTAGCAGCGGTTGCGCACACTGCCTCCCAGTTCTCGCCACCTTGCAACACCGAAAGGAAAAACACCATGAAAAAGACCGTTCTGACCCTGGCCGTCGCCGCCGCTGCTGCCGCCGCATCCGCCCTGCCTTCCATGGCCTGGGCGCTGACGGCCCAGGAAGCCGCCAACGTGATCACCCAGCACCAGTACGTCGCGCCGCAAGACCTGCAAAAGCGGTACGGCTACTGGTCTGCCGACGCGGTCGCCCTCGACGGCCTGCGCGTGGACGTGCTGGTCAATGACGCGGACGGCAGCCTCACCACCGTGCGCAAGAGCGACATCGGCAAGACGCTGCCCAGTGTGGACCAGGTATCGCAGGCGCTGCGCGCCAAGGGCTACCAATTCGTGTACGACGTGGAGCTGGACGACGGCTTCTGGGAAGCCAAGGCGCGCCAGTCCGCCAACCAGGGCGAGAAGGTGGAGTTCGTGCTGCACCCGGTGACGCTGGAGGTGCTGAGCCAGGTGGGCCGCAGCGGCGGCACGGTCAACAACCAGCCGGTGCTGAGCGCCGACCAGGTGCGCCAGGCCCTGGAGCAGGTCGGCTACACCCGCGTGCGCGGCATCGAGTACGAAGACGGCTACTGGGAAGCCGAAGCCACCAACATGGCCGGTCTGAACATGGAACTGCGCGTGGAGCCCACCACCGGCAAGGTGATCAGCGAACGGCTGGACGACTAAAGGCGCCCGCACGGCCCTGGAAAAAGCACCGGGCCCCGGCATGCATGTGCATGCCGGGGCCCGGTCGTTTGGCGTTGCTGGCCAGCCGTTGCCGCTGGCCGGTGGCCGGTTACTTCGACAGGTCCAGCCGGTACTTGGACGTGCCCTTGCCCGAGCCGTCGTCCGCCGCCATGAGCGTGACGTTGGCCAGGCCCGCGGCCTGGGCCACGGGCAGCGCATTGGCGCCGGAGCTGAACACCACCGGGCCGGCCGTGGCCACTTTGGTGAAGCGCCAGCTCTTGGCCGCGCCGTTGGCGGCACGGGTCACGTTGGCGTTCTTGCGGATGTAGTCGATCACCACGTCGCGGTTGGCGTCCGGCGAGGCCCAGATGGTGCCCGAGCCGTCCAGCTTGTCGATGAAGCTCTTGCCGCTGGTGGCGCGGTAGTTGTTGGTGGCGATCACGAACTCCTGCGCCGCATTGATGGGCTGGCCCTTGTAAGTCAGGTTCTTGATGCGGCGGCCGGTGGGCTGCGTCACGTCGATCTCGTACTGCACGTCGGCCGTGGTGAACATGTCGAAGTTGTAGCCGGGGAAGGTGCTGATGAGCGGCTGCTCGGCGGTCTTGGCCGGGTCGATCTGGTTGAAGCGCTTGGCCGCGGCCTCCAGCCAGCCCTGGATGTCGGCGCCGTTCACCTTCACCGCGTACACGGTGTTGGGGTACAGGTACAGGTCGGCGGCGTTGTAGATCGCCAGCGGCCCGGTGGCCACGTCGGTGTAGTCGGCCCCGCCCTGGAAGCCCGACTTGAACGGTGCACTCACCGACAGCACGGGCAGCTGCGCGTACTGCGGCAGGTTGGCGGCCACGTAATCGCGCTGGGCCTGGTTCACGATCTGGATCGCGCCGGGGTCGCCCACGTCGGCGAACAGCGTGCTCATGCGGAAGTCGGTGCTGCCGATGGGCGTCTTCACGTAGGCAATGGCGGCCTGGTGCTGCGTCTCGATCAGGGGGGCGACGGTGGGGTCGGCATCGACGTACACCGTGGCGCCCGAGGCGTTCTTGCCCTGGATGTTGCGCAGCTCGCTCTTGGTGGCGGTCTTGTTCACCGCCCAGGCCTTGCCGTCCCACTTCAGCGCGAGCTGGATCACGCCCAGCGCCTTGCCCCACGAGCTGGCCATGACGGCGGGCACGCCGTTGATGGTGCCGGCCTTGTTGTCCACGCCGGTTTGCGAATAGGCCGGCGTCGCGGCGGTGTCGGGGAACACGCTGTGCTGGTGGCCCATGACCATGGCGTCGATGCCGGCAACCTTGGACAGGTACAGGCCCGGGTTCTCCATGGTGGCCGAGTAGGCGCCCGCATCGAGCCCGCCGTGCAGCAGGGCCACGACGATGTCGGCGCCCTTGGCGCGCAGCTCGGGCACGTATTTCTGCGCGGCTTCGACCGCGCCTTCGGTGTAGACCTTGCCTTCGAGGTAGCGCTTGTCCCAGTTCATGATGCCGGGGGTGGTGAAGCCGATCACGCCCACCTTGATGGGCAGCTTGACCTCTTTGCCGTCCGCGCCCTTGGAGACCAGCGTGCGCTCCAGGATGGTGTAGGGCTGCACCAGCGGCTTCTTCGTCTTGCTGCTGTACACGTTGGCCAGCACGGCGGGGTAGCCGGCGCCGGCGCATTTTTGCGCGGCATCGACGCCATCGACCTCCATGCCGCCGCCCAGCACCTGGTTGAGGAACGGCAGGCCGTAGTTGAACTCGTGGTTGCCCAGCGTGCCGGCATCGAAGCCCAAAGCGCCCATGGCCTTGTACATGGACAGCTGCTGGGTGCAGGGAATGGCCTTGACCACGGCCTCGTAGTCGGCCAGCGCCGTGCCCTGGATGGTGTCGCCGTTGTCGACCAGCAGCGTGTTGGCGAACTCCTTGCGCGCCTGGCGCACCAGCGTGGCAGTGCGCTCGAAGCCGTAGCTCTTGTCTTCGGCGAGCTTGAAGTAGTCGTAGCTGCGCACGTTGAAGTGCAGGTCGGTGGTCTCCAGCACGGCCAGCGTGGCGGTGGCGCCGGCGTTGTTGTTGCCGTCGTTGTCGCTGCCGCCGCAGGCGGCCAGCAGGGTGGCGGCAGCGATCACGGTGAATGCGGTGAGGGCGGTCCGGCGGGTGGCCGGCGAGAGGTCTTGGCGTGGGAGGGTGTCCAGCATGCAATGGCCTGGGTGGTGGGTAAAGGCGAGAGTGTCACGAACCCGTTTGACACTGGCGTGACGCGGCCGTGGCCCGCCCGCCCGCAGTCACCGACCCGCCCGGGCCCCGCGCCCCGCCGGCCTGCGCGCCGTCAGTCCGCCGACGCGATCAGGTCCACCTCCACCGAGGCGTTCTTGGGCAGCTGCAGCACGCCGACCGAGGTGCGCGTGTGCGCCCCGGCCACCGGCCCCAGCACGTGAAATAGCACCTGCGAGGCCGCATCGGCCACCTCGCTTTGCTGCGTGAAGCCGGGCGCGGACTGCACGTACACCGTGATGCGCGGCACGGCGCGCACCGCATCCAGCGTACCCAGGCTGCGCTGCAGCAGCGCCAGGGCGCGCATCACGCACACCTGGGCGGCATGCTGCGCGCGCTCCAGGGGCACCTGCGCGCCCACGGCGCCGGTGACCACCACGGTGTCGCCCACGCGCGGGATCTGGCCGCTCAGGTAGATCTGCCGGCCGTCGCGCACCAGCGGCACGTAGTTGCCGCCGATCTTGATCTCGCCATCGAAGCGGTGGCCCAGGGCCAGCGCCTGTTCTTCGAACCGTGCATCGCAGGACATGGAATCTTTCCTCGGGTGTGGGACGGTGGAGGGAGTTGAAACAAAAAGTGCCCCCAGCACAATGGGTACTAGGGCATAGTGCTATTAAATCAATAGCAAACGATCCATGGGGCGCCGCGTCATCCGCCGCGGTTGCGCATCCAGTCGGCCGTGCCCATGAAGCTCTCGCGCAGCCGGGTGCGCAGCTCGGCGGGCACCCCGGTCTCGCCCATGGCCTGGTCCATGCACGCGACCCACTGGTCGCGTTCCTTGATGCCGATCGAGAACGGCAGGTGCCGCGCGCGCAGGCGCGGGTGGCCGAAGCGGCTCTGGTAGTGGTCCGGCCCGCCGAGCCAGCCGCACAGGAACCAGAACAGCTTGTCGCGCGCGTCCGCCAGGGTGCTGCCGTGCGCGGCGCGCAGCTCGGCATAGCCGGGCTCCAGGTCCATGAGGTCGTAGAAGCGGTCCACCAGCGCGCGGACTTTCTCTTCGCCGCCGATCCATTCGAAAGGCGTGGTGGCCGGGGCAGGCGCGGGCGGGGATTCGGGTGTGGACATGGAGGCGGGCGGGGGAAGACAACTAGCCCTCGATTGTAGAAAGCGCCGCCCCGCGTGCGCCGCCCGCCCGCAGGCAGGCGAACACCGCCACCGCCGTGAACACGGTCACCCCGGCCAGCACGCGCAGCAAGGCGGCGAAGGCGTGGCCGTAGCCCTGCAGCAGTTCGGCCTGCGACAGCTGGGGCAGCAGCGCCCGGGCGCGGGACAGGTCCCCCGCCACGAGGGATTGGGCGGCGCGCGCCGCATCGCCCCCCGGCACCTGCGGCCACTGCAGGGCCAGCAGCGCCACCAGCCCGGCGCCCACCAGGGCCAGCGCGAGTCCCTCGCCCGCCACGCGAACGGTGTTGAAGAGGCCGGTGGCCATGCCCGCGCGCTCGGGCGGCACCACGCTCACGGCCAGCCCGTCCATCAACCCCCACGGCAGGCCGATGCCCACGCCGATGAGCAGCAGGGGCCCGGCCAGCACCGCCGCCGGCGAGCCCGGCGCGCAATCGCTCAGCCACCACAACCCCACCGCGCACACGGCGAGGCCCCCGGAGGACAGCGCCGCCGCCGACCACCAGCGCGCGAGCCACCCCGCCATCAGCGGCACGCACAGCATGGCCGCCGACAGGGCCAGCATCAGCTGCCCCGCCGCCATCGCGCTCAGGCCCTCGATGCCGATGAAGCGCACCGGCAGCAGCACCAGCAGCACCACATAGGCATAGGCCGGCGCCGCCGCCAGCAGTTGCACGCCCACGAAGCGCGGATAGCGGAACAGCGACAGGTCCAGCATGGGGTGCCGAACGCGGCGCTCGGTGCGCACGAAGGCCGTTGCCATGGCCGCAGCGCCCGCCAGCGCCGCCACCACGGGAAGGCTGGCCCAGCCGCTCTCGGGGGCCTGCAGCACGCCCAGCGTCAGCAGGGCCAGTGCCGCCGTGAAGCGGACCGCGCCCGGCCAGTCCACGCCGGCCGCGCCCGGGTCGCGCGAATCCTGCAGGAACCGCGCACCGGCCGCGCCCGCGGCCAGCGCCACCCCGGCCACGCTGAGCGCCACGGCCCGCCAGCCGCCGTGCCCCAGCAGCCACCCGGCCAGCAACGGCCCGAAGGCCAGCCCCACGCCGAAGGCGGTGCCCACCCAGCTGAAGGCCCGCGTGCGCGCCGGGCCCTGCACGGCTTGCGCCAGGGCCGACGTGCCCCCGGCCAGCGCGGCTGCGGCGCCCACGCCCTGCAGCGCGCGCCACAGGTTGAAGGCCACGATGCCGCCGGCACACGCCAGCCCGACCGCGCTGAGCGCCACCACGCCCACGCCGCACAGAAACACTCGCTTGCGCCCAAAGGCATCGGCCAGCGCGCCGCAGGCCATCAGCGTGGCGCCGAAGCTCAGCATGAAGGCGTTGGTGACCCAGGCCAGTTGCACGGGGCTGCCGCCCAGTGCATCGCGCAACGCGGGCAGGGCCACGGCCGGGCCGGTGAAGCTCAAGGGCATGGCCAGCGCGGCCAGGCACACGGCCAGGAGTTGAAGGGACACGGGGAATGCCGGCTTCGGGGCGCGGGCAGGATGTTGGGTCGAGGACATGGCGGGGACAGCGGCTTTCAGGCAGTGGACAAGGGCGCCGGCGACCCCAGGCCACCAACGCCCATGAACGATAAAAGCGATGCAATGCGATGAAAATAGGCCCCCACATCCCCAGACAAACAACCTTGGGTTGGCAATCCGAACCCATTCACCCCACTCTCACCCACCATGGACAGCTTCAGCGGCCTCGAATCGTTTGTGCGCGCAGCCGATCTGTCGAGCTTCGCGCAGGCCGGGCGCGCACTCGGCATCTCGGCCTCGGCCGTGGGCAAGAACATCGCGCGGCTGGAGCAGCAGCTCGGCCTGCGGCTGTTCCAGCGCACCACGCGCCAGGTGCGCCTCACGCAGGAGGGCGCGCTCTTTCACGAGCGCTGCCGCCGCATCCTGGATGAGCTGCAGGACGCCCGCGCGATGATGCAGGCGGCCGTGCAGGCCCCGCGCGGGCGCCTGCGGGTGAGCCTGCCGGTCATCGGCTACCGCTTTCTGCTGCCGGTGCTGCCCGAGTTCAAGGCCCTCTACCCCGACGTCGAACTGGAGCTGGACTTCAACGACCGCCTGGTGGATGTGGTGGAGGAAGGCCTGGACGTGGTCATCCGCAGCGGCGATCTGCCCGACTCGGGCCTCGTCGCGCGCCGGCTGGGGCCGTTCCGCTTCGTGCTGGTGGCCTCGCCGCAGTACCTGGCGCGGCGCGGCACGCCCCAGGTGCCGGCCGATCTGGCGCAGCACGCCTGCCTGATCTTTCGCTTTCCCAGCGGCGGCAAGCTGCACGACTGGGTGCTGCCCGGCCTGCCGCAGCCGCTGCCCACCGAGCTGGTGTGCAACAACATGGAGGCCATGCGTGGTGCGGCCATCGCCGGCATGGGCGTGGCGTACATGCCCGACTTCCTGGCCCGGGATGCCATCGAGCGGGGTGAATTGCGGCAGGTGCTGGCCACGCACCTGGTGCACACCGGGCAGTTCTCGGCCCTGTGGCCGTCGAGCCGGCAGCTGTCGCCCAAGGTGCGGGCGTTCGTGGATTTCATCGGCGAGCGGCTGTTCCAGGCGGCGCCCGCACCCACGCCGGATTGACCCCGGGCGCCGCGCATCCCCGGGCGCGCCGGGCTGCCGCACGGAAACCGCCGCCGTGCCAAGCGCGTTCGGCGAGTTTGATTATGAAAAAAGCGACGTTCATCTCTGGCCGCGGCAGGCATAGCCTTCGGGCTTCATCCATCGGAGAGAGAGAAACAACACCATGCGCATCCGCTTCATCGCATCCCTGGTCGCCGCCGCGTTCGCCGTATCGGGCGTGGCCCACGCCGACCAGCTGGCCGACATCAAGAAGAAGGGCGAACTGGTCGTCGGCGTGCTGGGCACCGACGAGCCCAACAGCTTCATCGACCCCAAGACGCGCGAACTGATCGGCTACGACATCGACCTGGGCAAGGCGATCGCCAGGAAGATCGGCGTCAAGCCCGTGTTCAAGCAACTGGCCGTGGCCGCGCGCATTCCCGAACTGCAGCAGGGCCATGTGGACATCCTGGCCGCATCGCTCACCCACAACAAGGAGCGCGAGGCGCAGATCGATTTCTCGCTGACCACCTTCGTCACCGGCCAGAAGGTGCTGGTCAAGAAGGCCAGCGGCATCAAGGACGTGGCGGACCTGGCCGGCAAGCGCGTGGTGACGGTCAAGGGCGGCACGCAGGAGCCCAACGTGCGCAAGGCCGTGCCCACCGTGGAGGTGGTGACGTTCGAGACGACGCAGCAGGCGTTTCTCACGCTGCAGCAAGGCAAGGGCGTGGGCTACGTGAACGACGAGTCCTCGCTGATCGACGACTTCGGCAAGCTGGGCGAGCGCAACAAGGACTACGCCATCCTGCCCACCAACCTGAGCGTGGAGCCGCTGGCGCTGGGCATCAAGAAGGGCGAGACCGCCGTGAAATCCATTGTGGACGACACGCTGCGCGAGCTGGAGAAATCCGGCGAGGCCGAGAAGATCTTCTTCAAGTGGTACGGCCCCGGCACCAAGATCAAATTCACCACCCGCCCCTTCAAGTTCGAATCGGACAAGATCGACGGCTGATGGATGCAGCCATGGCGGCATGGCCGCCGGGGGCAGCACACGGGCGGCAGGCATGCCATTGGCGCATGCGGGCCGCCCTGTGGCAGGCACCCCGGTGGCGGGCCGCCGCGCCCGCATGCCCCGCGTGCGGCGTTTTCCGAATGACTGGCGTGCATGCCTTTGTTTGACTACTCCTTGCTGCTGAGCGGCAAGTACCACCTCATGATGGTGGGCGGCCTGCTGCTGTCGCTGCAGCTGCTGGCCGTCTCGCTGGTGCTGGCCCTGCCCCTGGCCCTGGTCGTGGCGCTCCTGCGCCTGGCGCCGGTGGCGCCCCTGCGCTGGGCCGGCTTCGCCTTCGTGGAGGGCATGCGCAACGTGCCGCTGCTGGCGCACATGCTGTTCTGGTACTTCGGCGCGCCCGAGCTGCTGCCCGAGGCCGCGAAGCAGTGGCTGTACGACAGCGGCCATGCCGAGGCGGCCGCGGCCGTCGTCGCGCTGTCGCTGTACACCGCGGCCTTCATGGCCGAGGACATCCGCAGCGGCATCCGCGCGGTGCCCACGGTGCAGATGGAGGCAGGGCGCGCACTGGGCCTGGGGTTCCTTGCCACCATGCGGCGCGTGGTGCTGCCGCAGGCGCTGCGCGTGACCGTGCCGCCCCTCATCTCGCAGGCACTGAACCTCTGGAAGAACACCTCCATCGCCACCGTGATCGGCGTGGCCGAACTCATGTACCAGGCGGCCAAGGTGGAAAGCGCCACGTTCCGCAGCATCGAGGCGTTCGCCTTCGCGAGCGCCGCCTACCTCACGGTGTCGCTGCTCATCACGGGCCTGGCGAGCTGGTACCACCATCGCTACCCCGTGCGGACGGTCTGAACCTTCCCCAAAAAAGCATGCGCGAACTCTTCGACACCTACTGGCTGTACTTTCTCGTCGGCCAGTACCCCAACGGCCCGCTGGGCGGCCTGGCGCTCACGCTGCTGCTGGCGGCGGGCGCCCTGTTGCTGGCGCTGCCGCTGGGCGTGCTGTTCGGCCTGGCGCGCGTGAGCCCGTGGCGCTCGGTGCGCTGGCCGGTCACGGCCATCGTCTTCGTGGTGCGCGGCACGCCGCTCCTGATGGTGGTGTTCTGGGCCTATTTCTTCCTGCCCAGCGTGACGGGGGTGAAGACCGACCAGTTCACCACCATGCTGGTCGCCCTGGTGGTCTTCAACGCCGCGTACCTGGCCGAGATCGTGCGCGCCGGCATCCGGGGCCCGCCGCGCGGGCAGATGGAATGCGCCCGCGCCCTGGGCCTGTCGTACCCCCGCGCCATGCGCCGGGTGGTGCTGCCGCAGGCACTGCGCAACATGCTGCCTTCGCTGGTGAACCAGTTCGTCGTCACCATCAAGGAGACCTCGCTGGGCTACATCATCGGGCTCACGGAGGTGGCCTTCATCGCCACGCAGATCAACACCCAGGTCTTCATCCGCCCGGCCGAAGTGTTCGGCATCCTGGGCCTGACCTATTTCGTGCTGTGCTTCGGCCTGTCGCGCCTGGCCTACGCGCTGGAGCGCCGGCTGGCGCGGCGCGCGGCCCCCTCCTCTTCTTCCGGACTCCGAACGACATGATCGAACTGCACGGCGTGAACAAGTGGTACGGCAGCTACCACGCCCTGGTGGACGTGACCGAAACCATCGCCCAGGGCGAGGTGGTCGTGGTGTGCGGGCCTTCGGGCTCGGGCAAGTCCACGCTGATCCGCACGCTCAACCGGCTCGAACCCATCCAGGGCGGGCGCATCCTGATCGGCGGGCAGCCCATCCACGGGCCGGGCGTGGACGTGAACGCGCTGCGCTCGCGCATCGGCTTCGTGTTCCAGCAGTTCAACCTGTTTCCGCATCTGTCGGTGCTGCACAACTGCACGCTGGCCCCCATCCAGTTGCGTGGCCTGTCGCGCCAGGCGGCCGAGCAGCGGGCCCTGGCCCTGCTGGACAGCGTGGGCCTGGCGCACAAGGCGCAGGCCTGGCCCAGCGAACTGTCGGGCGGCCAGCAGCAGCGCGTGGCCATCGCCCGCGCCCTGGCCATGGAGCCGCCGCTCATGCTGTTCGACGAGCCCACCAGCGCGCTGGACCCCGAGATGGTGGGCGAGGTGCTGGTGGCCATGCGCGACCTGGCCGAGGGCGGCATGACCATGGTCTGCGTGACGCACGAGATGGGCTTTGCCCGCGAAGTGGCCGACCGCGTGCTCTTCATGGACGAAGGCCGCGTGCTGGAGCGCGCCACGCCGGCCGACTTCTTCGGCCGCCCGCAGCACCCGCGAGCGCAGCAGTTCCTGTCGGACATCCGCACGCCGTTCGCGCGGGCGGCATAGCGGCGCCGCTGCGCTGTTCAGGCTCTCTTGCGCTACTCCGCCGCGCGGCGCAGCGTCTCCACCACCGGGCGGCGCAGCACATCGCGCAGGCCCCACCAGCCCGCGGCCAGCGCCAGCACGGCCCCGGCCAGTGCGCCGATGATCGGCACCCACGGCGTGGCCGTCCAGGCGAAGTCGAACACGTAGCGCGCCAGCGCCCAGCCCACCGCCACCGCCACCACGCTGGCGAGAAAGCCCGCCAGCAGCCCCACGCCGGCCAGTTCGGCCCGCTGCACCTGTCGCAGCAGGCTGTCGCGCGCGCCCACGGCCCGCATGATGGCGAACTCGCGCGCCCGCTCCTCGCCCGTGGCCGTCACGGCGGCGAACAGCACCACCAGCCCCGCGGCCAGCGTGAAGCCGAAGAGAAACTCCACCGCACGGATCACCTGCGCGAGCACGCCCTGCACCTGGGCCAGCGTGGCGCTCATGTCCACGTTGGTGATGTTGGGAAACGCCCGCACCAGCGTGTTGTCGAAGCCCGGCGTGGCCGGAGCGCGGTACGCCGCCAGATAGGTCACCGGCAGCTCGGGCGGCAGCTGGCCCACCGTGTACATCACGAAGAAGTTGGCGCGCAGCGAGCCCCAGTCCACCTTGCGCAGGCTGGTGACGCGCGCCTCGCTCATCACCCCGCCGATGTCAAAGCGCAGCGTGTCGCCG
Source organism: Acidovorax sp. SUPP2825 (assembly GCF_030158995.1). NCBI lineage: Bacteria > Pseudomonadati > Pseudomonadota > Betaproteobacteria > Burkholderiales > Comamonadaceae > Acidovorax > Acidovorax sp. SUPP2825. The sequence goes on along the minus strand of NZ_BQXK01000001.1, from coordinate 346,879 downwards.
AGTTTGAGGCCCAGCGTCTCGGCGATGCCGTCCTCCACGCTCACCGCATCCTTTTCACCCGGCGTCCAGCGGCCGGCCACCACGGGGTTGTGGGTGGGCGCCTGCTCGGCATTCGACAGGTTGAACTCGCGGTCCACCAGGCGCTTGGCGCGGTCGTCGGCGTAGTCGGCCGGGCCCACCTCGCGCCCGTTGATGGCCACCAGCCGGCCGCGGATCATGGGGTACCAGTCGTACTGCGCCACGCCGCCGTCGCGCAGCGCTTTCTGAAAAGCCTCCGACTGGTCGGGCATGACGTTGATCACGAAGCGGTTGGGCGCATCGGCCGGGGTGGAGCGCTGCCAGCTGCTGATGAGGTCGGTGCGCAGCAGCACCAGCAGCACCAGCGCCAGCAGCCCCACCGCGAGGCTGCTGACCTGCACCACCGCATACACCGGCCGGGCCGAGATCTGCCGCGTGGCCAGCACCAGCCAGCGCGGGGCCGTGGCCTCGTTCACGCTGCGGCGCAGCAGCTTCACCGCGCCCCAGGCCAGTCCGGCAAACAGCAGCACCGCCCCCGCGAAACCGCCCACGGCGATCAGTCCCAGCTTCAGGTCGCTGCTGACCGCCAGCAGCAGCGCGGCGAACCCGGCCACGCCCACGCCCAGCACCGCCAGCGAGGCGGGTTTCAGGCCGCCCAGGTCGCGCCGGATCACGCGCAGCGGCGGCACCTGCGACAGCTGCAGCACCGGCGGCAGCCCGAAGGCGAACATCAGCGTGAGGCCCATCCCGAGGCCGAACGCCACCGGCCACAGGCTGGGCGCGGGCAGCGCCGTTTCCACCAGCCCCGCCAGCAGCAGCACGAACACGTGGTGCACCGCATAGCCCAGCAACACACCCAGCGCGCTGGCAAAGAGCCCGATCAGCGCGAACTCGACCACGTAACCGCCCGCGATGGTGCGCTGGCTCTGGCCCAGCACGCGCAGCAGCGCGGCGGCATCGAGGTGCTCATTGGCAAAGCCGCGCGCCGCCAGCGCCACGGCCACCGCCGACAGCAGCGCTGCGAGCAGCGCCACGAGGTTGAGGAATTTCTGCGCCCGGTCCAGCGTCTGGCGCATCTCGGGACGGCCGCTGTCCAGCGACTCCACGCGCACGCCGTGCACCTCGGGCGCCTTCACCGCCTCGGCCGCCCAGTCGCCGAACTGCTTGACCGCCCGCGCCTCGCCCGCCACGGCGAAGCGGTAGGTGAGCCGGCTGGCCGGCTGCACCAGCCCGGTGGCGGGCAGGTCCAGCGCATTGACCATGACGCGCGGCGCAAAGCTCATGAAGCCCGCGCCCCGGTCGGGCTCGATGGCGATGATGCGGGCAATGCGCAACTGAGCGTCGCCCAGCAGCAGCGAATCGCCCATCTGCAGGCCCAGCGAGCCCAGCACCGGCGCATCCACCCACACCTCGCCGGGCGCCGGAATGTCGCGCGTGGCCCGCGCGGGTGCGCCGGGCGCATCCGCCACCTGCAGGCTGCCACGCAGCGGGTAGCCCGGCTCCACGCTTTTCAACGCCACCAGCCGGCTGGCGCCGCCCTGCGCATCGCTCGCGCGGCCCATGGTGGGAAAGCCCAGCGTCGTGACCGTGGACAGGCCCGCGGCCTTCGCCCGTTCGACGAACGCCGCCGGCGTGGGGTTATCGCTGGCCACCACCACATCGCCGCCCAGCAGCTGCAGCGCATCGCGCTGCAACCCGCCCTGCAGCCGATCGGCAAAGAACCCCACCGAAGTAAGGGCCGCCACGGCCAGCGTGACCGCCACGATGAGAAGGCGCAATTCGCCAGCCCGCAGATCGCGCCACAGCGTGCGCCAGCCAATTCGGAAGAAGGACAGATTCATGGGGAGCGACGTTAGCGCAAATGGGTTGGGCTTCGGGTGGGAAGGGGCTCAGGGCGAGGGGGATTTGGAATTTCGCGGCGCCCAGGGTGGATTTGACCCAAACCTTCGACAGTGCAAGGCTGGTAGCTTGCCAAACCGGTAGCTGTCGGCTGGCGCCATGACTCCCCTTCGCCCTACCCTTGCGCGCCCCCGTACCGCACCGCCCGCGGCGGGCGGCACAGCCCCCACAGCGTGATGCCGGCCTGCTGCGCCAGGTCGATGGCCAGCGAGGTGGGGGCCGACACGGCGGCCAGCAGGGGAATGTCGAGCCGGGCGCACTTGCGCACCAGTTCGTAGCTGGCGCGGCTGGACATGACGACGAAGCCGTCCTCCCCCAGCCGGCCCTGCGCGGCCAACTGGCCGATGAGCTTGTCGAGGGCGTTGTGGCGGCCCACGTCTTCGAGCAGGTCTGTCAGCTCGCCGCCTGGCGTGGCCCAGCCGGCGGCATGGACGGCGCCCGCCGCGGCATTGAGCGACTGCCGGGCGGGCATGGCGGCCACGGCGCGCAATATCGCGTCGGCAGGCAGCGCACCGGCCCAGGCGCGTTCGGTGACGCGTTCGGGCACCAGGTCCAGCGCCTGCAGGCTGTCGATGCCGCACACGCCGCAACCCGTTCGGCCCGCGAGCGAGCGGCGCTTGTCTTTCAAGCGCGCGAAGCAGCGTGCCGTGATGTCCACCCGCACCTCGCACGCGGTGGCCGTGCCAGCTGGAACCCCGGCGGGCGCCTCCAGCGCATGCACCTCGATGCCGTGGCAGTCGCCCGGCTGGTCGATGATCCCCTCGCTCAAGGCGAAGCCGAGGGCGAAGGCATGCAGGTCGGCGGGCGTGGCCATCATCACGGCATGCGAGAGGCCGTTAAACACCAGGGCCACCGGCACTTCGGCGGCCACCGCGTCGTCCTCCCACATGGCAGGCACAGCACCCGGCGGGCAGGGATGGCGCTGCACGCTGCGGGTGGCCAGCGGCGTGGGCAGGGGGCGGCCTTCGTCGTCCAGGCCCTCGGGGCCGGAAGATTCTTGCGCCCCTCGCATGCTCGCGAGTTGCTGGCGCCCCGCATCGGTCAGCCAGGCCAGCCAGCGGCTGTCGTCCTGCGCCACGCGCACCCAGCCGGGGCCCGGCTGGCCGCCCACGGCCGCGCCGCTCAGCAAGTGCAGCCCGCGCAGCACGGCACTGCCGGGCAACCCCAGGTGCTTGGCCAGGCGCGGCATGGAGACGCCCTGCGGATCATCCAGTTCGGCCAGCGCCGACAGCAGCGCGGGCGAGAGCCCGCCGTCATGGCCCACCGGCACGGACGGCGTCAAATGGCCGCCACGGCCGCGGGTTCCGCGGCGGCGGCCGTGTCTGCAGCATCTGCCGCCCCGGCCGCATGCGGCACCAGCACCACGGGGATCGACTTGGAGGTCGGCGTGCCCGCATTCAGCGCCACCGACGACAGGGGCACGAGCGGATTGGTCTCGGGGTAATAGGCAGCGAGGTTGCCGCGGGGAATGTCGTAGGCCACGAGCTTGAAGCGGTCGGCGCGGCGCTCCTGGCCGTCGCTCCACACGGTCTGGATGTCCACCCAGTCGCCGTCCTTCAGGCCGAGTGACCGAATGTCCTCCTCGTGGATGAACACCACGCGCCGCTGGCCGAACACGCCGCGGTAGCGGTCGTCGTGGCCGTAGATGGTGGTGTTGTACTGGTCGTGCGAGCGCGTGGTGAGCAGCGTGAACACGACGGTGTCGCGCCGCAGCGCGCGGGCCTGGTGCGAGGGCGTGTCCACCGGCACGGGGTGGGCGACGAAGCTGGCCTTGCGGCCGGCCGTGGCCCAGACACGCTCGCTGGCGGTGTTGCGCAGCCGAAAGCCCCCGGGCACGGCCACGCGCTGGTTGAAGTCCTTGAAGTCGGCGAACACGGCTTCGATCTTGTCGCGGATGCGGGCGTAGTCCTCGATGAGCCACAGCCACGGGGTGCGGCTGCGCCCGCCGATCGTGGCCGCGGCCAGCCGCGCGACGATGGCGGGCTCGGACAGCAGCTGGTCCGAGGCCGGCGGGTTGATGCCCATGGACAGGTGCACCATGCTCATCGAGTCCTCCACCGTCACGCCCTGCGGGCCGCCAGCCTGCATGTCGATCTCGGTGCGGCCCAGGCACGGCAGGATGAGCGCCTCGCGCCCGTGCACGATGTGGCTGCGGTTGAGCTTGGTGGTCACGTGCACCGTCAGGTCGCAGCGGCGCAGCGCCTTCCAGGTCTCATAGGTATCGGGCGTGGCGGCGGCGAAGTTGCCCCCCAGGGCGAAGAACACGCGCCCCTTGCCGTCCAGCATGGCCTGGATGGCCTCCACCGTGTCGACGCCGGGCTCGCGCGGGGGCTCGAAGCCGAACACCTCCTGCAGCTTGTCCAGCAGCGCGGCCGGGGGCTTTTCCCAGATGCCCATGGTGCGGTCGCCCTGCACGTTGCTGTGGCCGCGCACGGGGCACGGGCCCGCGCCGGGCCGGCCGATGTTGCCGCGCAGCAGCAGCCAGTTGACGATCATCTGGATGGTGGCCACCGAGTGCATGTGCTGGGTGATGCCCATGCCCCAGCAGGCGATCACGCGCTGGGCATTGCGGTACACCTCGGCTGCGGCGCGGATCTGCGCCTCGGGCAGGCCGGACTCCTCTTCGAGCAAAGGCCACGATTCGGCGCGCAGGTCGGCCAGCAGGCCGTCGATGCCGGTGGTGTGCTCGGCGATGAAGGCATGGTCGAGCACGCCGCCGTCGCGGTCCTCGATCTCGATCAGGTGCTTCATCATCCCCTTGACCAGGGCCAGGTCGCCCCCCACGCGCAGCTGGAAGTAATGTGTGCTGATGGGTGTCGAGCCCAGCGTGGCCATTTCCATCTTGCTCTGCGGGTCCTGAAAGCGCTCCAGGCCGCGTTCGCGCAGCGGGTTGAAGCTCACGATCTGCGCGCCGCGCTTGTGGGCCGCGCGCAGCTCGCCCAGCATGCGCGGGTGGTTGGTGCCGGGGTTCTGCCCGAAGATGAAGATGGCGTCGGCCTCCTCGAAGTCCTGCAGCGTGACCGTGCCCTTGCCCACGCCGATCTGCGGGCGCATGGCGCTGCCGCTGGGCTCGTGGCACATGTTGGAGCAGTCGGGAAAATTGTTGGTGCCGTATTCGCGCACGAACAGCTGGTACAGGAAGGCGGCCTCGTTGCTGGCGCGGCCCGAGGTGTAGAAGATGGCCTCGTTCGGGCTGGGCAGCGCGTTCAGGTGCCGGGCGATGAGCGCGAAGGCATCGTCCCAGGCAATGGGCACGTAGTGGTCGCTCGCCGCGTCGTACACCATGGGGTGGGTGAGCCGGCCCTGGTCTTCCAGCCAGAAGTCGCTCTGCTCGGCCAGGGCGGCCACCGAATGCCGGGCGAAAAGCTCCGGCCCCGCGCGGCGGGCGGTGGCCTCGGCCGCCACGGCCTTGGCGCCGTTCTCGCAGAACTCGAAGGTGGAGGCATGGTTGCGGTCGGGCCAGGCGCAGCCGGGGCAGTCGAACCCGTCGGGCTGGTTGGCCGACAGCAGGGTCTTGGCCCCCTTGAGGGGAATGTCCTGGTACTGCAGCGCGCGGCCGACGGAGCGCAGCGCGCCCCAGCCGCCGGCCGGGCCTTTGTAGAACTCGATTTTCTTGTCGGTCATCGTGGTCTCCTGCTCATCGGCGAAACGAACGGCGAAAGGGGTGGGCTCCCGAGGGAGCGACCGGGTTGGACACCGCCGCGCGCGCGGCGTTCCGCAGCGGCCACCATGCTAGGGCGTTTTGAAGGTGGCCGCAGCGTCGGCCAGGGCCGCGGCCTGCTCGCGCATGCGCAGGGCGGCGGCCGCGGCCTCCTCCACCAGCGCCGCATTCTGCTGGGTCATCTGCTCGATCCGGGCGACGCTCTGGTGGATGCCGTCGATGCCGCTGCTTTGCTGGCCGCTCGCTGCAGCAATGCCTTCGATCAGGTGCGTGACCTCGGCGATCGAGTGGGCAATGCCCTGCATGGACTGGCGCGCATCGTCCACCAGGCCGCCCCCCGCGTCCACCCGCTCGACCGATGCGGCGATGAGGCCGCGGATCTCCCGCGCGGCGTCGCCCGAGCGCTGGGCCAGCGCCCGCACCTCGCCCGCCACCACCGCGAAGCCCCGGCCCTGCTCGCCCGCACGGGCGGCCTCGACCGCGGCGTTCAGCGCCAGGATGTTGGTCTGGAAGGCGATGCCGTCGATGATGCCGATGATGTCGCGGATGCGGTGCGCGCCCTCGCGGATGTCGCCCATGGTGGCGACCACCCGCTCCACCGCAGCGCCGCTTTGCCCGGCCGCCTGCGACACCGCGCCCATGAGCCCGTTGACGCGCCGGGCGTGCTCGGCGTTCTGCCCCACCGTGGCCGTGAGCTGCTCCAGCGCCGAGGCGGCGCTGTTGACTTCGCCGGCCTGCTGCTCGGTGCGCGTGGCCAGATCGCCGTTGCCGGCCGCGATCTCGCTGGTGGACAGGCGCAGCCCGTCCGCGCCCCGCCGCACGTTGCCCACCAGTCCGGCCAGCCCCACGCCGATGCCGTTGATGGCCTGCAGCATCTGCCCCACCTCGTCGCGCCGGGCCACATGCATCTGGGTGGTGAGGTCGCCGGCGGCGATGCGCTGCGCTGCCGCGCGGCCCTGCGCCACCGGCCGGGCAATGCCGCGCTGCACCATGCCGTAGATCGCCGCCGCTGCCAGCAGCGGCAGGCCCGCCACCACCGCTACCCAACTGGCAGGCAGTGGCGCCAGCACCAGCCAGGCCAGCGCCCACAGCGCGTACTGCACCGCCAGCACCAGCAGGGCCAGCCGGCCCGCCAGGTTCAAAGCGGGAATCTCGCTGACATCCAGGCCCACGTAGAGCACGCCCACCACGTGGCCGGACGCATCGCGCACCGGATCGTAACGGGTCATGTTCTGCCGGCCGAACACCGTGGCGTAGCCGGCATAGCCGCGCCCCGCCAGCAGGTTGGCATAGGCCGGGTGGGAGCGGTCGAGCAACGTGCCCACCGCGCGCTCGCCGTCCTGCTTGCGCACCGAAGTGGCGACCCGGACGAAGTCGTTGCCCTGCCGGGCGAACACGGTGGCGCGCACGCCGGTCTGCGCGGTGAAGCGGTCGGCCACCGAGAAGTCGCCGTTCAGCAGGCGCCCGGCGCAACGCAGCAGCGGCGCCTGAGCGGCGCCACCCTGCGGTGGCTCGAGCGTGAAGCGGCCCGTGTGCTCGGCGGCGAACCGTGCCGCGGCGGCGTTGATCCGCCGGTGAAGGGAGCCTGGCAGCACCATGGTGCCCGGCCCTTACTGGAAGAACTTGGCCGCGCTCACCAGGGTCTTGTAGATGCCCCAGACCAAGGGAATGCCAACCGCAGCCCAGGCGAACGCCACCAGCGCCGGGTTGGTGGTGCTGCCGGCGCCGGTGCCCGAGCCCACCTCGGTCGCCAGCGATTTCTCGTGCGCGAGCTTTTTCTCGTGCGCCAGCTCTTCATCGGTCATGAACCACTTGTCGGCCAGCGGACGCACCAACAGGTTGGCGATCAGGCCGATGACCAGCATGCCCACCAGGATGTACATGGTCTGGTTGTAGACCTGCTCACGCGGCAGGCCCAGGCCCAGCTGGTATTCGCGCATGTAGTTGACGACCACCGGGCCCAGGATGCCCGCGGTGGCCCAGGCGGTGAGCAGGCGGCCGTGGATGGCGCCCACGAACTGCGTGCCGAACAGATCGGCCAGGTAAGCCGGCACCGTGGCGAAACCGCCGCCGTACATCGACAGGATGATGCAGAACGCCCCTACGAACAGCAGCTTGCTGCCGGCCCCGGCCGAGCTGGGGATGCTGGCGTACAGCAGGCCGCCCAGCACGAAGAACACCACGTAGGTCATCTTTCGGCCCAGCTTGTCCGACAGGCTGGCCCAGAAGAACCGGCCGCCGATGTTGAACAGCGACAGCAGCGCGGTGAAGCCGCCGGCCACGGCGGCGATGGCCGCCAGCTGCGCCTTGTCGAGTTCGCCGAATTTCTGCGGCACGCCGATGAGCGCGCCGCCGAACACCTCCTGCAGCATGGGCGAGGCCATGCCGATCACGCCGATGCCCGCGCTCACGTTCATGCACAGCACGACCCACACGAGCCAGAACTGAGGAATGCCCCACACGCGCTTCACGTGCACGTGGCGCTGCGTGATCATGGTGTTGGCGCTGGGCGGCGGCGGGGTCCAGCCGGCTGGCTTCCAGCCCGTGGCGGGCACGCGGTATCCCAGGGCGCCGGCCATCATGAAGACGAAGTACAGGAGCGCCATCACCACGAAGGTCTGCATCACGCCCACGTCGGTGGGGGTGGAAAACCGCTTCATCAGGTCCACCGCCAGGGGCGAGCCGATCATCGCACCGCCGCCGAAGCCCATGATGGCCATGCCGGTCGCCATGCCCCGCCGGTCGGGAAACCATTTGATGAGCGTGGACACTGGCGAGATATAGCCCAGCCCCAGGCCGATCCCGCCGATGACGCCCGAGCCGAGGATCATCAGCCAGAACTGGTGCAGGTGGATGCCCAGCGCCGACAGCAGCATGCCGCCGCACCAGCACACCGCGGACACGACGCCCGCCTTGCGCGGACCGGCACGTTCCAGCCAGCCGCCCCAGATGGCGGCAGAGCAGCCCAGGAACACGAAAAACAGGGTGTACATCCAGCCCAGCGTGGCCACGCGCCAGTCGCAGCCGGAGGCGAACAGCTCCGCGAAGAAGCTCATGTCCTTGGGGCAGGCGGCGCCGGTGCCGGCCGTGGAGAGGGCCTTGGACAGCGGCAGCCAGAACACGGAGAACCCGTAAGCCATGCCGATGCAAAGGTGGATCGCCAAGGCCGCCGGAGGAACGAGCCACCGGTTGAAGCCGGGGCCGGCAATGATGCGTTCCTTGTCCAGAAAACCGGGTTGTGTGGATGACATGCCACTCCTCTCTGCTGTGCTCTTTCTCGACGTCCGCGCGCCACCCTGGCACGGGCTCTCGAACCAGTGTCAGCGCATTGCTTGAGCTACGTCAAGACACATTGCACACAACGCGACATGTTTTTCCGCGCTGTCAGGAAGCAGAAAGGACAGCAGTGCAGGCGAAGCCGCCGGCCGTGCGGCAGCGGCCGCCTCAGGTGGTCTTGCTGATGGAGATGGTGGGGAATTTCGACGAGAAGTCCTTGGCCTGCTGCGCCACCTTGACCGCCACGTCGCGCGCCATCTTCTTGTAGATGCGGGCCACCTCGCCGTCGGGATCGGCCACCACGGTGGGAGCGCCGGTGTCGGCCTGCAGGCGGATCTGCATGTCCAGCGGCAGCGCGCCCAGGTAGGCCATGCCGTATTCCGCCGCCATGCGCTGCCCGCCGCCCTCGCCGAAGATGTGCTCGGCGTGGCCGCACCGGCTGCACACGTGCACCGCCATGTTCTCGACGATCCCGAGGATGGGCACGCCCACCTTCTCGAACATCTTGATGCCCTTCTTGGCATCCAGCAGCGCGATGTCCTGCGGCGTGGTGACGATCACCGCGCCGGTGATGGGCACGCGCTGGCTCAGCGTGAGCTGGATGTCGCCGGTGCCGGGCGGCATGTCCACGATGAGGTAATCCAGGTCCTTCCAGTTGGTTTGCCGCAGCAGCTGCTCCAGCGCCTGGGTGGCCATGGGGCCGCGCCAGATCATGGCCTGGTCGGCATCGATCAGGAACCCGATCGACATCACCTGCACGCCGTGGTTGCGCATCGGCTCCATGGTCTTGCCATCGGCGCTTTCGGGCTTGCCCTCGATGCCGAGCATCATGGGCTGGCTGGGGCCGTAGATGTCGGCATCCAGCACGCCGACGCTGGCGCCCTCGGCCGCGAGCGCCAGCGCCAGGTTGGCGGCGGTGGTGCTCTTGCCCACGCCGCCCTTGCCCGAGGCCACGGCGATGATGTTCTTGACCTGCGGCAGCAACTGCACGCCGCGCTGCACCGCATGGGCGACGACCTGGCTGGTGATGCGCACCGCCACCTGCTCCACGCCGGCGACGGTCTGGGCCGCGGCGGTCAACTGGCGTTCCAGTTCGGGCACCAGGCTCTTGGCCGGGTAGCCCAGCTCGACGTCGAACGCCACGTCGCCACCGGCGATGCGCACGTTGCGCACCGCCCGCGCACTGACGAAATCCTTGCCGGTGTGCGGATCGCTTACGCTCGCGAGCGCCGCCAACAGCGCCTGTTCTGTGACTGCCATGCCAATAACTCCTTGAGGGGCCGGTAGTCTATTCCCTGATCTCCCAACCCCGCAGGGCCGAGGACAATGCACCGTTGCCGCGCCCGCCCACCGCCTGCCCACCCGCTCAGCACAAGGATTCCCGTGAAATTCAAGATGGCCCCCAACTCCCTGTTCGCGATCCTGCTGCGTTCGCCCTGGTGGATCAGTTGGTCGGTGGCCGGTCTGATCGCGCTGGTGTGCGGCGCCCTGCTGCCCTCGCACATCGCCCCGTACGCCGCGGTGGGTGCCCTGCCGATCTTCGGCGTGGGCTGCCTGGCCGCCTGGCGCCAGTGGCGCGCGCCCAGCAGCGCGCGGGTGCAGGCCGTGCTGGGGCAGGCGGCGGAGATGCCCTGGCGCACCTTTGCGGATGCGCTGGAGCGCGCCTGGCAGGCCGAGGGCTACGCGGTGCGCCGCCTCACCGGCCTGCAAGCCGATTTCCACCTCGAGAAAGCGGGCCAGACGGCCCTGGTGAGCGCACGCCGCTGGAAGGCCGCCACCCATGGCATCGAGCCGCTGCGCGACCTGCAGGCGGCCGCCCGGGCGCAGGACGTGCCGGCCAGCACCTACATCGCGATGCAGGGCTCGGTGAGCGACAACGCCCGCGGCTATGCCCGCGAGCACGGCATCACGCTGATGGAGGGGGAGGCCCTGGCCGCCCTGCTGCTGAAGGCGCCCCGCACCGCAACCGCCCGGTGATCCAACGCCGGGTACGACCACCGATCCGCCGAGGCCCGCCATGCCCTCTTCCGCCGCTGCCCCCGCCGCCAAACCCGTCTCGCCCCGCCCCATCGGCCTGGTGCTGACCGGCGGCGGGGCCCGCGCGGCCTACCAGGTGGGCGTGCTGGAGGCGATCTCCGACCTGCGCATGGCGTGCGGCGCGGGGCGCGAACCCAACCCGTTTCCGATCATCACCGGCACCTCGGCCGGCGCCATCAACGCGGCCGCCCTCGCCTGCGGGGCGGACCAGTTCGACCGGGCCGTGCGCCGCATCGCCCGCGTGTGGCGCAATTTCCACGCGCAACAGGTGTACCGGGCCGACTCGTTGAGCGTGATGCGCAGCGGCGCGGGCTGGCTCACCCTGATGTCGCTGGGCTGGCTGCTGGCGCGCTGGCGGCGCATGCGGCCGCGCTCGTTGCTGGACAACTCGCCGCTCACCGGCCTGCTCACGCAACTGGTGCCGCTGGTGCGGCTGCCCCGGCTGATCCGCCAGGGGCACCTGCAGGCGCTGGCCATCACCGCCTCCAGCTACAGCTCGGGCGAGCACGTGACCTTCTTCGAGGCCGCGCAGGCGCAGCAGCCCTGGGTGCGCTCGCAGCGCAAGGCCACGCGCGACCGCATCACGCACGACCACCTGCTGGCATCGTCGGCCATTCCGTTCGTCTTTCCCGCCACGGCGCTGGGCATCGACGGCCACACCGAATACTTCGGCGACGGATCGATGCGTCAGTCCGCGCCGATCGCGCCGGCCATCCATCTGGGCGCCGAACGCATTTTGGTGGTGGGCGCGGGCCGCATGCACGAACCGGCGGGCGAGGCGCTGCACAGCGATGCGCCGGCCTACCCGTCGCTCGCGCAGATCGCCGGGCACACGCTGTCCAACATCTTCCTGGATGCCCTGTCGGTGGATGTGGAGCGCGCCCAGCGCATCAACCAGACGCTGTCCCTCATCCCGCCCGAAGTGCGCGCGCACAGCCCCCTGCGCCCGCTGGAACTGCTGGTGATCGCGCCTTCGCAGCGCCTGGATGCGGTGGCCGCCCGCTACGTGGGCGAGCTGCCCCGCCCCATCCGCACGCTGCTGGGCGGCCTGGGCGTGACCTCCAACATGCAGGACGTGCGCGGCGCCGCGCTGGCCAGCTACCTGCTGTTCGAGGCCGGCTACACGCGCGAACTCATGGCCCTCGGCCGTGCGGACGCCCTGACGCGCCGCAGCGAGATCTGCCGCTTCTTCGGCTGGGCCGACGCGGGCAACGCGGTGCGGGCGCCTGCCGTTTGAGCCCGCACACCCAGCCCGGAGTCACCCCTCCTATCGGAGCCAACCGATGCCCTTCGCGCCCCGCCCCCACTTTCCATCGGCCATCGCCCGCAGGGCCCGCACCGGCCTGGCGGCGGCCGCGATCGCCGCGCTGACCGCCGGCTGCACGCATCCACCGGCCGGCCCAAAGGCGGCGGCTGGCGCTCCTGCTGCGGCGCTGCCTGCCGGGGCCGAAGCCCCACCCGCCCCCACCCCGTGCCCCAAAGGCCTGCCTGCCGCCGCCCGCTGCCTGAGCGGGCAGGACTCGGCCGGCGCCCACTACCTGATCGCCATCCCCGCGGACTGGAACGGCACGCTCGTGTTGCACGCCCACGGCGGCCCCACGCTCGGCGCGCCGCGCCTGTCGCGCACGGTGGAAGACCTGGAGCGCTGGGCCGTCGTGCCGCGCGCCGGCTACGCCTGGGCCGGCTCCACCTACCGCCAGGGAGGCGTGGCGGTGCACGCCGCGGCCGAAGACACCGAGCGGCTGCGGCGCATCTTCGTGCAGCACGTGGCCGCGCCGCGCATGACGCTGCTGCACGGCCAGTCCTGGGGCGCCAGCGTGGCCGCCGTGGGCGCATCGCTCTTCACCGACGACGGCCACGGCAAACGCCCCTACGACGGCGTGCTGCTCACCAGCGGCGTGCTGGCCGGCGGCAGCCGGGCGTACGACTTCCGGCTCGACCTGCGGGTGATCTACCAGGCGCTGTGCGCCAACCACCCGCTGCCCGCCGAACCCCAGTACCCGCTGTGGATGGGCCTGCTGCCCGATGCCACGCTGAAACCCGCCGACCTGAAACGCCGCGTGGACGGCTGCCTGGGCCTGGACCGGCCCGCGGCGCAGCGCACGGCCGCGCAGCAGTCGCGCGTGCAGACCATCGTGCAGACCGTGCGTATCCGCGAAAGCGCCATCCACGGCCACCTGAACTGGGCCACCTGGCACTTCCAGGACATCGTGCAGCGGCGCACCGGCGGCGCCAACCCCTTCGGCAACCGGGGCGCGGTGTACACCGGCTCGAGCGACGATGCCGCGCTCAACCGCAGCGTGCAGCGCTACCGCGCCGATCCGCAGGCCGTGGCCACCTTCGCGCGCGACACCGACCCCGACGGGCGCATCCCGGTGCCGGTGCTGGCCGTGCACGGCGTGGACGATCCCACCGCCTTCGTCGAGATGGAAGACAGCTTTCGCCGCACGATGGAGCGCGCCGGCACGGCCGGCCACCTGGTGCAGACCTTCACGGCCGACAAATCCCACAGCTACCTGACCGATGCCGCCTATCCCACGCTGCTGGCGGCGCTCGGCCAGTGGGTGCGCGGCGGCCCGGCCCCCACGCCGGCGGGCATCGCCGCGCAATGCCCGGGCGTGCAGGCGACGTTCGGCGGCGAGTGCCGGTTCCTGCCCGGGTACCGGCCGCAGCCGCTGGAGCCCAGGGTGACGCCGCGCGAGCGGCCATGAGGCCCCTGCGGGCAGCCCCGGCCGCGCGGGCCGGGGCGAGCGCCTAAAATCCGCGGCTTGTCCGCGTTTTTCGCGGCCCACCCCGAACGCCCGCACCCGATGACCGCACGCAAGATCTTCGTCACCACCGCCCTGCCGTATGCCAACGGCAACTTCCACATCGGCCACATCATGGAATACATCCAGGCCGACATCTGGGTGCGGTATCAAAGAATGCAGGGCGCCCAGGTGAACTTCGTGGGCGCGGACGATGCCCACGGCGCGCCGATCATGATCGCGGCCGAGAAGGCCGGCAAGACACCCCAGCAGTTCGTCGCCGACATCGCCGCCGGCCGCAAGCCCTACCTGGACGGCTTTCACATCGCGTTCGACAACTGGCACAACACCGACGCGCCCGAGAACCACGCGCTCGCCCAGCAGATCTACCGCGACCTCAAGGCCAACGGCCTCATCGAGACGCGCACCATCGAGCAGTTCTTCGACCCCGAGAAGAACATGTTCCTGCCCGACCGCTTCATCAAGGGCGAATGCCCCAAGTGCCACGCCAAGGACCAGTACGGCGACAACTGCGAGAACTGCGGGGCCGTCTATGCGCCCACGGACCTCATCCAGCCCTTCTCGGCGCTGTCGGGCGCCAAGCCGGTGCTGAAGAGCTCGGAGCATTTCTTCTTCAAGCTCTCCGACCCGCGCTGCGTCGATTTTTTGCAGGAATGGACGCAGAACGGCGTGCACGTGCAGCCCGAGGTGGCCAACAAGGTCAAGGAATGGTTCACCGTGCGCACCAACCCGGACGGCAGCACCAGCGAGGGCCTGGGCGACTGGGACATCAGCCGCGACGCGCCCTACTTCGGCATCGAGATCCCCGATGCGCCGGGCAAGTACTTCTACGTGTGGCTCGATGCACCCGTGGGCTACCTCGCCTCGCTCAAGAACCTGCTGGAGAAGCGCGGCGAAGACTACGAGGCCTACATGGCCGACCCGCTGCTTGAGCAGTACCACTTCATCGGCAAGGACATCGTCACCTTCCACACCCTGTTCTGGCCCGCCATGCTGAAGTTCAGCGGCCGCAAGACGCCCGACAAGATCTGCGTGCACGGCTTTCTCACCGTGAACAACGGCGAGAAGATGAGCAAGAGCCGCGGCACGGGCCTGGACCCGCTCAAGTACCTGGGCCTGTCGATGAACCCCGAATGGCTGCGCTACTACATCGCCGCCAAGCTCAATGGCCGCAACGAGGACATCGACTTCAATCCCGAAGATTTCATGGCCCGGGTCAACAGCGACCTGATCGGCAAGTTCGTCAACATCGCCTCGCGCGCGGCCGGCTTCATCGCCAAGCGTTTCGGCGGCCAGCTGGGCGCCATGAGCGGCGACGGCCAGGCCCTGCTCGCCACGCTGGCGGGCCAGGGCGGCACCATCGCCGAGGCCCTCGAAAAGCGCGACACCGCCCGCGCCCTGCGCGAGGTGATGCTGCTGGCCGACCGCGTGAACGAGTACGTGGACGCCAACAAGCCCTGGGAACTGGCCAAGCAGGACGGCATGGACGCGCGCCTGCAGGACGTGTGCACGACCTGCATCGAGGCCTTCCGCGTGCTCGCCATCTACCTCAAGCCCGTGCTGCCCGCCCTGGCCGCGCAGGTCGAGGCCTTCCTGAACGTCTCGCCGCTCGCCTTTGCCGATGCGCAGACGCTGCTGGGCGCCGGCCACACCATCGGCACCTACCAGCATTTGATGCAGCGCGTGGACGTGAAGCAACTCGACGCCCTGTTCGAGCCGCCCGCGGCGCCTGAGCCCGAAAAGACCGTGCCCGGCGGCGAGGAGATCGCCCCCACCATCACCATCGACGACTTCGCCAAGATCGACCTGCGCATCGCGCAGATCGTGAACTGCGAGCCGGTCGAAGGCTCGACCAAGCTGTTGCGCCTGACGCTCGACGTGGGCGAAGGCCGCCACCGGAATGTGTTCAGCGGCATCGCCAGCGCCTACCAGCCCGCCGACCTGATCGGCAAGCTCACCGTGATGGTGGCCAACCTCGCCCCGCGCAAGATGAAGTTCGGCATCAGCGAGGGCATGGTGCTGGCCGCCAGCCATGGCGATGAGAAGGCCCATCCCGGCATCCACGTGCTGGAGCCGTGGCCGGGTGCGAGGCCCGGCATGCGCGTGCGGTGAGGGTATTGGCTGTCCAATCAACGCGGCCGTGAAGATTGGACACGCTAGCGGCGCGGTGCTGTCGATGGCCGAATACGGGCTGCTGTAGGGCCCTCGCGGGCTGGGCTGCCGGGGTCACGGCCTGCCTGCCAACTCCAGCCCCCTCGCAGCACAGCATCGCCTATTAATTAACAATTGGTTAATCAATTCAATTTCTCAAAAGTCACTTTTTTGCTTTTTCCGATTAGCATTCGCCCCCAATAAAAACGCGATCTCGAAGGGGGATTGAATGAGCGCAGAACTCGCGGCCACGTTCTTCAACGTCGGCTACGGACAGATCCTGGCCCAGTCCATGGACAAGAACCAGGTGGACGTGCTGGTGCTGACGCAGGGGCAGTACATGAGCATCCTGCAGGACAAGGCCCGGAACAATGCAGCGCTGGAATTCAACCTGCGCAAGATGCTGTCCAAATCCACTTTTGGGCAGTACTGGCAGAAAGAGTTCAGCCCGAATGCCAGCGAGCCGTGGGTCGGGCCCGTAGCGCAGGGGGCCAACGATGTGCTGGCCATCGGCAAGACGATGAATGCCATCGGCATGGCCGGCATAGGGACTTACATCAAGACCACGGCGACGGGCACGTACATCATCATCAAAGGCTATTCGGCGCGGCGCAGCGGCGCGTTGCAGGGCACGCGCTACTTGGCGACGAATCCCAAGATGCTGCAACTGGGACTCGGAATGAAGAGCCTGCAAGGCATTGCCAAGGGCGGCTTCATGCTGGGCGTGGTGGTGTCCACAGGGATCGAACTGATGGACTTCATGTTCAATGACGAGAAGACCATGTATGACCTAGTGGGCGGGATCGGGGTGGAGGCCGTCAAAGGCGGGCTTGGCGCTCTGATTGCGTATTCAATGGCTGCGGGCGTCGCCGGATCGGCTACGACAGTGGCGGTGCTTCCACTGGTCGTGATGGCCGTCTTTGCCGTTGGTGTGGGCATCGGGCTGAATGCTGTTGATCGACACTACGGTCTGAAGGACAAGGTGATCGCTGCCCTCAAATTGCTTCCTGAGCAGACCGCTCAAGGTATCTACTACATCGATACGAAATCCCAGTCATGGCAAAACGAACTCAGCGATGCAATGACTCAGAAAAAGACGCAAATGGGCCGTGCCATTGACCAGGGGGTCAAAGATTGGCTCTGTCGAATTTCTTGCGTTCGATATTAAGTAACACCTCCGCTACCCATGTTCGACGTCAAAAAAGTTCGCGCCACCTTGTTGTGGGGAATTCCCCTTTACCTTGGACTCATGGCAGGCTCATGCTTTGTAATCCGCTACGAAATCATCCCAACCGTTGTCGGCATAGCCACCTTGGCATCCGGAGTACGGATCGCACCCGCAGCACTGCTCGCCCCATTCATCGCGCTTATCTGCGCTTTAGCAATCATCCTGGGGACCATGCGCGCGATTCCTTGCAGCGACAAGTCCATCCAGCCAATGGAGCGTTTCTTCACGATCATCGTGCTCGCGAGCGGCGTGGCCTTGTTGCTCATTCCCGTGACCTCTCTGATCGTGCGCTTTTATATGCCCAGCCTGGGTTACTCGCTTTGTTCAGACCTTAAAGACAACCCCACCATGTGGTTCACCGATTGGGTGCGCGATCCTGCCTGGTGTGTCAGAGGCAAGAGCTTGGACTGGGTGAACCAGCAGGGGCGTTGATGCCATGCGATAAGACCGCACTGTGGACTGACCAGCGAGGCTCGCATTCCTGGTCACCGCAGGGATTTTTCGGGCGCCGCGCCCGCTGACTGAGCCGGCCTCGCCAGCCCACACAGCCTCAATGCCCCACGTACCTTCCCGGCCGGTGGCTGATCCATAAGAACCCGCTCATCACCACCACCGCCAGCACCGAATACGCCACGCGCTCGATCGGCACGATCACCAGCGCCAGCAGCACCACGGTGCAGTCGATCGCCATCTGCACCTTGCCCGCGCGCACCCCGTAGCGCTGCTGCAGGTACAGCGAGACGATGGTGGCGCCGCCCAGGCTGGATTTGTGGCGCGCGAGGAACAGGCAGCCCGTGCCCAGCAGCAGCCCGCCCAGCACGGCGGCGAACAGCGGGTTCAGGTAGTCCACGTGCATGACGTGGGGAAACAGCTCCGTCAGCACCGACAGCAGCGCCACCGACAGGAACGTCTTGACGGTGAACTCCCGCCCCATGCGCGTCCAGGCGAACCAGTAGAACGGCAGGTTGATGGCAAAGAACAGCTTGCCGAACGAGATGTCGGTCACGTAGTGCAACAAGAAGGCGATGCCCGCCGTGCTGCCGATGAGCAGCCCCGCCTGGCCGAACAGCATGAGCGCCATGGCCACGAACAGCGTGCCGGCGAAGAGCGCCTGCACGTCTTCGTAGTGGCCGTGGCGCAGCGACCCCATGGGGTACAGCGGCGCGGAAGGCGGCGGCGGGGCCGAGGCCGGGGGCGCAGGGGGTGGCAAGGGGGCTTCGGGCATGGCGGGACGGATGGGTGTCACAGGCTACTCCAACACCGGCAGGCCATGCAAACAACGCGCCAGCCCGCGCTGACGGTGCCGAGCTATCGCCCCTCGCGGATCTCCAGCGCGCTGCCGCTGCGCAGCACCCGGCCCTGGCCGTCGAAGTACACGGTGAAGATCATGGGCTGGTTGCCGCCGTCGTTCCAACGCCAGTCCCACGCAGTTTCGCCCTTGCGCTCGTAGGTCATGGCCTTCATGGGCTTGCCCAGGCGCCGGCGCACGTCGTCCATGGCCATGCCGGGCACGATCTGCTCGAAGTTGTGCGGCGCCAGCACCTGGCGCAGCGCGCTCATGCGGCCATCGGGGCCGATGGTGATCATGTAGTTCTGGTGGCCGGCCGGCTGGCGGTTGTATTCGAAGGTGCGGGCGCCGCCCGGCTCGTCCCACACGCGCTCGGGCTCGCCGAAGCGCGAGCGCACGTCGGCCTCGGTGGAGCTGCCCTCCTCCAGTTCGCTGATGCGTTGCGGATCGCAGCCGGCGAGCAGGGCCGCCAGGACGCCGAGCGCGCAGGCCAGTCCGGTCGCGCGCAGCGCCCGGGCCGCCGGGGCGCTCCATCGGGGGGTGTTCATGGGGGTCCTTTCCGGGGCAGTGTCGGGGTCCGCACTGTAGCGCGCCGAGGCGGCGCCCCGGCCAAGGGCGGCGCCCGCTAAAATCGCCGCCTCCCTACAGTGACTGCACCACCGCCATGTCCTTCTTCCGCCGCCCCGACTACCAGTCCGACACCACCCAGTTCATCAACCAGCTCAAGACCGAGAAGCCCGAACTGGACGCGCAGCAGCAGGCCGGCCGTGCGCTGCTGTGGGACAAGCGCGTGGACCGCAGCATCTGGGGCGAGTACGACGAAGCCAGCGTGCCGCAAAAGCCCTACGTCTACCAGACCCAGGGCTGATCCGCCCCCAAAAGGCCTCCAGCGCAATGGCACGTAGCGCGGGCAGCTATATTTTCAATAGCAGATCATGAGCACCGCCGCGGACAGGGCCTCCGCCCCCGCCCTGGCCGCCGGGGGTGCCGAGGGCGCCTCCCCCCAGGTCGTGGACGCGGTGGCGCTGGCGCGCCTGTATGGCGAGCCGCTGTTCGCGCTGCCGACCGACCTGTACATCCCGCCCGATGCGCTGGAGGTGTTCCTCGAAGCGTTCGAGGGGCCGCTCGATCTGCTGCTGTACCTCATCCGCAAGCAGAACTTCAACATCCTCGACATTCCCATGGTGGGCGTCACGCGCCAGTACCTGGTGTACGTGGACGAGATCCGCAGCCGCAACCTGGAGCTGGCGGCCGAGTACCTGCTGATGGCGGCCATGCTCATCGAGATCAAGTCGCGCATGCTGCTGCCGCCCAAGAAGCAGGAAGGCAGCGCCGAGCCCGAGGACCCGCGCGCCGAACTCGTGCGCCGCCTGCTCGAATACGAGCAGATCAAGCTGGCCGCGGCCGGCCTGTCGCGCATGCCGCAGTACGGGCGCGATTTCCTGCGGGCGCAGGTGCACATCGAGCAGAGCCTGCAGCCGCGCTTTCCCGACGTGCACGTGGCCGACCTGCAGGAGGCCTGGCGCGACATCCTGCGGCGCGCCAAGCTGGTGCAGCACCACCGCATCACGCGCGAGGAGCTGAGCGTGCGCGAATACATGAGCGCCGTGCTCAAGACGCTGCAGGGCCGGCGCTTCGTGGAATTCGAGGAGCTGTTCGAGCCCGAAAAAGGCAGCACCGTGCTGGTGGTGACCTTCATCGCGCTGCTGGAGCTGGCCAAGGAAACCCTGATCGAGATCACCCAGGCCGAGGCGTTCGCGCCCATCTACGTGCGGCTGGCGTACACGCCGGTCTGAGCCGCCGCCCTTCACCGCCACGGCCGGGTGCCCCGGCCCGAACGCCCCACACGCCCACACGCACCACCATGCCATCCCACGATTTCGACGTTCTCATCATCGGCAGCGGGCTGGCCGGGCTGTCGGCCGCGCTGCACCTGGCACCCACGCACCGCGTGGCGGTCATCACCAAGCGCGCGCTGCAGGACGGGGCCAGCGCCTGGGCGCAGGGCGGCATCGCCGCCGTGCTGGCCGAGGGCGACACCTACGAGGCCCACGTGCAGGACACCCTGGTGGCGGGCGCGGGGCTGTGCGACCTGGCCGCCACGCGCTTCGTGGTGGAGAACGCGCCCGAGGCCATCCACTGGCTGCAGGGCCTGGGCGTGCCGTTCTCGCAGGAGGACGGCGCCCTGCACCTCACGCGCGAGGGCGGCCACGGCGCTCGCCGCATCGTGCACGCCACCGATGCCACCGGCGCCGCCGTGCAGCGCACCCTGATCGACACCGTGCGCGCCACGCCCGGCATCACGCTGTTCGAGCAGCACACGCTGGTGGACCTCATCACCCCGCACAAGCTGCGCCGCGGCGGGCCGCAGCGTTGCCTGGGGCTGTATGCGCTGGATGAAGGCACCGACGAGGTCGTGACCTTCCGCGCGCCGCAGACCATCCTGGCCACGGGCGGCGCGGGCAAGGTGTACCTGTACACCACCAACCCCGACACGGCCACGGGCGACGGCATCGCCGCGGCCTGGCGCGCGGGCTGCCGCGTGTCCAACCTGGAGTTCATCCAGTTCCACCCCACCTGCCTGTACCACCCGCACGCCAAGTCGTTCCTCATCACCGAGGCGGTGCGCGGCGAGGGCGGGCGGCTCTTGCTGCCCCGCTCGGCCGGCGGCACGCGCTTCATGCCGCAGCACGACCCGCGCGCCGAACTGGCCCCGCGCGACGTGGTGGCCCGCGCCATCGACTACGAGATGAAGCGCCACGGCCTGGACTGCGTGCACCTGGACATTTCGCACCAGAGCCCGGCATTCATCCAGGAGCACTTTCCCAACATCCTCGCGCGCTGCGCCGAGTTGGGGCTGGACATCACGAAGGAGCCCATCCCCGTGGTGCCCGCCGCGCACTACACCTGCGGCGGCGTGCTCACCGACCTGGCCGGCCGCACCGACCTGCCCGGCCTGTTCGCCATCGGCGAGACCGCCTGCACCGGCCTGCACGGCGCCAACCGGCTGGCCAGCAACTCGCTGTTGGAGTGCATGGTCTTCGCGCGCGCGGCCGCCCAGGCCATCACCGCCGCCAGCGCGGAAGCCGTGCCCGACGTGCCGCCGTGGGACGACAGCCTCGTGACCGATGCCGACGAGTGCGTGGTCATCTCCCACAACTGGGACGAGCTGCGCCGCTTCATGTGGGACTACGTGGGCATCGTGCGCACCAACAAGCGCCTGGAGCGCGCGGCGCACCGCATCACGCTGCTGCAGGCCGAGATCGAGGAGTTCTACGCCCACTTCCACGTCACGCGCGACCTGCTGGAGCTGCGCAACCTGGTGCAGGTGGCCGAACTCATCGTGCGCTCGGCCCAGATGCGCCGCGAGAGCCGGGGCCTGCACTACAGCCGCGACTACCCCGAGCGGGCCGCCCCGGCCGCACCCACCATCCTGGTCCCGCCGGTCCGCTGACCGCCCCACCGCCTCACCGCAAGCTCTAACCGTTTTCTTCGCCCCTCCCGCCATGCAACGCACCCTGCTGAAATCCAAGATCCACCGCGCCACCGCCACGCACTGCGAGCTGCACTACGAAGGCTCCTGCGCGATCGACGAAGACCTGCTCGACGCCGCGAACATCGTGGAGAACGAGCAGGTGCACATCTGGAACATCGACAACGGCGAGCGCTTCGTCACCTATGCCATCAAGGGCCAGCGCGGCAGCGGCATGGTGTCGGTCAACGGCTCGGCGGCGCGCCGCGCTGCCGTGGGCGACCTGCTCATCATCGCCGCCTTCGCCCAGGTCGAGGAAGCCGAGGTGGCCGCGCACCGGCCGCAGCTCGTGTTCGTGGACGCCGCCAACCGCCAGGTGGAACTGCGCCACCACGTGCCCACGCAGGCCCTGTGAAAGGCCACCCACGATGAACCAGGACACCCTCGTCGCCCGCAGCCTGGCCAGCGTCTGGCACCCGTGCACGCAGATGAAGCGCCACGAGGCCGACCCGCCCGTGGCCATCGCCAGCGCCCGCGGCCCGTGGCTGCACGGCACCGATGGCCGGCGCTACCTGGACGGCATCAGCTCGTGGTGGGTCAACCTTTTCGGCCACAGCCACCCGCACATCCAGGCCGCGCTGGCCGACCAGCTCGCGCGGCTGGACCACGTGATGCTCGCGGGCTTCACGCACGCGCCGGTGGTGGAGCTGTCCGAGCGGCTGGGCGCGCTCACCGGGCTGGGCCACGCCTTCTACGGCAGCGACGGCGCTGCGGCCACCGAGATCGCCCTCAAGATGAGCGCGCACTGCTGGCGCAACGCCGGGCGGCCGGGCAAGAGCCGCTTCGTGGGCCTGGCCGGCGGCTACCACGGCGAGACCGTGGGCGCGCTGGCCGTGACCGACATCGCCCTGTTCCGCGAGGCCTACGCCCCGCTGGTGCGCCTGGCGGCCACCGTGCCCAGCCCCGATGCGCGCGGCGTGCAACCCGGCGAGAGCGCGCTGGATGCGGCCCGGCGCGCCGCCCAGGCGCTGGAGGTCTGGCTGGCCGAGCACCACGAGAGCACCGCCGCGCTGATCGTCGAGCCCCTGGTGCAGTGCGCCGCCGGCATGGCCATGCACGATGCGGAATACCTGCGCCAGGCCCGCGCGCTGTGCGACCGCTACGGCGTGCACCTGGTGGTGGACGAGATCGCCACCGGCTTCGGCCGCACCGGCACGATGTTCGCGCACCAGCAGGCCGGCATCCGGCCCGATTTCATCTGCCTGTCCAAGGGCCTCACGGGCGGCACGCTGCCGCTGTCGGCCGTGCTCACCACCGAGGCCGTGTACGCCGCGTTCTACGACGACGACGTGGCCCGCGGCTTCCTGCATTCGCACTCCTACACCGGCAACCCGCTGGCCTGCCGCGCGGCGCTGGCCACGCTGGAACTGTTCGACCAGCTCGACCCGCTCGCGGCCAATGCGGCGCTGGCCGGGCGCATCGACGCCGCCTGCGCACCCATCACGCAGCACCCGCGCGTGCGCCATGCGCGCCGGCTGGGCATGGTGTGGGCGTGGGACGTGGACACCTCCATGCCCGATTTTTCCCGCCGCTACCACCGCCACGCCATGGCGCGCGGGCTGGTGCTGCGCCCCATCGGCAAAACGCTCTACGCCATGCCGCCCTACGTGCTCGACGACGAGGCCGTGCAGCACCTGGGCGATGCCGCCTTCGCCGCACTGCAGGCCACCCTGGCCGAGGAGACCGCCCCATGAACCCGACCCCGGCATTCGCCTGCTTCGTCACCGGCACCGATACCGGCGTGGGCAAGACGCTGGCCTCGGCCGGCCTGCTGCACGCGCTGGCGCGCCACCACACGCGCGTCGTGGGCATGAAGCCCATCGCCGCGGGCGCCGAATGGCACCATGGCCAGCTCGCCAACGAAGACGCCCTCGCCCTGCGCGCCGCCTCCACCATCGCGGTGCCCCCGGCGCTGGACAACCCCGTGCTGCTGCCCGACCCGCTCTCGCCCCACATCGCCGCCGAGCGCGCGGGCACGCGCATCGACATCGCGCACATCGTGCGCAGCTACGAAGCGCTGGCGGCACAGGCCGATGCGGTCGTCGTCGAAGGCGCGGGCGGGTTCCACGTGCCGCTGTCGGACACCGAGACCGGCGCCGACCTCGCCCAGGCCCTGGGCCTGCCGGTGGTGCTGGTGGTGGGCCTGCGGCTGGGGTGCCTCAGCCACGCCGCGCTCACGGCCGATGCCGTGCGCGCGCGCGGCCTGCCGCTGGCCGGCTGGATCGCCAGCCGCATCGACCCGCACATGCGGGCGCCGCAAGAAAACCTCGACTGGCTCGCGCAGCGCCTGGGCGCCCCGCTGCTGGCCGACATTCCCTACCAGGCCGTGCCGGACGCCCGTGCGCTGCCCTTTGACCTTCCCGCCGCATGGACGACCCGATGAGCCCCCGCCCCGACGCCGCCTCCTGGATCGACGAGTTTCCGGCACGCATCGCCGCGCTCGACGCCGCCCACCTGCGCCGCCGGCGCCGCGCCGTGGTGCCGGCCGGCGGCGCGCACCTGCTGGTCGATGGTGCGCCCATGCTGGCTTTTTGCAGCAACGATTACCTGGGCCTGGCCGGCCACCCCGCGCTGGCCGAGGCTGCCTGCGCGGGCGCGCGCGAGTTCGGCGTGGGCTCGGGCGGCTCGCCGCTGGTGAGCGGCCACAGCGCGGCCAACGCGGCGCTGGAGGCCGACCTCGCCCGCTTCGTGGGCCTGCCGCGCGCGCTGTACTTCTACGCGGGCTACGCCACCAACGCCGGCATCGTGCCCGCGCTCGTGGGCGAGGGCGATGCGCTGTTTTCCGATGCGCTCAACCACGCCTGCCTGATCGACGGCGCCCGCCTGTCGCGCGCCCGCATCCACCGCTACCCGCATGCCGACTTGGCCGCGCTGGAGGCCGCGCTGGCCAGCAGCCCCGCGCGCCGCAAGCTGGTCATCACCGATGCCGTGTTCAGCATGGACGGCGACGTGGCCGACATTCCCGCGCTGCTGGCGCTGTGCGAGCGCCACGACGCGCTGCTGCTGCTGGACGACGCGCACGGCTTCGGCGTGCTCGGGCCGCAGGGGCGCGGCGCGCTGGCCGAGGCGGGCCTGGCCGGCGCGCAGGCCTCGCGGCGCGTGCTGTACATGGCCACGCTGGGCAAGGCCGCGGGCGTGGCCGGCGCCTTCGTCGCGGGCGACGACGCCTTGATCGAATGGCTGCTGCAAAAGACGCGCAGCTACATCTTCGCCACCGCCGCGCCGCCGCTGCTGGCGCGCGCGCTGCAGGCCAGCCTGGCGCTCATCGAGGCGGAGGATTCGCGCCGCGAGCACCTCGCGCGCCTCGTCCAGCGCCTGCGGGACGGCCTCGCGCCGCGGCTGCAGGGCACGCACTGGCAACTGGGCGAGTCGCGCACCGCCGTGCAGGCCGTGGTGATCGGCGCCAACGACGATGCCCTGGCCGCCATGGAAGGCCTGCGCCAGCGCGGCCTGTGGGTGCCCGCCATCCGCCCGCCCACCGTGCCCGAGGGCACGGCGCGCCTGCGCATCGCCCTGTCGGCCGCGCACACCGAGGCCGACGTGGACCGCTTGCTGCAGGCGCTGGCCGAGCTGGCGCCCGCCGCCGTGGAGGCCCTGGCATGACCTACAGCGTCAAGGAAATCTTCTACACCCTGCAGGGCGAGGGCGGCCAGGCCGGCACGCCCGCCGTGTTCTGCCGCTTCGCGGGCTGCAACCTCTGGAGCGGCCGCGAGGAAGACCGCGCCAGCGCCGTCTGCCGCTTCTGCGACACCGACTTCGTGGGCACCGATGGCACCCTGGGCGGCAAGTTCGCCACCGCCGACGCGCTGGCCGACGTGATCGCCGCGCAGTGGCCCGCGCACGATGCCGCGCACCGCCTGGTCGTGCTGACCGGCGGCGAGCCGCTGCTGCAGGTGGACACGGCCCTCATCGACGCCCTGCACGCGCGGCGCTTTCGCATCGCCGTGGAGAGCAACGGCACCGTGGCGGCGCCGCCCGGCATCGACTGGCTGTGCATCAGCCCCAAGGCCGGCGCGCCCTGGGTGCAGCGCAACGGGCAGGAGCTCAAGCTGGTGTGGCCCCAGCCCGGCTTCGACCTGGCCGCGCTGGAATCGCAGACGCAGTTCACGCACCGCTTCCTGCAGCCCATGGACGGCCCGGAGCAGGCCGCCAACACCGAGCGCTGCATCGCCGCCTGCCTCGACCGCCCCGCGTGGCGCCTGAGCCTGCAGACCCACAAGCTCACCGGCATCCGCTGAGCCCTTTTCCGCACCTTTTTTTCCGCCCCCGTTCCCGCCCGTTCGCCGACCATGCAGTTCACCGTCCACCAGCGCTTTTTCTTCGATGCCGCGCACACCTTGCAGCGCGAGATCGAGGCCGAGGGCAGCCGCCGCATCCATGGCCACACCTACCACGCGGAGGTGGCCGTCACCGGCCCGCGCGATCCCGCCACCGGCATGGTCATCGACCTGGGCCACCTGCGCCAGCGCCTGGCCGCCGTGCGCGAGCAGCTCGACCACCATTGGCTGGACGAGGTGCCCGGCCTGGGCGCGCCCACGCTGGAAAACCTGTGCCGCTTCATCGCCCAGGCGCTCGATGGCATGCAGCCGCCCGCCAGCCGCGTGCGCGTGTGGCGCGAGGCGCTGGGCGACGGCTGCGTGCTGGACCTGGCGCCGCCCGGCCCGGTGCCGGACTGAGCCCATCCGCCCCCTTCCCCTTCTTTCATCCCACCCCGCAGGAGAACCGCCATGCCCCACCTCGTCATCGAATACAGCCAGAACCTGGCCGGTCTGCCCGAAGCCCAGATGCTGGCGGAACTGAACCAGTCCCTCACCGCGAGCCCCGAGATCCAGAACGAGGCGGACCTCAAGTCCCGCTTCCTGCGCACCGACCGCTTCGAGATCGGCACCGCCCCCGACGACCGCGCGTTCGTGCATGCGCAACTTCGCCTGCTGTCCGGCCGCTCGCCCGAGACCAAGCAGGACCTCGCCGGCCGCGTGGCCGACGTGCTGCGCCGGCTCACGCCCCGGCCCGAGGGCGTGATGGTGCAGCTCAGCGTGGAGATCGTGGACATGGACCGCGGGTCCTACGTGAAAGAGCGGCTTTGAACCCCACAGGGCTCCAGCGCAATCAACACTAGGGCATATTGCTACAAAATAAGTAGCAAATCACTTTGCGCCGGGCGATCCGTCCAAAGCGCGAGAGTGGGTCGCACCGGTGAGCCATCCCGCCTGCCGGGTCAGGACGCCTTCGCAAACCCCATCGGAGATTCGGGTCCTGCGAGAGATTCCATGGCGCTTCTCGGATGATGAACATCATTCGAAAACCCAAGCCACAGGGCTGCCATGAGACCTCTACCCAACGCGATCGCCACCCGGCTCACTCCGGTACGCCCTTCGGCGCTGCAGGCGGCACAACTGGCGGCCGTCAAACCGGAGAAGCCCACTACGGGCACGTCTGAGCCGCCATTGCCAGGGCCGCTCAGGCCCCGGCCCAAACTGGAAACCGCGTCTTCCCTGCAGCCGCGCATCCAGATCAAACTCAGCAGTGGGGCCAAGATCTCGCTGAACGATGCGATGAAATTGCTCTCTGCCGCCCAGAAGCCGAGCATTGCCGCGCCAGCCGGCGCCGCGCCGGGGCGCATCAGCGCCGCGTCGGTCCTGCAGTCGATGAAACCGACCTCGCAGCTCCCGGACGGCGGAGCCGTCGCAACGGTGTTGCCGCAGGCGCGGCCGCAACCCAGCGCACCGCAAGGAGGATTTCCAGCGCAGGCCGCACCTGCGCCGCTGCCGCCACAGGAAGAGCCTGTGCTGGCGATGCCCTGGATGGGTCATCCACCGCCTCAGGCCGCCCCGACCATGGCATTTCACCCAGGCTTTCACCCAGGCTTTCAGACACCACCCCAGCCGGCACACCCGCTGCATCCGCCACAAAACCAACCTTTCACCGGCTTCGCGTCGCTGTTCCCGGGCGGTCCGCAGCCCGCTTTCGCCCCCGTGCTGCAGCAAGCCCCCACGGCCTGCAGGGCGCACCGGGGAATTCGCCCTGGCCTCCCGCCGAGCACGCCGTCGGTCTGGCCTCCATGCTGCCAGGCGCCACCACGGCAGGTCCTGCCCCCTCGCAGGCCGTTCATGAAGCGCCGCAAATCTGGAATCCGGCCAACCCGCCCACGCCCCATGTCGATCCCTTCGAGGACAAACGCCTTTCATCGACCGCAGTGCCGCCCACGGCCAAGTTTCAGCACAACGTTGCCCTCTTTGCCGAGTACGACGGCGAGCACCTTCAGGGCAACAAGACGTGGGCGACTTCCGTCACCTATCTCAATGCAGAGCAGCGTCAGCAGTTCAAGCTGACGGTGAAAGACGGAAAGATTTTTGACGCGGAGGGCAAGCCGTTCGACACCCGCAACGGCAAGACGGCATGCTTCGGCGGAGGCGCGGGCAAGGCGATCTTCGTCATGGATCACGATGGCAACCTGTATGCGTCCAATTACCATGCGCCTGGCAAGTTCCACCATTCGAGCTTCCTGGCCGGCCAGCCAGTCGCAGGAGCGGGCGAAATCACCGTGCACAACGGCGAGATCCAGTCCCTGACCCGCAACAGCGGACACTACCGCCCCAGCGCAGCCCAGCTGGAGCAAGTGGCCCACAACCTCAGCTCCCAGGGCCTGAGCAATTTCGTGGTCGACCAGAAGATTCAGTAGCCGGAAAGAAAAACATGGATACCGTCAAATTCCTTCGCATCCCCTTGAGCATGATCGACTACGTCGGCGACCTTGATGCCTTCCAGGGCCTGACCGCCGAACAGCTGGCCTCGCTGCCCGAGGAATACACGCCCGACGAAACCGCCGGCATCATCGCGAGCCTGCGTTTCGCGGCAGAGCATCCCGAATTCGACTTCGCTTCTTTGCTGCCGGGGATCAGCGCCTCCAACGGCCAGATCCACGTCTTTCTGGTCAAGATCTACCGCTCGTTTCAGGAAGCAGGCTTGGCCCCGCTCTGAACCGGTTCTCCGAGGGATGGCCTGGACTGCAGACCCTGATTTGCCTTGAAGTCTGACAAGGCTCCAGCGCAATCAGTACTAGGGCATGCCGCTACAAAATCAGTAGCAAAACCCAGCGCCAGGGACCTTCGGCCCCGCCGGCTTCAGGCCTGCAGCGTGGCGTCCAGCCAGCCCCGCAGGCTGTTCACGAACGCCCAGGCCCGCACCTGTGGCACCTCCTCCACGCGCAGCACGGCCTCGGTGACCCGGCCTTCGCGCAGGGCCACCGCGCGGCCCACGCCGGGCAGCAGGCCGCAGGACAGCGGGGGCGTGACCCACAGGCCGTCGGCCCGCAGCGCCGCGATGCAGCCGCGCGTGCATTCGGTGATCTCGCCGGCCTCGTTCCACAGCAGCGTGTCGAAAACGCCCTCGGCCTCGGGCGTGAAGGCGTCGTAGTGCGCCCGGCGCGTGGTCTTGTGGCGCACGAATTCGCCGTGCGCGCCTTCCAGCGGGCGCGTGGCCAATTGCAGGCGCACCGGCACGGTGGTGGGGGCCATCGCCCAGGCCTCGGCGCGCGGGTGGCCCGCCGCATCGAGCAGCAGGCGCGCGCGCCACAGCCCGGTGGGGTGGGCAGCGGCCAGCGCCTCCAGGCAGGCCTGCACGCGCGCCGCGTCGAAAGCGTGGCCGAAGTGCGCGGCCGAGGCGGCCAGCCGCGCCACGTGGTCGGCGCGGTGGCGCAGCACGCCCTCCTCCAGCGCCAGGGTTTCCAGCAGGTCGAACGGGGCGCTGGCGCGCTGCAGGAAGGCGCTCTTGTGCTGCCACTCCTGCCACTCCGCCGCGGCCTGGGCGCCGGAGGTGATGCCGCTGCCGATGCCGCACCGCGCGTCGCGGCCGCGCAGCGTCACGGTGCGGATGGGCACGTTGAAAGTGGTGGCCACGGCGCCCTCGCCGTCCGGTCGCACGATGCCCACCGCGCCGCAGTACACGCCGCGCGGCGCGGGCTCCAGCGCGTGGATGGCCTGCATCGCCCGCACCTTGGGCGCCCCGGTGATGGAGCCGCACGGGAACAACGCGGCGAACACGTCGGCCAGCGTGGTGCCGGCGCGGGTGCGGGCCTCGACGTCGGACGTCATCTGCCACACGGCCGGCAGCGCTTCGGTGTGGAACAGCGCGGGCACGCGCACGCTGTGCGGCTCGGCGATGCGCGAGAGGTCGTTGCGCAGCAGGTCCACGATCATCACGTTCTCGGCGCGCTCCTTGGGCGAGGCGCGCAGCGCGGCGGCCTGCGCGGCATCGTCCTCGGCCGTGGCGCCGCGCGGCGCCGTGCCTTTCATGGGCCGCGCGAGCAGCGAGCCCCCGCGCCAGTCGAAGAAAAGCTCGGGCGAGACGGACAGGATCTGCTCGTCGCCGCCGTCGATGCACGCGGCATAGCCGCCCGGCTGGGCGCGCTGCAGCGCGGCGAACAGCGGCAGCGCCGCCTGCGTCCCGCCCACCGGCGACACGGTGCCCCGGATCGGTGCGGTGTAGTTGACCTGGTAGAACTCTCCGGCCGCGATGGCCTGGTGAAGGTGCGCCAGGGCGGCCTCGAACGCGGCGCGCTGCGGGCGGGTGTGCCAGTCCACCGTGGGCGCTCCCGCGCCGCCGCCATCGCCCGGAGAGACTGGGGGATCGGGCCAGGGCAAGGCCCGGTCGAACACGGCGAACCACGCCAGGGGCCCGTCGGCCGGGTGCGTGCGCAGCGCGGCGTCGAACGCGCCGGCCGCCTCGTAGCGCAGGTAGCCCAGGCACCAGGCCCCGGCGCGCGCCTCGGCCTCGGCCGCGTACAGCACGGCCCGCACCTCGTGCGGCGCCTGGGCCACCAGCGTGCGGCGCGGCGTGCCGAACGCATGGCGCAGGCGCGGCCCGGCCGGGTGGCGCGGGTCGGAGAAGTCGATCCTGAAATTCACGTCAAAACAGGCCCATGCCCTAGAAAATCATGCCTTGATAGCTATTAAATCGATAGCAAATAGATCCCATTGCGATGCGCGTCATGCCGCGCCGATGTGGGGCACCAGCGCGCCCAGGGGCTGCCCGCCCTTGAGCGCGGCGGTGAAGGCCAGCATGCGGTCGATGGGCTGGCGCGCGCGCGGGATGAGCGCCGGGTCCACCTGGATGGCGTTGGCACCCGTCTCCAGCACGCGGGCCACGTCGGCCAGGCCGTTCATGGCCATCCAGGGACAGTGCGCGCAGCTCTTGCAGGTGGCGCTGTTGCCGGCCGTGGGGGCTTCGTGGAAGGTCTTGCCCGGGTTGAGCGCGCGCAGCTTGTGCATCATGCCGTTGTCGGTCGCCACGATGAATTCGCGCGCGTCCATCTCGCGCGCGGCCTTCAGGATGGCGGAGGTCGAGCCCACCGCATCGGCCAGCGCCACCACGTCGGCAGGGCTCTCGGGGTGCACGAGCACCTTCGCCTGCGGGTGCGCCGCCTTCAGCGCCTGCAGCTCTTCGGCCTTGAACTCGTCGTGCACGATGCAGGCGCCGTTCCAGAACAGCATGTCGGCGCCGGTCTGCTGCTGGATGTAGGCGCCCAGGTGGCGGTCGGGCGCCCACAGGATCTTGTGGCCCGCCGCCTTGAGCGCACCCACGATCTCCAGCGCGCAACTGGAGGTGACGAGCCAGTCGGCGCGCGCCTTCACCGCCGCGCTGGTGTTGGCGTAGACGACCACGGTGCGGTCCGGGTGCGCATCGCAGAACGCGCTGAACGCATCGGCGGGGCAGCCCAGGTCCAGCGAGCAGGTGGCGTCCAGGTCGGGCATGAGCACGGTCTTCTCGGGCGACAGGATCTTGGCCGTCTCGCCCATGAAGCGCACGCCCGAGACCACCAGCGTCTGCGCGGCATGGTCGCGCCCGAAGCGCGCCATCTCCAGCGAATCGCTGACCAGCCCGCCGGTTTCCTCGGCCAGGTCCTGCAGGTCCGGGTGCACGTAGTAGTGCGACACCATGACGGCGTTCTTCTCGCGCAGCAGCCGCCGGATGCGGTCCTTGAGCGCGGCGCGTTCGGTGAGCGAGGGCTCGGCGGGCACGCGGGCCCAGGCGAACTTCGTGGAGCAGACGGCGCCGTCTTCGGGCTGCTCGTACTCCACGTCCTTGATGGCGGTGGGGGTCGTCATGGGGTGGGTCTTTCGGCCGCGGCGGCAGGGCGCGGCGCCAACACGTTATCTCAGGTCCGGAGGATGGCCGGATCGGCTAGGCAATGTCCTGCATGCGCATCGAGAAATCGATGGCCTTCACGTCCTTGGTCAGCGTGCCGATGGAGATGCGGTCCACGCCGGTCTCGGCCAGGGCGCGCAGGCCTTCGAGCGTCACGCCGCCGGAGATCTCCAGGATGGCGCGGCCGGCGTTCCGGCGCACGGCCTCGTGCAGCATCGGGAGCGGCATGTTGTCCAGCAGCAGCATCGTCGCGCCGGCATCCAGCGCCTCCTGCAGCTGCTCCAGCGTCTCGACCTCGATCTCCACGAAGGCCGCCTGCGCGGCCACGGCCTGCGCGGCGTGCAGCACGGCCGCCACGCCACCGGCGGCGGCGATGTGGTTTTCCTTGATGAGCACCGCGTCGTGCAGGCCGATGCGGTGGTTGGTGCCGCCGCCCGTGCGCACGGCGTATTTCTGCGCCAGCCGCAGGCCGGGCAGGGTCTTGCGCGTATCGACGATCTGCGCACGCGTGCCGCGCACGGCGTCCACGTAGGTCGCCGTCTTGGTCGCCACGGCCGACAGCAGCTGCAGGAAGTTCAGCGCCGTGCGCTCGGCGCTCAGCAGCGCGCGGGCACTGCCCTCCACCTCCAGCACCACCTGGTCGGGCGCGCAGCGCTCGCCTTCCTGCACGTGCCACACGATGCGCGCGGCCGGGTCCAGGGCCCGCACGGCCGCCTCGGCCCAGGGGCCACCGCAGATCACCGCGCTTTCGCGGGCCAGCACGCGGGCGCGCACGCGGCGCGCCGGATCGATCAGGCCGGCGGTGAGGTCGCCGGCGCCCACATCCTCGCGCAGCGCGCGGGCAACGTCGTCCTGGGCCAGCGATGCGATGCCGCCGTCCAGGGAAAGGGGGGATTTCGTCATGGGCGGCAAGCATAGCGGCATCGCATAGACTCGCCGCACTTTCGGCCCGGCTCTGCCCATTCCCATGACCACTGCCATCCCCAACGCCTCCGCCTCGTCCGCGACGCCCTACGGCACGCTGCCGCCCGCCTCCCCCCTGCCCGAGCGCCGGCCCGTCAGCCTGCCGCGCCTGCAGCAGATGCGCGAGGCCGGCGAAAAGATCACCATGCTGACCGCCTACGACGCCACCTTCGCCGCCATGGCGGACGCGGCGGGCGTGGAATGCATCCTGGTCGGCGACTCGCTCGGCATGGTCTGCCAGGGCCTGCCCAGCACCGTGGGCGTGTCGCTGGACACCATGGCCTACCACACGGCCAGCGTGGCGCGCGGCCTGCACCGCGTACAGGGCACGGCGTGGCTGATCGCCGACCTGCCCTTCGGCACCTACGCCGAAAGCCGCGAACAGGCCCTGCGCAGCGCCTGCACGCTGATGCAGGCCGGCGCGCACATGGTCAAGCTCGAAGGCGGCGGCTGGACGGCGCCGACGGTGGAGTTCCTGGTGCAGCGCGGCGTGCCCGTGTGCGCCCACCTGGGCCTCACGCCGCAGACGGTGCACGCCCTGGGCGGGTACCGCGTGCAGGGCAAGGGCGACCTGGCCGCGCGCACCCTGCGCCAGCAGGCGTCCGAGCTGCAGAACGCGGGCGCCACCATGCTGGTGCTGGAGATGGTGCCCGCCGCGCTGGCCCGCGAACTCACGGCAGAGCTGCCCCACTGCCACACCATCGGCATCGGGGCCGGCAGCGGCACCGCCGGCCAGGTGCTGGTGCTGCACGACATGCTGGGCATCCACCTGGCCAAGATGCCTCGCTTCGTGCACGACTTCATGCAGGAGGCGGGCAGCGTGCGCGGCGCGATGCAGGCCTATGTGCAGGCGGTCAAGGCCGGGCGCTTTCCGGACGACGCCCTGCACGCCTGGTAGGGCGGCCCGCGCCCGCGCCGTCCCTTCGGCCCTCCCCTTGCTTTTCCTGCAGCCCTCTTTTTCCGATCGGGGATGACCCATGCTCATTGCACACACCGTGGCCGAACTGCGCCAGGCCCTGGCAGGCCGGGGCCGGCCCGCTTTCGTCCCCACCATGGGCAACCTGCACGCCGGCCACATTTCACTGGTGGAGCAGGCCCGGCCGCTGGGCGACGTGACCGTGGCCAGCATCTTCGTGAACCGCCTGCAGTTCCTGCCCCACGAGGATTTCGACAGCTACCCGCGCACCTGGGACGCCGACTGCGCCCAGTTGCGCGAGGCCGGCTGCGACGTGCTCTTCGCCCCGCGCGAGGCTGACCTGTACCCCGAGCCGCAGACCTTCAAGGTGCATCCCGACCCCGCGCTGGCCGACATCCTGGAGGGGCACTTTCGCCCCGGGTTCTTCGTCGGCGTCTGCACGGTAGTGATGAAGCTCTTCGCCTGCGTGCTGGGCGCGAGCGGCGGCACGGCCGTGTTCGGCAAGAAGGACTACCAGCAGCTCATGGTGATCCGGCAGATGGTGCGGCAGTTCGCGCTGCCGGTGGACGTGGTGGCGGGGGAAACGCGGCGAGCGGACGACGGCCTGGCCCTCAGCTCGCGCAACGGCTACCTCGGGGCGCAGGAGCGGTCGCGCGCCATGCAGCTGGCCCAGGCCCTGCGCGCGCTGGCGGACGGCTTTCTCGCGGGCGGGGGCGATGCCGGCGAGCGGGAGCGCCAGGCCCTGGACGCGCTGCGCCGCCAGGGCTGGGCACCGGACTACCTCACCGTGCGGCGCCGCCACGACCTGCAGCCGCCCGAAGCCGGCGGCCCGGCGGGTACGGGCACGCTGGTGGCCCTGGGCGCGGCTCGGCTGGGCAACACGCGCCTGATCGACAACCTGGAATTCTGAAGGGCGCACCGCACCGGGCGGTGCATCGCGGCGAAGGCGAGCGGCTCGGCCTCTCCTGCACCGCCGGTAGGCTCGGGACTACGCGCGCAGGTCACCACGCCGCACAGGGGCGCTCAGGGGTGGCCTTTAAGGTTGATCCATCGACCAACCACTCTTCAGGAGAACTTCCATGCCTGTCATCCTCTGGCTTCTCGGCGTCCCACTGTCCCTCGTGCTGCTGCTCATGCTCTTCGGCGTGCTCTGAGCATCAACCCCTGCAACGGGCAAAGAAGCCCGGTGGCAGAGCTTTCAAAGGCCCTTCAAGGCCGCGAGAGTTCCGCCACCGGGCTTCTGCCCATGAGCAACGCCACCGCGTCGCGCGGCGTTCTCTGCCCGTCCAGCAACGCCACCACCGCCTCGGTGATCGGCATGTCCACCTGCAGATGGCGCGCACGCGCCAGCACCGTCCGGGCGCTGTAGACGCCTTCGGCCACATGGCCGAGCGAATCCACCGCCTGGGCCAGCGTCAGCCCTTGTGCCAGGGCCTGGCCCACGCGCCGGTTGCGCGACAGGTCGCCCGTCGCGGTCAGCACCAGGTCGCCCAGTCCGGACAAACCCATGAAGGTATCGGGCCGCGCACCCAGTGCCAGCCCCAGCCGCGTCATCTCGGCCAGGCCGCGCGTGATGAGGGCCGCCCGGGCGTTGAGCCCCAGGTCGAGCCCGTCGCACAGCCCCGTCGCGATGGCCAGCACGTTCTTCACCGCACCGCCCACCTCGACGCCGACGATGTCGTCGTTGGCGTACACCCGCAGTGTGGGGCCATGGAACGCGTCCACCAGCAGATCGCGCACGGCAGCGTGCGGGCTGGCCGCCACCAGCGCCGTCGGCTGGCCGCGGGCCGCCTCCTGCGCAAAGCTGGGGCCGCTCAACACTCCGCTGCGCAAGCCGGGAGCAACCTGAGCGCACACCTCGTGCCCCATGAGGCCCACGGCGCTGCCGCCCGATGGGGCTGCTTCGAAACCTTTGCACAGCCAGGCCACCGGCACGTCCACGGCGCTCAACACCTGGAGCATGCCGCGCAGCGCGGACATGGGCGTCGCGACCACGACCAGATCGGCGCTGGAGGCCAGCGACAACGGGTCGCCCGCGCTCAGCGCCAGGGAAGAAGGGAGTTCGATGTCCGGCAGATACCGGGCGTTCTGCCGTGTGGCCAGCATGCCGGCCACCTGCTGCGCGTCACGCGCCCACAGGGTCACGGCATGCGCCGATGGGTGCGCTGCCGCGCTGACGGCCATGGCCGTGCCCCAGGCCCCGGCCCCCAAGACGACGATGTTCATTCGTTCGTGTGCCCGAGGTTCACGCGGGAGGCGCAACGGCCTCCCGGCGCTGCACGCTGCTTACTGCGTGATGATGGGCGACGGCGCTGCGGAGGCCACCTGGGCCTGCTGCTGCTCGTACATGGCCTGGAAGTTGATTTCGGCCAGGTGCACGGGCGGGAAGCCGGCGCGCGTGATGGTGTCGGCCACGTTGCCGCGCAGGTAGGGGTACACGATCTGCGGGCAGGCGATGCCCATGATCGGGCCCATCTGGTCTTCGGGGATGTTGCGGATCTCGAAGATGCCGGCTTGCTTGGCCTCGACCAGGAACACGGTCTTGTCCTTGATCTTGGTCTGCACGGTGGCGGTCACGGCCACTTCGAAAATGCCATCGGCCACCGGCGTGGCTTCCACGCCCAGCTGGATGTCCACGCTGGGCTGTTCCTGCTCCAGCAAGATTGCGGGCGAGTTGGGCTGCTCCAGAGACAAGTCCTTCAGGTACACGCGCTGGATCTGGAACACGGGATTTTCTTCGGTAGCCATGGTGTCGGTCTTTCAGTCAGAACACTATTCGACAAAACAAAGCCCGCTGGGGAAAACGCTCCCCGCAGCGGGCACTTGGGGCTGCATTATGCAGCGCCGCAGAAACGGAAAAGCGGCAGTTCAGGCATCGGCCTGGGCACCGCCGAGCAGCGGCATCAGGCCGCCCCGGCCGTCGAGCGCGACCAGATCGTCGTGCCCGCCGACGTGCGTGTCGCCGATGAAGATCTGGGGCACGGTGCGGCGCCCGGTGATTTCCATCATGTGGCTGCGGGCCACGGGGTCGAGGTCCACGCGGACTTCCTCGATCTCCTCCACGCCCTTGGACTTGAGGATCTGCTTGGCCCGAATGCAGTAGGGGCAGACGGCGGTGGTGTACATCTTCACGGCTTGCATGGGAGGGCCTTCCTGCTCAAAAAATGGCTACACAGCACACATTGCGGCCAACTCAGGCCTTTTCAACCGGCATGCTGGCGTCTTTCCACGCTTTCAGCCCGCCCGCCAGCGCCTGGGCATTGTCGTAGCCCAGCTTTTTGGCGATGCCCACGGCGCGCTGGGCCCGCGGGCCCTTGGCGCAAACCAGCACGATCGGCAGGGCCTTGTTCTTGACCACCTGAGGCAGCCGCTCTTCCAGCTGGTTCAGCGGGATGTTCTTGGCGCCGCCCACGTGGCCTGCGGCGAATTCGTCGGGCTCGCACACGTCGATGACCACGCCCTTCTCATGGTTGATGAGCTGCACGGCGCGCGCCGCCGTCAGCGAGCCGCCGGTGGCATCCTTGAGCAGCGGCACCAAAAGCATGCCGCCGGAGGCCAGCGCGATAAAGAACAAATACCAGTTGTCGATGATGAATTTCACGTCAGTCCTAGGGTTGGCAAACCGCTCAATTTTAGAATGCTGGATTTTGACCCGCCTGCTCTAGGGAAACCATGCACCAACTCGTCCTGATCCGCCACGGAGAATCCACCTGGAACCTCGAGAACCGCTTCACCGGTTGGACCGACGTCGATCTGACGCCAACGGGCGTGGAACAGGCCAAGAGCGCAGGCCGCCTGCTGAAGGCGGAAGGCTACGAATTCGACCTGGCCTACACCAGCATGCTCAAGCGCGCCACGCGCACGCTGTGGCACACGCTCGACGAGATGGACCGCACCTGGCTGCCGGTGCACCACAGCTGGCGCCTGAACGAGCGCCACTACGGCGCCCTGCAAGGCCTGAACAAAGCCGACATGGCCAAGCAATACGGCGACGCGCAGGTGCTGGTGTGGCGCCGCAGCTACGACACGCCGCCGCCAGCGCTGGAAGCCGCAGACCCTCGCAGCGAGCGGGGCGACCTGCGCTACGCCAGCCTGGCCCCCGAGCAGATCCCGCTGACGGAGTGCCTGAAGGACACCGTAGAGCGTGTGCTGCCGTTCTGGAACGAGTCCATGGCGCCCGCCATCCGCGCCGGCAAGCGCATCGTGGTCGCCGCGCACGGCAACTCGATCCGTGCTTTGATCAAGTACCTGGACGGCATCTCGGACGACGACATCGTCGGCGTGAACATTCCGAACGGCATCCCCCTGGTTTACGAACTCGATGCGGACCTGAAACCCCTGCGCCACTACTACCTGGGCGATGCCGAAGCCGCCGCCAAGGCCGCGGCCGCAGTGGCATCGCAGGGCAAGGCGTAAAGTCCGTGTAAAGGCGGCCCGCACAGCGCAAAAGTCGCTTCCAGCGCGGAACTGCACTGGGGGCAATCTTTCCAAGGTGTATATTGAAGCGGCAAAGGTGTTTTTAATGGGCCACAAACTGAAAATCGCAGGTTGGGTGTCGATCGGCGTCGTTGCCGGGGCACTGACCACCGTCTCACTGCAGACGGTGGCGCGCGGCGCGATGACGCCGCTGCCGCTCGAGGAAATCCAGCAGCTGTCCGCCGTGTTCGGTCTGGTGAAGACCGATTACGTCGAGCCGGTCGATGACAAGAAGCTCATCACCGACGCGATCTCGGGCATGGTGTCCAGCCTCGATCCGCACTCCCAGTATTTCGACAAGAAGTCCTTCAAGGAATTCCGCGAAGGCACTTCCGGCCGCTTCGTGGGCGTCGGGATCGAGATCACGCAGGAAGACGGGCTCATCAAGGTCGTCTCGCCCATCGAAGGCTCGCCTGCCTTCCGTGCCGGTCTCAAGACGAACGACCTGATCACCAAGATCGACGACACCGCCGTGAAGGGCCTGGCCCTCAACGATGCGGTCAAGAGAATGCGCGGCGAGCCGAGCACCCAGGTCACTCTGACGATCTTCCGCAAAGACGAGAGCCGCACGTTCCCGGTGACGATCACGCGCGAGGAGATCAAGACGCAGTCCGTGAAGGGCAAGGTGATCGAGCCCGGTTACGGCTGGATCCGCCTTTCGCAGTTCCAGGAGCGCACAGTGGACGACTTCGTTCGCAAGATCGAAGAGGTCTATCGCCAAGAGCCCAACCTCAAGGGCCTGGTGCTCGATCTGCGCAACGACCCGGGCGGCCTGCTGGATGCGGCCGTGGCCGTGTCCGCCGCCTTCCTGCCCGAGAACGTCACCGTGGTGACCACGGACGGACAGCTGGCGGAAAGCAAGGCCACCTTCAAGGCGGCGCCAGAGTTCTACCAGCGCCGCGGCAATGGCGACCCGCTCAAACGTCTGCCTGCCGCCCTCAAGAGCGTGCCCCTGGTGGTGCTGGTCAATGAAGGCTCGGCCTCTGCCAGCGAAATCGTGGCCGGCGCCTTGCAGGACCACAAGCGCGCCACCATCATGGGCAGCCAGACGTTCGGCAAGGGCTCGGTGCAGACGGTGCGCCCCCTGGGCCCGGACACCGGCATCAAGCTGACCACCGCGCGCTACTACACCCCCAGCGGCAAGTCCATCCAGGCCAAGGGCATCGTGCCCGACGTGATGGTGGATGAAAGCGCCGAAGGCGATGTGTATGCATCGCTGCGCATGCGTGAGGCCGATCTCGAAAAGCACCTGACCAGCGGCCAGGGCGAAGAGAAAAAGGACGAAGCGCGCGAGAAGGCCCGCGAGGAAGCCCGCAAGCGCCTCGAGGAAGAAGCCAAGAAGCCCATCGCCGAACGCAAGATGCCGGAGTTCGGTTCGGACAAGGACTTCCAGTTGGCGCAGGCCCTCAACCAGCTGAAGGGCCAGTCCGTGCTTGTCAGCAAGACGCAGACCGAACGCAAGGAAGAGAAGAAGGAAAACTAAATCCCTTCTGGATTCACCGACGGCCGGGCGCCTTTCAGGCGCCCGGCCTTTTTCATGGCCTTCGCCACTGCCTCCGTTTCCAGCCCATGACAGACGATCAGCTACTGCGCTATTCGCGCCACATCATGCTCGACGAGATCGGGATCGAGGGCCAGGAGCGCATCCTGGCCGCCCACGCGCTCGTGATCGGAGCGGGCGGGCTGGGCTCGCCCGCCGCCCTGTTCCTGGCCTCTGCCGGCGTGGGACGCATCACCCTGGTGGACGACGATGTGGTGGACCTGACCAACCTGCAGCGCCAGATCGCCCACACCACCGAGCGCGTCGGCGAGCCCAAGGTGCACTCCGCCGCTCAGGCGCTGCAGGCCTTGAATCCGGGCGTGCAGGTGGATGCCGTCCAGGCCCGGGCCGACAAGGAATGGCTCGATGAATGGGTGGGCCAGGCCACCGTGGTGCTCGACTGCAGCGACAACTATGCAACACGCCATGCCGTGAACGCCGCTTGCGTGGCCCACCGCACGCCACTCGTCACGGGCGCCGCGATCCGCTTCGACGGGCAGATCACCGTCATCGACCCGCGCCATCCGCAAGCGCCGTGCTACGCCTGCATCTTCCCGCCGGACGCCGCGTTCGAAGAAGCCCAGTGCGCCACCCTGGGCGTGTTCGCGCCGATGGTCGGCATCATCGGCGCCATGCAGGCGGCGGAAGCTCTCAAGCTCATCGTGGGGTTCGGTGAATCGCTGGCAGGGCGGCTCTCGATGCTCGACGGGCGTTCCATGGAATGGACTGTGATGAAAATTCCGCGCCATGGGGACTGCAGCGTATGTAGTCACGCCACACCGTAGGAAGAATCCTACCGGCTCAGCATGTTGCTACTGGCAGAATGACACATTGGTTCCCCATAAAGTGAAGCTGTGATCACATTCTCATTCTGCCGCCGTGATCCGGACTGGACCCCACAGTGAAACTGCGCACCTACATTGTTGAAGACAACGCCACTATCCGAGAAAACCTGATCGGCACGCTCGAGGAACTGGCGGAGGTGGAAGCCGTAGGCATTGCAGAAACCGAAGACGAAGGCAAAGAGTGGCTGGCCAACAATGCAGGCCAGTGGGACCTGGCCATCGTCGATCTTTTTCTGAGACAGGGAAGCGGTCTGGGCGTCTTGGCAGCGTGCCGCAATCGCACCGCGGGCCAGAAGATGGTGGTGCTCAGTAACTATGCAACGCCGGACGTTCGCATGCGCTGCGCCCAATTGGGCGTAGATGCCGTGTTCGACAAATCCAATGAGATCGACGCACTGGTGGAGTACTGCGTAGAGCACAGCACGGCCCGCCAGGCCAACCCCAAATCCGCCACCGGCTGAGCCGAAAGGCCGTGGCCATCAGGTCGGGTTCAGGCCCCTTTTCCCCCGCCCCAATTTGAAAACGGCCACCGATTTCCCGGTGGCCGTTTTGCTTGGGTGCTGGTTCAATCGATCAGCTTGTTCTTCAGTGCGTAGTAGGTCAGGTCGCTGTTGGACGACAGCGCCATCTTTTCCATCAGGCGCGTGCGGTAGGTGCTCACGGTCTTCACGCTGAGCGACAACGACTTGGCGATGTCGCCCGCGGTCTCGCC
Source organism: Acidovorax sp. SUPP2825 (assembly GCF_030158995.1). Classification (NCBI taxonomy): domain Bacteria; kingdom Pseudomonadati; phylum Pseudomonadota; class Betaproteobacteria; order Burkholderiales; family Comamonadaceae; genus Acidovorax; species Acidovorax sp. SUPP2825. Next base: position 305,423 of record NZ_BQXK01000001.1, on the reverse strand, counting down.
CTTGGCCAGCTTGAGGAACACCTGGAACTCGCGCTCCGACAGTTGTTCGTGCGGCGGCGCATCGTCCTTGCGGTTGAGCTGCTGGGCCAGCAGATCGGCCACGGCAGGGGTCAGGTAGCGGCGGCCCAGCGAGATCGTGCGAATGGCTTCGACGATCTCCTTGGGGTCGCATTCCTTGTTGAGGTAGCCGCTGGCGCCCTGGCGAATCAGGTTGATGGCGTAGTGCTCTTCCGGATAGCCGCTGAGGATCAGGATGCCCATGTCGGGCGCCTTCGCACGCAGCATGGCCAGCGCGTCGAGACCGCTTTGGCCGGGCATCGACAAGTCCATGAGCAGCACGTCGATCTCCTGTGCACGAACCAGATCGATCGCCTCGCGCCCATTGGACGCCTCACCCACCACCCGGAGGTCTACATGTTCTGACAAAAATTGTCGCAATCCCGAGCGGACAATCGCATGGTCATCCACAATGCCGATCTTGATCATTGAGCGTTCTTTCAAGGGGCAGCCAAGCTGCCCGTTATCGTTCTGGTAGCCAATTCACCCGTTGCGGGCGTGCCTGCAGCGGAACACCGCTGGCTGGTGACATTATCCAGAAATCACCCGCCTGTCTTTCGGAGAAACCTATGCGTTGGTCCAATTTTCGCAAGATGGCTGTCAGCTTGCCCCTGGCACTGCTGGCTGCATCGGCGCTGGTTGGCATCAACGAGGCCGGTTATGACCGCTCGCACGATGCGGTCAGCGCCCTCTCTCGCACCTACACCACCCGCGCCGCGCTCGATCGCATGATGCAGAACATGCTCGATGCGGAGACCGGCCTTCGGGGCTATCTGCTGACGGGCGACGAGCGTTATCTCGAGCCCTACGAGAAAGCCGCGTCCACCATCAACAGCAATCTGGACGAGCTGCGCGCCATCTTCACCGCATCCTCGGTCGAAGACCAGGAGGACTTCACGCAGCTGTCGCGGCAGATTTCCCGCAAGATGTCCGAGCTCGATCTGAGCCTGCGGCTGCGGCGCCAAGACAACGACGATGCGTGGAAGTTCGTGCTGTCCACCGACGTGGGCAAGGAGAACATGGATGCCATCCGTTCGCTGTCGGGCCGCTTGACGGAACGCAGCACCGACCGCACCAACCACAGCACGCAAGAGATCCTTCATTCCCTCATGCTGTCGCGCATCGGCATCGCGACCATGGCGGCCATCGGGCTGCTGGCGTTCTACATGTACCTGCGGCAGGCGAGCGCACTGCAGTCGTTCAACCAGCGCGAGCAGGAAACCTTGGAGCGCGAGCGCGATCGGCTCGAACAGCTGGTACGGGAGCGCACTGCGTCCCTCACCGAATTGGCGAACCACCTGCAGCAGGTGCGCGAGGACGAACGCGGCCACCTGGCGCGCGAGCTGCATGACGAACTGGGCGCCCTACTCACCGCGGCCAAGCTCGACGTGGCGCGCCTCAAATCCAGGGTGGATTCGCAGGCGCCTGAAATTGCCGAGCGCCTCAAACACCTGACCGACACGCTCAACAGCGGCATTGCGCTCAAGCGCCGCATCATCGAAGACCTGCGGCCTTCGTCGCTGTTCAACCTGGGGCTGACGGCATCGCTTGAAATCCTGGGCCGCGAGTTCGCGGAGCGCAGCAATGTGGAGGTGGACCTGAATCTGGAAGCGGTGGAACTGCCCGAATCCGTTCAACTAACCATCTACCGCATGGTCCAGGAATCGCTGACGAACATCGGCAAATACGCCAACGCCGGCAAGGTGCTGGTCGCCGTGCACAACTACCCCACGCACGTGGCGGTGCAGATCCGCGACAACGGCAGCGGCTTCGACACGGGCAAGGCCAACCCTTCCGCCCACGGCCTGATGGGCATGCGGCACCGGGTCGAGGCCGCTGGGGGCCGCCTGACCGTCACATCCGAGCCCGGTGAGGGAACCCTCGTTTCCGCAGTGCTGCCGCACGTGCACTGAGGGGGCGAAGCGGGCCCAGGCGCAGCGCCCGCAAGCTCCTTTTTGACAGGAATGGCCGCTGTCGGCCACCCGTGATTTTTGAGAGATCCGCCCTCATGGGCGGCGTCCTACATGGGTGCGCGCCAGGGACCGGCAGCCACTCCGCACCGCGAAAACTACATTCAATCCCAGGCGCTGACCGATGCGCCCCCTACCAACCCGCCGGAACTTCTGGTGCAAGAGGAGATGAATATGTTGCATTACGCAGTGGTTTTCCTGGTGATCGCTTTGATTGCCGCACTTTTTGGCTTTGGCGGTATCGCTGCCGGCGCCGTTGGCATTGCGAAGATTCTTTTCTTCGTTTTCGTGATCATGGCCGTGGTCACCTTCGTGCTGAGCCTGCTCAAGCGCGGTTAAGGCACTGAACGCACCGCACACCGAAGCGCTCACCACTCCAAAAACCCCAAGGAACCCAACCATGATCGACACCCAGAACGCCGCGAAAAAAGCCGTGGATTCCGCACACAACGCTGCAGACAGCGTGCTCGACTCCGCCAAGGACGCCGTGCAATCCACCCGCGACGCTGCCAACAACACCCTGGACAAGGCTGCACGCAAAGTGGACGAGTTGCATGGTGAGGTGAACCCGCTGATCGACGATCTCGCAGCCCGTGCACAAGACCTCGCATCGCGCGGCATTTCCTACTGCGCAGACACCACCGAACGCGCTCGCCGCCAGCTCAACCAGGCGGCCGATGTCACCACGCGCTACGTGGTCGAGCAGCCCGGCAAATCGATGCTGCTGGCCGCCGCTGCAGGCGCTGCAGTGGCCACGCTGTGCCTGATGAGCCGCCGCCCCCGCCGCCACGAATATTGATTTCACTGGCAACTGCTTAAAACACTTCAATAACAAAGAGCGAGCGTCCCCATGTCCCCTGTCACCACCATCAACACGGCCAGCAATCCGGCGGCCCCTTCCGAGACCCTCGTGCTCGACGAAAAGGCGCTGCACTACGCAGCGACGCAGGATCTGGATGAAGGGGCTGTCACGCCCGCCTACGGCCCGCACCGCGATGCCATCGTGAAGCTGCTGAACGACGCGCTCGCCACCGAACTGGTGTGCGTGCTGCGCTACAAGCGGCACCATTTCACGGCAGACGGCATGGAGTCGCCAGCCATCGCGGCCGAATTCCTGGTGCATGCGAACGAGGAGTCCGCCCATGCGGACAAGATCGCGCAACGCATCGTGCAGCTCGGCGGCGAGCCCGATTTTTCGCCCAGCTCGCTCGAAGAGCGCAGCCACGCGGACTACGACGAATCGTCCGACCTCAAGGCCATGGTGCGAGCCAACCTGGTGGCCGAGCGGATCGCCGTGGAAGCCTATCGCCAGATGATCACTTTGATCGGCGACAAGGACCCGACGACACGCCGGATGCTGGAAGGCATCCTGGCCGACGAAGAAGAGCATGCCGACGAACTCAAGGACTGGCTGCAGCGCTGAAAGGCGACGCCGCCACCAAGAAACAGTTCATCGACCGCGGGGGGTGCAACAGGTCGGTGGGCTGCAGAATCCCAAAGCACCCGTGTTAACAAACCAAACCAAGGAAATAACCATGAAATACGCACGTGCCCTCGCTTTTGCAGCCCTCGCTGGCGCAACCATCATCTCCGCCGGTTGCTCGGTGGCGCGCGACCAGCAGACCGTCGGCTCCTACGTGGACGACGCTGGCATCACGACCGCTGTGAAGGCCAAGATGGCTGAAGACAAGTCCGTGTCCGCCACGTCCATCAGCGTCGAAACGCTGAACGGCACCGTGCAACTGTCGGGCTTCGCCAAGTCGCAGACCGAAAAGAACACGGCCGAATCCATCGCACGCAACACCAAGCACGTGCGTGACGTGCGCAACAGCATCGTCGTGCGTCCTTGAGGCCACGCAGGCCCGCGTGGCCTGCGGAAACCTTGCAAAAACAGGCTCTTCGGAGCCTGTTTTTGTTTCGCCAACCCCTTGGGTTGCCACAGGCTTGCCGCAAGTGCAATGCAAGATTCCTCACAGGCTCTAAGCTCGCACCATGCAGGTATTCAATTGCGACCAATGCGGTCACCTCGTTTTCTTCGACAGCGTCCAATGCTTGCATTGCGGCGCCAAGCTCGCCTTCCTGCCAGACCAATTGACGATGGCCGCGTTGGTGCCCGCGGTATCGGGCCTGCGTGACGACTCCGACCTGTGGGAGCGGGTGGCGGACGCCGGCCGGGGCAGTGCCCAGCCTCTGTACCGGCTTTGCCACCACCGCACAGCACACCGCGCGTGCAACTTCGCGCTGCAGGGCGACGACCCGCAGGCCCTGTGCGTGTCCTGCCGGCAGACTCGAATCCTTCCCGACCTGTCGGAGCCCGCCAACCTTCGCCGCTGGAAGCAGATCGAGCACGCCAAACGGCAGCTGTACTACACGCTGGCGAAGCTGGGCCTGGAGCCGGCGCCCCCCGGCGAAAGTCCGGCGTTCGAATTCCTGGCCGACCAGCCGGGGTACCCCGTGATCACCGGGCATTCGAGCGGCACCATCACCCTGAACATCGCCGAAGCCGACGACGACGAACGGGCACGCCGCCGGCTGGCGCTGCACGAGCCCTACCGCACGCTGATCGGCCACCTTCGGCACGAATCCGGGCATTTCTACTGGGACCGGTTGCTGCGCGACCAGGGCAAGCTGGACCACTTCCGTGCCGTGTTCGGCGACGAGCGGCAGGACTACGGCGCAGCGCTGCAGGCCTACTACGCCAGCAGCCCGCACCTGCGGGAATGGGGCGACCACCATGTGAGCGCCTACGCCACGGCCCACCCCTGGGAAGACTGGGCCGAGACCTGGGCGCACTACCTGCACATGGTCGATCTGCTGGAGACGGCGTCGAGCTACCGCACCGGGCTTCAGATCCCGAAGCCCAAAGCGGGCGCGGCACGGCGCTTCACGATGAACGACCCGTTCGCCACGCAGTCCCCGGATTTCGATGCGATGGTCAGCGAGTGGGTGCCGCTCACGCTGCTGCTCAACAGCCTGAACCGCAGCCTGGGTCAACAGGATGCCTATCCGTTCGCCCTGTCGTCCGGGGCGCTCGCCAAGCTGCGCTTCGTGCACGAACTGGTGCAGTCCGCCCGCAACCGCGCACGACCCGAACCGCTGAAAGCACTGCAAGCCTGACGGCGCCCGCCGCCAAAACGCCTCAAGACGACTGCGCGCGCACCTTCACGGCCAGGCGTTCGGACACTTCCGGGGAAACGAACTTGTCCACCTCGCCGCCCAACAGGGCGATCTCTCGCACGAAGGTGCTGCTGATGAACTGGAACTTGTCGCTGGGCGTGAGAAAGACGGTTTCCACCTCGGGCATGAGGCTGCGGTTCATGCCGGCCAGCTGGAACTCGTAGTCGAAATCGGTCACGGCGCGCAGGCCGCGCACCATGGCCTTGCCGCCGCGCTCGACCACGAAGTCGCGCAGCAGGCCGGAGAAGGTCTCGACCTGCACCTGCGGATAGGCGCGCACCGCTTCACGGACCATCTCGATGCGCTCTTCCAGGCTGAACAGGGTCTTCTTGTGGTGCCCTGCGGCCACGGCCACGATGACCCGGCCGAAGAGTTGCGTGGCGCGGCGCACCACGTCTTCATGGCCCAGCGTGATGGGATCGAAGGTGCCGGGATAGATGGCGAGGACGTTCTGGGCCATGGCGTGGTCGCTCCTTTGCGGTCTGGCGGAAGGGGGCACACGCGGTTGGGCGGGCGCAGGGGCGGATTATGCAGCGGGCGGAAAGGCCGCCCCGGCGGCAGTGATGGCCGCGAGCACTACAAGCAAAAAATGCCTCCAGCGCATATTCCACTAGGGCATTACGCTATAAATTAAATAGCATCACTGTTTTTGAAGCAGATGGGCGTGCACGGCGCCGGCCTTCAGATGGCGGTGCACCGCCAGCCCCAGCTCTGCCAGCGCGGCCTCGTCCCAGGCCTGCGGTGCTTCCAGGTAGATGAACCCCTGGGCCGCAACCGCCTGGGCCGCAGCGGCCAACGCAGGCTCGAACAGGGCGCCGTCGAACGGCGGGTCCAGAAACACCAGGTGCAGGCTGCCCGGCGCGCAGTGCCGCAGCGCGGCCACGCCGTCGCCCCGCTGCACCCGCACCGCCAGGGCCTGCAGGCGCTGCTGCAGCGTGTGCAGTTGCTCGACCAGTGCAGGATCGTTCTCGACCAACTGCACGGCCGTGGCGCCGCGCGAGGCGGCTTCGAACCCCAGGGCGCCCGTGCCCGCGAAGGCGTCGAGGCAGCGCCAGCCGGTCAGGTCCTGTCCCAGCCAGTTGAAGAGCGTCTCGCGCACCCGGTCGGGCGTGGGGCGCAGGCCGGGGCGTTGCGCCACGGGCAGGCGCGTGCGCTTCCATTGCCCGCCGATGATGCGGACCTCGCCCGCGCCTTTCACCGCGGGCGCCTTCGCCGCAGGCTTCTTCGCGGCGGCCCCCGACCTGGCCGGCGCTGCCGGCGCGGCGCGGCGTGCGGGCCGGTTCAAGGCTGGCCCCCGACCACCACGGTGACCATGCGATCGGGCTGCAGCTTGCGCGCCATGGCGGCGCGCACATCTGCGGCCGTCAGGGCCTGCACGCGGTCGGTCCAGTGCTCCAGGTAATCCAGCGGCAGGTCGTTCCACGCGATGTTGACGACGTTGGCCAGCAGCTTGCGGTTGCTGTCGATGCGCAGCGCGAAGCCGCCGATCAGGTTGTCCTTCGCGGCCTTGAGCTGGGCCTCGGTCGGGCCTTGCGCCACGAAGCGCGCAAGCACGTCGCGCGACACCTTCACGGCCTCGGCGGCCTGGTCGGGGCGGGTCTGCAGCCCGACCAGGAAGACGCCGGTGTTCAAGCCGGGCGAGAACTGGCTGTACACGCTGTAGCTCAGGCCGCGCTTTTCGCGCACCTCGCTGGTCAGCAGCGAGGTGAATCCGCCGCCGCCCAGGATGTGGTTGCCCACGAGCAGGGCCAAAAAGTCCGGGTCGCGCCGCGCGAAGCCCGGCTGGCCGATTAACACATGGGCCTGCGCCGAGGCGAAGGGAATGTCCTGCTGCACCGGCGCGGCCAGCGCCTGCACTTCGGGCACGGGCGGCAGCGGCTGGCAGGTGGCGGGATCGCGCGCGGGCATCTGCGACAGCAGCGTGGCCACCAGCGCCTGCGCCTGTGGGCGCGTGACGGCCCCGACGATGCTCACGCGGGCCCGGCAGGTCTCGACGTAGCGCCCATGGTAGGCCTGCATGTCGGCGATCTCGATGCGCCCCAGGGTATCGGGCGTCGTGCGCTGACCGTAGGGGTGGGTGCCGTACACCGCGCTGCCGAAGGCCTTGGCCGCGGCCGTGCCGGGACGGGTTTCCGCCTCTTTCAAAGCAGCGGCCCAGCGCGAACGCTCGCGCTGCCAGATGTCCTGCGGAAAGCTCGGCTGGGCCAGTTGCCGGGCTGCGAGCCGCGCCGCGCGGTCCAGCAGGTCGGGCTCGGTGAGCGATCGCAGCGAAAAGCTCAGGCCGTCGCGGTCGGCCGCGGCCTCGAAGCTCGCGCCCAGATCGGCCCAGGCTTCGCCGAGCGCGTTTTCGTCCATGGCAGGTTCATCGCCCTGGGCGCGCACGCCCTTGGACGACATGGCCGCCACGGCACTCGCCAGGCCCGCCTGCGCGGCCGGGTCCCGGCGCGCGCCGGCATCGAAGTCCACCTGCACGTCGACCATCGGAATGGCCGGGCTCTCCACCAGCCAGACGCGGGCGCCGCTCGGCTCCGTCCAGTGCTGGATGGGCAGCAGCGCCCAGGCGGGGTGGGCCAGGCACAAGGCCCCGGCAAAGGCGAGGCACGCGCGTGCGGCCATGCGTTGGAAGGTTTTCATGGGGGGTGTCCTGCGCGTTCTCATCAATGCATCCGCCCGTCGGCGCCGGCTGCGGGGGCGGCGCGCTTGGCGCCAGGGGCCATGGGTTGCGGCAGCAGCGTGCCCACGGTGAGCTGGTCGTCGCCGAAGTAGCGGGCCGCCACCGATTGCACCTGGGCGGGCGTCACCGCGCGCAGCAGGGCGATGAGGCGCGCGTCGGCGTCGGGGGGCAGGCCCTGCACCCAGTTGCTGCCCAGGTCGCTGGCCTGGCTTTGCAGCGAATCGCGCTGGTAGATGGTGGAGGCCGCCCACTGCGTCTTCACGCGGGCCAGTTCGGCCTCGCTCACGCCTTCGCGGGCGATGCGGGCGACCTCGGCGCGCAGGGCGTCCTCGACCTGCTGCGGGGTCTTGCCGGGGGCCGGCACGCCGGTCAGCAGGAACACGCTGGGGCCGCGGCCCACGACGGAGGCGGAGCTGTCCGAGCTGTCGGCCACACGGTCGGAGCCTTGGCTCAAGGCGCGCTCCAGGCGCGCACCGTCGTAGCCGCTGAGCACGGCCGACAGCACCAGCAGCGACAACGCATCGCGGTCGCTATCGGCCATGTTCTCCAGGCGCGTAATGCTCGGCGCGCGGAACGCCAGGGCCACGTAGGCCTGCTCGGCCGGGGCCTTGTAGGCGATGCGGCGGATGCCCTGCTGCACGGGCTCCACGCGCGGCTTGCGGGCCGGCACGGCGCGCACGGGAATGCGGCCGTAGTACTTTTCGGCCAGTACGCGGACCTTGTCGGGGTCCACGTCGCCGGCCACCACCACGACTGCGTTGGCCGGCACGTACCACTGGCGGTGGAAGGCGCGCACGTCGTCGGCGGTCATGGCATCGAGATCGCTCATCCAGCCGACGACGGGCCGGCGGTAGGGCGAGGCGATGAACGTGGCGGCGTAGAGCTGCTCGATGAGCGCGGCCCGGGGCTGGTCTTCGGTGCGCATGCGGCGCTCTTCCTTGACCACCTCGATCTCGCGCTTGAACTCGGCATCAGGCCACTGGTTGTTGGCGAAGCGGTCGGCTTCGAGCTTCATCACGTCTTCCAGCCGGTTCGCGGGGATCTGCTGGTAGTAGCCGGTGTAGTCGCGGCTGGTGAAGGCGTTTTCCTGCCCGCCCAGCGCAGCCACGCGGCGCGAGAACTCGCCCGGCGGCACGGTCTTGGAGCCCTTGAACATCATGTGCTCCAGCGCGTGGGCCACGCCGGAGGTGCCGTCCACCTCGTCCATCGCGCCGACCCGCAGCCAGACCATGTGCACCGCCGTGGGCGCCCGGCGATCGGGCTGCACGAGCAGCTGCATGCCGTTCTTCAAGGTGAATTGCCGAACCCCCGTGGACGGCGGGCGCTGCGCCTGCGTGTCCTGGGCCGAGGGAGGAAGGGGGGTGGGAGCGGATGGCGGGGTTTGGGCCCCGGCATGCACGCAGGCCAGCAGGCCCAGAAGGGTGATAGCGCGTTTCATAGAATGGATGCGATTCTAAGAACCCTCCAATGTTCAGTTTTTTCAAGAAAAAGCCCGCCGCCCCCACCGAGCCGCAAGCCCCCCATCCCGCGGAGGCTGCGCCAGCGGTTTCCGTGCCTGCAACGCCCGCCGCAGACGCGCTCTCGCCGCCCTCCGCAGCCCCTTCGAGTGCCCCTGCGGCCTCCGGGGGCTTCGGGTGGCTGAAGAACCCATTCGCGAAGGCGCCGGCGGAGGTGCCGGTGGCGCCGCCGCCCGTCGTTCATCCCCCGGTGCAGCCGCCAGCCCCGGTCGCGGCGCCCGTGCCCACCGCACCAATCGCGCTTGGGGCACCCGTGGCACCCACGGCACCCGCACCGGCTGCGGTTCCGCCCCCCTCTCCCGCACCCATCACGCCCCCCGTGGCAGCCCCTGTGGTGGCACCTGTGCCGGCCCCTGCGGTACCCACGGTGTCCCGGGCTCCCGCGCCTGTTTCCACGCCTGTCGTGCCCCCGGTGCCCGCCCCGGTGGCGGCGCCCGCCGTGCAGGTCCCCCCACCGGTGATGCCCATCCCGGCCGCACCACCCGTGCAGCCCGCGCCCGCCGAGCGCAAGGGCTGGATGGACCGCCTGAAGAACGGCCTGCGCAAGACCGGCAGCAGCATCGCCACGGTCTTCACCGGCACCCAGATCAACGACGCGCTGTACGAAGAGCTGGAAGAGGCCCTGCTGATGGCCGACACCGGCGTGAAGGCCACGCAGCACCTGCTGGACGACCTCAAGCGCCGTGTCAAGGACACCAAGACCACCGATCCGGCCGCCGTGAAGGCCCTGCTGGCCGAGGCCCTGGCCGACCTGCTGCGGCCGCTGGAAAAATCGCTTGTCATCGGCCGCTACACACCCACCGTGATCATGGTGGCGGGGGTCAACGGCGCGGGCAAGACGACCTCCATCGGCAAGCTGACCAAGCACCTGGCCAATGAGGGCGCAGCGGTTCTGCTGGCCGCGGCCGACACCTTCCGGGCGGCGGCGCGCGAGCAGCTCGGCGTCTGGGCCGACCGCAACACGGTCGAGATCGTGAGCCAGGACGGCGGCGATCCTGCAGCGGTGAGCTTCGATGCCGTCACCGCCGGCAAGGCGCGCGGCAAGGACGTGGTGCTGGTCGATACCGCCGGGCGCCTGCCGACGCAGCTGCACCTGATGCAGGAGCTGCAGAAGATCAAGCGCGTGGTCACCAAGGCGGATGCGACGGCGCCGCACGAGGTGCTGCTGGTGATCGACGGCAACACGGGGCAGAACGCACTGGCCCAGGTGCGCTCCTTCGACGATGCGCTGCAGCTGACCGGCCTCATCGTGACCAAGCTCGACGGCACGGCCAAGGGCGGCGTGCTGGCCGCCATTGCGCAGGAACGCCCCATTCCGGTGTACTTCATCGGCGTGGGCGAGAAGCTGGAAGACCTGGAAACCTTCAACGCCAAGGAATTCGCGCAGGCGTTGCTGACTTGACCGACTGGCGAACGGAGTCCGATCCCCCCTGCCGCGCATGCCGGGGGCTGGCCGACCGGGGCGGATTGGTGCCATCCGGTGAATTGATTGTTCACAAAACGAAGTTTTTGGATTTTTCAGCTACTAATTCAATAGCGCCACACCCTTTGAATTGCTGCGCTGACGCCCTTTTTTCCGACAATGACGCATCTCCCACGTCCTACGCCGGTGCGGGAACTAGTCCCTTAGCACTCCCTCATATGGAGTGCTAACATGAATGTCATGGAAGAAAGGATCTCTGGAATGACGCTTCAATCTGGAACCGCAGCCACCGCTCTGGCTCCCGCCAATCCTTGGGCGCTCATCCCTCCCTTGGGCAATCTGGACGCCTACATCTCGGCGGTGAACCGCCTTCCGCTGCTCACGGCGGAAGAAGAGCGCACGTACGCGCGCCAGCTCAAGGACAACAACGACGTGGATGCCGCCGGCCGCATGGTGATGTCGCACCTGCGCCTGGTGGTCTCGATCGCCCGCCAATACCTCGGCTACGGCCTGCCGCATGGCGACCTGATCCAGGAAGGCAACGTGGGCCTGATGAAGGCCGTGAAGCGTTTCGACCCCGACCAGAACGTGCGCCTGGTGAGCTACGCCATGCACTGGATCAAGGCCGAGATTCACGAGTACATCCTGAAGAACTGGCGCATGGTCAAGGTGGCCACGACGAAGTCGCAGCGCAAGCTGTTCTTCAACCTGCGCTCGATGAAGCAGGGCTTCAAGGCCGATGCGGCCGCCGCCGACGCAGCCACCCACCGCGACACGCTTTCCGAGCGCGAAATCGATGCAGTGGCGCAGCACCTGAACGTCAAGCGCGAAGAGGTCATCGAGATGGAAACCCGCCTGTCGGGCGGCGATGTGATGCTGGACCCCTCGCCCTCCGATGACGGCGAACAGGCTTACGGCCCCATCGCCTACCTGGCCGATGGTGCCCACGAGCCCACCGCCATGATCGAATCGCGCCAGCGCGATGCCCTGGCCACCGACGGCATCGCCGCCGCCCTCTCGGGCCTGGACGATCGCAGCCGCCGCATCGTGGAAGAGCGTTGGCTCAAGGTGAACGACGACGGCTCCGGCGGCATGACGCTGCACGAACTGGCCGCCGTGTACGGCGTGAGCGCCGAACGCATCCGCCAGATCGAAGTGGCCGCGATGAAGAAGATGAAGAAGGCCCTGGTCGAGTACGCGTGACCGGCTGGCCGCCCGCCCTCAGCGGCGGGCCGGCATGGCGATAATCCCGAGCGCGCAATCCCCTGCGGATTGCGCGCTTTTTTCATGGGACGCCGGCTGCCGGTGCCCCCGATCTCCAAGGACACGACCCCCATGACTTTTCCTGCCTTTCGACGCCGCACGCTGATGCTGGCCCTTTCGCTCGCTGGCGCTCTGGGCACGGCCACGGCCCAATCGGCGCCCGGCGCACTGGCGACGCCAGGGTGGCCGAGCAAGCCGCTGCGCATCATCGTGGGCTTTCCGCCGGGATCGTCGCCCGACCTGACGGCGCGCACGTTCTCCGAGCCGCTGGCGCAGGCGCTGGGCCATCCGGTGATCGTGGAAAACAAGGTGGGCGCGGGCGGCAACATCGGCGCCGATGCGGTGGCCAAGGCGACCGATGGTCACACCATCGGCCTGTTCATCAACGGCAACCTGACGATCGCCAAGCTGCTCAACCCGGCCGTGCCCTACGACCCGCAGAAGGACCTCGCGCCGCTGAGCCTGGTGGGCACCTCGCCGCTGGTGCTGACCGCCCCGGCCTCGCAGCCGGACGTGCCGGCCCATGCCGATGCGCGCGCGTTTCTCGCAGCGGCGCGGCAGGCCGGCAGCCGCTGGAGCTACGGCACGCCGGGCGTGGGAACGGTAGGCCACTTGGGGACGGAACTGCTCAAGGCCCGCGCCGGCATCGCGCCGGTGCACGTGCCCTACCCCGGCTACCCGCAGGTGGCCACGGGCATGCTGGGCGGACAGCTGCAGATGGCGCTGCTGCCGCCTGCGCTCGCCCTGTCGCAGGAACGCACGGGCAAGCTGCGCCTCATCGGCGTCACCTCGGCCGGTCGCAGCACGCTCGTGCCCGGCGTGCCCAGCCTGGCGGAGGCCGGAGTGCCGGACCTGAACCTCGAGATCTGGAACGCATTCGCCGCACCGGCCACCATGCCCGCTGCGGTGCAGGCGCGGCTGTCGGCGCTGATCGCCGACATCGCCCGCAGCCCCGACGTGCGGGCCAAGCTGTTCCAGCAAGGCTGGCAGGTGGCCGGGACCTCGCCCCAGGGGTTGGCGAACCGCATCCAGGCGGACACCGCGCTCATGGCCCGCGTGATCCGCACGCAAGGCATCCGGGCCGACTGACGCGCTGCCCCGGTGGGGCGCGCTGCGCCTCCACCGATGTTGATGCAGATCATGCCCCGCGGGGCCCGCGGCCGGCAGACTGGCGCCTTCGTGATTTCCAAGGCATGCCATGCAGCCCTTTCGCATCCTCGTCATCGGTGCCGGCCACACCGGCACCCCATTGCTGCAGCAGTTGCTGGCAGCGCCGTTCGTCTCCGTGCTCGGGGTGGCGGACCTGGACCTCTCCCTGCCCAGCATCGAGCTGGCGCGCAGCCACGGCGTGCCCGTGACCTCCGATTTCATGGGATTGCTGGCGGCGCACGGCAGCGCCGCGGACATCGTGATCGATGTCACGGGCCAGCCGGCGGTGCGTGACGCGCTGCGCCGGCACATGGTGGACACGGGCAACCAGCAGACGGTCATCCTGCACGAGACCATCGCGCTTTTGCTGATGTCGCTATCGGCCGGCCAGCGCATCGAAAGCCGCCACGGCGAACTGGCCTACGCCTGAGCACCCGGCCCCCTCCGTCCGTCACCATCGCAAGCAATTGCTATTATTTTTATAGCAATATGCCGGGAGAAATCATGCCCTGGAGGCCGTTTTCGTGCTGACCCTACGCACCCGGCCCCACGGTGCCACACCGACCGAAGAGGGCGCGCCCCAGCCTCCCTGCCACACCTGCGCCGGCCGCTCGCACTGCCTGCTCGGCCGGGCCCCGCGCGAGGTGCAGATGGCCGGCCGCGTGGTGGAGCGGCGCTTTCGCAAGGGCGAAACGCTGGCGCGCCAAGGCCAGTCCGCGCCGGTGCTGCAGATCCTCAAGGTCGGTACGGTGCTGCTGCACCGCCGGGGCGCCGAGGGCATCGACCGGCCCGTGGGCCTGGCGGGCTGCGGCCATGCCCTGGGCACGACGGCGCTGTTCGCGGCGCCTGCGGAGCTGTCGGGCACGGCCCTGGGTGAGGGCCGGCTGTGCGAAGTGTCGGCAGAGGCCCTGCGCTCGCCCCACCACAGCGCTGCGGCGCCGGGTTGGCTGGAGGCGCTATCGCGCGAGAACGCGCGGGCGCAGGCGCAGCTTGCGGACTGGTCGGGGCTGCTGCGCATGCGCGGGGCCACGGCGCGACTGGCGGGCGCCCTGCTGTTGCTGGCCGATCTGCAGCGCAGCACCCTGGTGCGGCTGCCCACGCAGGCGATGCTGGCCGCGCTCCTGGCCACCACCCGAGAGACGGTCGCCCGGGGGCTTGCGCACATCGCCCTGACGGGTGGGCTGGTCCGGCATGACCGCTGGCACTGCGCCATCGTGCGACCCCGCCTCGCGGCCCTGGCGCGCGGCCTGGCCGAGCCGGTGTCGGGCCCGGTGGCCGGTGCTGCCTGGCGCCCGGGGGCGGCGGTGGTGGAGCAAGCCGACGCGGCCGCCCCGCCGCCTCAGCCCTCGTTCAGCAGGGCCCGCACATCGGCTGCCAGCGCCTGCGCACCGCTGCCGTAGCGGTTGTACACGCGCAGGCGGCCGGCGGGGTCGTACACGTAGCTGCCGGCCGAATGGTCCATGGTGTAGCTCGTGGGCGTCTTGCCGTCGACCTTCTTGTAATAGATCTTGAAGTCCTTGGCCACGGCGGCCAGTTGCTCGGGGCTGCCACGCAGCGCGAGGAAGGTGGGGTCGAAGTTGGCCATGTAGGCCTTGAGCACCTCGGGCGTGTCGCGCTCGGGGTCCACGGTGACGAAGATGCCCTGGAGCCGGTCGCCTTCCGCGCCCAGCGAGCGCTTGACCTCCGCCAGTTCCACCATGGACGTGGGGCACACGTCGGGGCACTGGGTGTATCCGAAGAACACCACCACGACTTTGCCTGCGAAGTCCTTGAGGTGGCGCGGCTGGCCGTTGTGGTCAGGCAGGGGCAGGTCCTTCGCGTAGTCGGCGCCGGTGATGTCCACGCCCTTGAATTCCGGGCCCTTCTTGGAGCAAGCCGCCAACAGGCCACCAGCGCTGACCAGCAAAGCGCTGGCAGCTATTCTTTTAAGAGCAATGCGTTTGTTCATGGCGATCACAGCACGTAGTGGTCCACCAGCAGCGCGGCGAACAGCAGGCTCAGGTGGATGAGGGAAAAGCGGAAGGTCTCGCGGGCGAGCGCATCCGAGTAGCGGCGCCACAGCCGAAAGCCATAGGCGCAAAAGCCCAGGCTGAGCACCACGGCGGCAGCCAGGTAGATCCAGGAACTCATGCCGTACACGAAGGGCATGAGGCAGCCCGCGAAGAGGATCAGCGTGTACAGGAACACCTGCAGCCGCGTGAACTCGTTGCCGTGCGTGACGGGCAGCATGGGCAGGCCCGACTTGCGGTAGTCCTCCACGCGGTACAGCGCCAGGGCCCAGAAATGCGGAGGCGTCCACAGGAAGATGATGAGGAACAGGATGAGCGCCTCGGGCGCCACGTCGCCCGTCATGGCCGACCAGCCCAGCACCGGCGGCATGGCGCCCGAGGCGCCGCCGATCACGATGTTCTGCGGCGTGAGCGGCTTGAGGATCACCGTGTACACCACCGCGTAGCCCACGAAGGTGGCGAAGGTGAGCCACATGGTGAGCGGGTTGACCCACCGGTAGAGCACCAATGAACCCGCCGCGCACAGCGCCGCCGAGAACAGCAGCGTCTGCGTGTTGGACAGCTCGCCCTTGGCGGTGGGCCGCCAAGCGGTGCGCTTCATCTTCGCGTCGATGCCCTGCTCCACGATGCAGTTGAATGCCGCGGCGGCGCCTGCCACGAGCCAGATGCCCGCACAGGCCACGGCCATGTGCGCCCACTGCGCGCCGCTGGGCATGCCGGGCACGGCCAGCACCATGCCGATGAAGGCGCAGAAAACGATCAGCTGGACCACGCGCGGCTTGGTCAGCGCATAGAACTGCGCCGCGCGCGACGGCATGCTGGTGATCGGAGGGGAGGTGGCGGGAGCAGCGCTCATGCGGAGATTCTCGTTGCGCCCGTGGGCGCGGTTGTCGGTGTGCCGGCAGCGGCGGCCAGGGGACGGGCGACGCCCACGGCGCGGCTGGCAGCCAGGGCCCAGGTGAGGACCACGACCAGGGCCGCGGCGCCGCCGGTGTGCAGCACGGCGGCCACGAGGGGCCAGTCCAGCACCACGTTGGACAGGCCGGTGGCGAACTGCATCAGCGCCAGGCCCGCGATCCAGCGCGCCTGGGCCGGCAGCAGCGCGGCGCGGTGCAGGCGCCAGGCCAGCAGCCCGAGGGCCAGCAGCACGGCGTAGGCCGCCAGCCGGTGCGCGTAGTGGATGGCCGTGAGGCCCGCGAAGGTGATGTGGCTGCCGTCCTGCAGCAGGCCCAGCGGCCGCCAGATCTCGAAGCCCTGGCCGAAGGCCATGTCGGGCCACCAGCTGCCCTGGCACGTGGGGAACGTGGTGCAGGCCAGCACCGCATAGTTGGTGCTCACCCAGCCGCCGAGCACGATCTGCACCGCCAGCAGCACGGTGGTCGCCACCAGCAGGCCCCGCAGGCCGCGGCCCAGCGCCACGGGCGGGACGCCGCGCGCGGCATGCGTCTCGCGCACGGCCTGCACGCACAGCAGCGCCAGCAGCACCAGTCCGCCGATCAGGTGCAGCGTCACGATGGCGGGAAAGAGCTTCATGGTCACCGTGAGCGCGCCGAATGCGCCCTGCAGGCACACCCACACCAGCGTCGCCGTGGGCCACCAGGGGCTCAGGGCGGGCGGCGGGCCCTGGTGCCTGGCCGCGCGCGACCGCTGCCACCATGCGCCGACAGTGAGCACGATGATGAGCATGCCCACGCCGCTGGCCAGGTAGCGGTGGATCATCTCCACCCAGGCCTTGCCGTGCGTGACCGGCCCAGTGGGCATGGCCTGCTGGGCGGCGGAGATTTCGGCATGCGCGCCCAGCGGGCTGACGTTGCCGTAGCAGCCCGGCCAGTCGGGGCAACCCAGGCCTGAATCGGTGAGCCGGGTGAAGGCGCCGAACAGCACCAGATCGAAGGTGAGGAACAGGGTCAGCACGGTGAGCGCCTGCAGGCGCCGCACGCGCGAGGTGCCGCGGTTGCGCAGCCACACCCAGGCCAGCGGCCCGAGCGCGATCACCGCGCCCAGCAGCACCATGCGGGCGAGAGGGGCCAGGTCGTACAGCGGCTGGGCGTCCTGCATCATGGCGCTCCGGTGCGGCCGGGCTGGTCCCACGAGGCCGAGGCGCGCATCAGCCGCTCCAGGTCCCGCTTGGCCTTGGCGGCCCCGGCGGCGTCCAGGCCCGCCGGAAAACGCATCATCCAGTGGCCCATGGGATCGACGACGTAGAGATGGTCTTCGATCGCGTGGCCGGTGGCGGGCGCAAGCCACGCGGACAGCGCCTGCGCATCCACCCGCAGCACCTGGGCCTTTTGCAGGCCCGGCTGGATCTCGGGCGGCGGCGCGGCGCCATCGGTCACCAGCCAGACCCAGTCGATGCGATCCTTGTCTTTGCCCAGGCTTTCGCGCAGCTGCCGCTGCAGGTACAGATGGTTCTGGCAGGGGGTGCCGCAGGCGCCGGGCGCCACGCTCACGAGCAGCCACTGGCCCTGCAACTGGTCGAGCCGACCGGGAGCGCCATCGAGGGCGGTGGTCGCCATGCCCGCCGGCATCGCGCGCTGAGGGGCGATGAGCTCGCCGAAATTGCGCCGCCCTTCGGGCCGCAGCACGTAGTAGGTGAAGTACGAGGCCACCACGGGCGCGGCGCACACCAGCAGGATGCCCAGCATCTTCCAGCGCCCCTGGCGCGACTGCTGCACGGCCGCCATGGCCCCGCCAGCGGGCGGCAGGCTGTGCACCGTGAGGCCCAGCGGGTGGGCGCCCTGGGGCGCGTCAGGCGGCAGGCTGGCGGCGTGGGCGAAGGAAGCGTCGGACGATTTGGAACCAGACATAGAGGATTGCCACCAGGCCGCAAAGCCCGAACCATTGGACGGCGTAGCCGTAGTGTTTTTCGACCCCGGCGTCGATGACGGGCCAGTCGCGCAGCAACCCGTCGCTCGCGGCCCCCGTCTGCAGCACGGTGAGTGGCGCCAGGGCCAGGCCGGTCTCGCCGCGATAGGCCGCCAAGTCTAGATTTTGCCGGATGCGGGAAGACCCCTCGGCGCTGCCGGTGGCGCCGACTTCGTACAGCCGCGACGGCGGCGCCGCGATGCGGCCTTCCACCTCGGTGTCGCCCGCCGGCGTGGGGATCTGGGGCAACTGGGTGCGGTCCTGGAAATTGCGCGGCACCCAGCCGCGCTGCACCAGCACGCTGGTGGCGCTGCCCTGCAACTGCAGCGGCGTGAGCACGAAGAACCCCGGCCGGCCCTGCATCTGGCGGTTGTCCAAAAAAACGGTGTGGGCGGGCAGCCAGCGGCCGCGCAGCACGATGCGGTGGTGCACCAGTGGGTCGTCCGGCCCCGTGGCCACAGGCAGGGCCGCGAGCGTGGCGCCCTCCAATGGCGGCCGGGCCGAACGCGCGTCGATGGCGGCTTGCAAGGCTTCCTTTTGCGCCGCGCGGGACAGCTGCCAGCGCCCGAGCGACGCGGTCGCGGCCATGGCCAGCACGGCGGCTAGGCTGACCAGCCAAAATTGCAGGCCA
The DNA here is from genome assembly GCF_030158995.1 of Acidovorax sp. SUPP2825. Lineage (NCBI taxonomy): Bacteria > Pseudomonadati > Pseudomonadota > Betaproteobacteria > Burkholderiales > Comamonadaceae > Acidovorax > Acidovorax sp. SUPP2825. The sequence continues at coordinate 286,688 of NZ_BQXK01000001.1, read as the reverse complement.
AGTCGGCGTCTTGCAGATGTCACGGGATAATGCGCTCCATGAAATACGTGGTGGTGCTGGCCTTCCTGGCCATTCTGGCGAGCCTCGGTTCCGCGCTGTTCTTCATGATGCGCAACGGCCGCAACGACAAAGCCCGCAGCGGTCACATGGCCCGCGCGCTCGCCGTCCGCGTGGGGCTGTCGATTCTGCTCTTCCTGTGCCTGCTGGCCGCCTGGAAGCTGGGCTACATCCAGCCCACCGGACTGCCGGCCACGCGCTAAGCGCCACCCGGTCTGCCCGGCATGGCCCACGGGCCGCGGCGGGCACCGAAGCACCGCCGCAAAAAAAGCGCCCTGCGGCGCTTTTTTCGTCGGGCCGCCGAGGGGCCTGGATTACAGCCAATAGACCAGCACGTACAGGCCCAGCCACACCACGTCCACGAAGTGCCAGTACCAGGCGGCGCCCTCGAAGCCGAAGTGTTTTTCCGGCGTGAAGTGGCCCTTTTGCAGGCGCAGCGTGATGAACAGCAGCATCAGCATGCCCACGAACACGTGAAAGCCGTGAAAGCCCGTCAGCATGAAGAAGGTGGAGCCGAAGACGCCGGAGCTGAGCTTGAGGTTCAGGTCGGTGTACAGGTGGTAGTACTCGTAGCCCTGCACGCACAGGAAAACGATGCCCAGCAGCACGGTGGCCCACATGAAGGCGATGGTCTTGCCGCGGTGGTTTTCGCGCAGCGCATGGTGCGCGATGGTCAGCGTGACGCCGGAGGTCAGCAGCAGCGCCGTATTGATCGTGGGCAGCCAGAACGGGCCGACCGTCTGGAAGGGCTCCACGATGCCGGCGGGCGATGCGGTCATGCCCGCCGCCATGCTGGGCCACACGGCCTTGAAGTCGGGCCACAGCAGCGCGTTGTCCAGGCTGCCCAGGGCCGGCACCGAATGGGAGCGCGCCCACCACAGGGCGGTGAAGAAGGCGCCGAAGAACATCACCTCCGAGAAGATGAACCAGCTCATGCTCCAGCGGTAGGACAGATCGATCTTGTGCCCGTACAGGCCGCCTTCGCTCTCGCGCACGGCATCGCGGAACCACTGGTACAGCACGAACAGCCACCACACCATGCCCAGGGCGAGCGAATACTTGCCCCAGTCGTGGCCGTTGACCCACTGGCCCGCGCCCAGGATCACGAAGAACAGGCCGGCCGCCGCCATCACCGGATGGCGCGATTCGGCGGGCACGTAGTAGTACGGGGTCGTGCCGGGGGTAGATGCACTCATGTCAGCTCCTGAATCTCAAATCGTTGTTATCCGTCGGGCTGCGGCCGTCCATCAGACGACCCAGTTGACCAGCGCGATCAGCCCGACCACCAGCAGCAGCGCCGCGGCCAGGCCGACGGCGATGATGTGGATGGGGTTCAGCCGCTCCACGTCCTGCTGGTATTCCGAGCCCTTGCGCAGGCCGATGAACGACCACGCCACCGCCCGCACGGTGCGCAGCAGCGAGCCCTTGCGGCGCGCTGGCGATTCGCCGGGGCTGCGCGGGCTCACGATCCGGCCCCCTGCGGCACCACGCCGGCCGGCAGCGCGGCAGTGGGCTCGGTGGGCGCGGGCGGCGTCTTGCCGCCCACCTCGAAGAAGGTATAGGACAGGGTGATGGTGGTCACGTCCTTGGACAGGCGCGGGTCGATCACGAACGCCACGGGCCATTGCTTTTTTTCGCCCGGCTCCAGCACGTACTGGTTGAAGCAGAAGCACTCGAGCTTGTTGAAGTGCGCGGCCGCCTGCCGCGGTGCGTAGCTCGGGATGGCCTGCGCGGCCATGCGGCGGTTCTGCACGTTCTGGAACTCGTACATGACCGTGGCCAGCTCGCCCGGGTGCACCTGCAGCGAGCGCTGCGCGGGCTTGAAGTCCCACGGGCCGCGCGCGTTCGCATCGAACTCCACGGTGATGGTACGGCTCTTGTCCACCTGCGTGTTCGCGGGCACCTTCACATCGCGGCCCGCCACCCCGTTGCCCGGCACCTGCCGCTCGGACAGCGACAGGATGTTGATGCCGGTCATCTCGCAGATGTGCTTGTAGATGGGAATGAGCACGTAGCCGAAGGCGAACATGCCGACCGAGATCACGGCCAGCTTGCCCACCATCTTGGCGTTTTCGGTGCGGAACATGCCCATGGCGCGTCCAGGCTTTCAGCGGGCCAGCCAGGCCATCTTGACCATGAAGCCGACGAAGAAGGCCACGGCCACCGAGGCCAGGATCAGCGCCATGCGCCGGTTGGACTTCTTTTGCTCGGGGGTCATTGCCAGTCCCTCCTCAGCCGATCACGCGGGTGGCCGAGGCGTCCAGCTTCGGAGGCGTCTCGTACGTGTGGAAAGGCGCCGGCGAAGGCACTTCCCATTCGAGGCCCTCGGCCCCTTCCCACGGGCGCTGAGGCGCCACTTCGCCCTTGCCGCGCATCGCGGGCACCACGATGAACAGGAAGAAGTACACCTGCATCAGGCCGAAGCCGAACGCGCCGATGGAGGCCAGCATGTTGAAGTCGGCGAACTGCATGGGGTAGTCGGCATAGCGGCGCGGCATGCCGGCCAGGCCCAGGAAGTGCATGGGGAAGAACGTCACGTTGAACGTGATGAGCGAGCCCCAGAAGTGGATGCGGCCCCGGGTTTCGCTGTACATCACGCCGGTCCACTTCGGCGCCCAGTAGTAGTACGCGGCGAACATGGAGAACAGCGAGCCGGCCACCAGCACGTAGTGGAAGTGGGCCACCACGTAGTAGGTGTCCTGCAGCTGGATATCGATGGGGGCCATCGACAGGATCAGCCCGGTGAAGCCGCCCATGGTGAACACGAAGATGAAGCCCACGGCGAACAGCATCGGGGTCTCGAACGTCATGGAGCCGCGCCACATGGTGGCGATCCAGTTGAAGATCTTCACGGCCGTGGGCACCGAGATCAGCATGGTGGCGTACATGAAGAACAGCTGGCCGGTCACGGGCATGCCGGTCGTGAACATGTGGTGGGCCCACACGATGAACGACAGGATGGCGATGGACGAGGTGGCATACACCATGGAGGCATAGCCGAACAGCCGCTTGCGCGAGAACGCCGGCACGATCTGGCTGATGATGCCGAAGGCCGGCAGGATCATGATGTACACCTCGGGGTGGCCGAAGAACCAGAAGATGTGCTGGTACATCACCGGGTCGCCGCCACCGGCGGGGTTGAAGAAGCTGGTGCCGAAGTGGCGGTCGGTCAGCGTCATGGTGATGGCGCCGGCCAGCACGGGCATCACGGCGATCAGCAGGTAGGCGGTGATGAGCCAGGTCCACGCGAACATGGGCATCTTCATCAGCGTCATGCCGGGGGCGCGCATGTTCAGGATGGTCACGATGATGTTGATCGAGCCCATGATGGACGAGGCCCCCAGGATGTGCATCGCGAAGATGCCGGCATCCATCGACGGGCCCATCTGCAGCGTGAGCGGCGCATACAGCGTCCAGCCCGCCGCCGGCGCGCCGCCAGGCATGAGGAACGAGGTCACCAGCATGATGGCCGCCGGGATCATCAGCCAGAAGCTGAAGTTGTTCATGCGCGCGAAGGCCATGTCGGATGCGCCGATCTGCAGCGGGATCATCCAGTTCGCGAAGCCCACGAACGCCGGCATGATGGCGCCGAACACCATGATCAGGCCGTGCATGGTCGTGAGCTGGTTGAACAGCTCGGGGTTCACCAGCTGCAGGCCGGGCTTGAACAGCTCGGCGCGGATCAGCAGCGCCAGGATGCCGCCCACCATCAGCATGGTGAACGAGAACAGCAGGTACAGCGTGCCGATGTCCTTGTGGTTGGTCGCGAACACCCAGCGCCGCCAGCCCGTCGGGCCGTGGTGGTGGTGATCGCCGTGGCTGTCGTGTGCGTGGCCGCCCGCGTGACCGTGGTTGTCGAGAACTGCGCTCATCTTGGATTCCTCAGTGCGTTGGGGCGTGGGTGGCTATTTGCCACGCTGGGCCAGGATCTCGGACGGCTGCACGATCTGCCCCGTCTTGTTGGACCAGGCGTTCTTGGTGTAGCTCACCACGGCCGCCAGATCGGTGTCGCTCAACTGCGCCCAGGAGGGCATGGCGCCGTTGGCGGCGCCCTTGAGCACGATGTGGATCTGCTGGGTGTGGTCGTCGCTCTTGACGATGGCGGAGCCGTCCAGCGGCTTGATGGGGCCCGCGCCCTTGCCGTTGGCCTGGTGGCAGGCCGCGCAGTTGGCGGCATAGACCTTCTCGCCGCGCGGCAGGATGTCCTGCAGCGTCCACACCTTGCTCGGGTCGTCCAGCTTGGCCGCGGCCTTCTTCTTCTCGCCCGCCACCCACTGCGTGTAGTCGGCGGCAGACACGACCTTCACGTGGATGGGCATGTAGGCGTGCTCCTTGCCGCACAGCTCGGCGCACTGGCCGTAGTAGTCGCCCACCTTGTCGGCGCGGAACCAGGTGTCGCGCACGAAGCCGGGGATCGCATCCTGCTTGATGCCGAAGGCCGGCACCATGAACGAGTGGATCACGTCGTTGGCGGTGGTGATCACGCGCACCTTCTTGCCCACGGGCACCACCAGGGGGTTGTCCACCTTGAGCAGGTAGTCGGCCGGCGCGTTGCTCACGTTGCCGCTGTCGGACATGCGGCGGTGGCTGCTGTCGAGCGTGGAGATGTACGCCAGGCCCTGGCCTTCGCCGGTGATGTAGTCGTAGCCCCACTTCCACTGGTAGCCGGTGACCTTGATGGTCAGGTCGGCGTTGGTGGTGTCCTTTTGCGCCACGAGCACCTTGGTGGCGGGCAGCGCCATGAGGATCACGATGATGAAGGGCACGATGGTCCAGATGACCTCGACGGTCACGGACTCATGGAAATTGGCCGGCTTGACGCCGCGCGACTTGCGGTGCTTCCAGATCGAATAGAACATCACCGCGAACACGGCGATGAAGATCACCGTGCAGATGATGAGCATCATCCAGTGCAGGAACTGCTGCTCCTCGGCGATGCGGGTGACCGGAGGCGCCAGGTTCAATTGGTTGACGGCCGGGCCACCGGGAAGATCCTGCACGGCGTAGGCTGCGGTGCCCACCCATGCACCCGCCATCAGCAGCAAAGAAGCCAGCTTGTTGGAAATGCTCTTCATAGTTCTCACTTCTAAGCCTCAATTAACCAATCCCTGGGCGCCCCCGCGTGGGGTCGGGGCGGCGCACAAAGCCATGCGAATTCCAACATCCAGACCGTGCCCGGGCCTTGGGGCGCAATGCCCGAGCCCTTCAGCGCGGCTGGGTTCCACATGAACCCGGTTTCATCGATGCGGAGCACCGGCGGTGCTTCGCTTTTTGTCTCCTGACCTTCAAGGCCCGCGCGGGTTGGCGCGTACCCTGCACCGTGCAGCATGCCGTTCCCGTGGCCCGATTGCAAGGCCCGCGGCGACATCCGCTGCACAGCCCCGTACAAACCATGAGAAGGTTGGAAGGTTTCGCGCCGACCGCAGAGCCTGCCGCCGACAGGCGGCCTCCCGGCGGGGCCGCAGGGATCGCACCGCGCAGCAGAAGTTCCGGAACAGCACCGCCAAGAATTGTAGCCTGCTGTTGCGACGGATCATGGGGGCCCTGCCCCCGGGAAAACACCCTCAGGCGCCCGGTTTCCTCGCCCCCTGCAGCATGGCGCGCATGTCCTGCAGCGACACGGCGCTGCTCTCGCTCACCCGCAACCGTGGCGCCGGCTTGAAGGCGTGGCCATAGACGATCTCGAAGGTCAGCGCCAGCTGGCCGCCCTCGTTGGGGTCGGACAGGCGGTCGGCCAGCGCCTGCTCAAGGCGCTCGCGCCAGCGCCGCCCGCGCAGCGCGGGGAAGCGCGCCGGGTGCAGGTTGCAACCCAGTTCGCGCAACTCCTTCAGCAGCCGGGCCGGGGTGGCGAAGGTCAGCCGGATGCGCTCCATGTCCATCACCGGCTCGGCGAACCCGGCCTGCACCAGCATATCGCCCCAGTCGTGCATGTCCGTCATGGCATGGCCGGCGGGCGGCCAGCCCAGTTCGGCATAGACGGCATGGAGTTCGCGCACGGTGTCGGGGCCCAGGCAGGAGAACATGAGGTAGCCGTCCACGGCGAGCGCCCGGTGCCACTGGCCGATCAGCCGCTGCGGGTCGGCGGCCGTGTGCAGCGCCATGTTGGACCACACCATGTTGACGCTGCCGTCCGCTGGCAGGCCGAACTTCGGAGCACGCCCGCCCCAGCGCGCAGGGCTCCACCATGCCGCGCCCAGTGCCTGCTCGGCCACCGGCTGGCGGCGCGCCGCGGTTTCCGCCACCTGGCAGGTGGCCTGGGGGTAACGCTGGCGCACCAGGGCATGGGCCTGCAGGCCACCGCGCACCGGGTCCCAGTCGCACCAGGCGGCCGGGGCCTGGCGGATCCACTGGAGCCGGTCGTCCATGCGCCGGGCGACCTCCTCGTGCAGCCAGGGGGAGACGGCGGGGGCGGCGGCGTGCCAGCGGGCCGCGGCGGGCGGGTCGATGGTGGGGGGAAGGTGCTCTGGCATCGTGGGGAACGGGGGTCGCGGCGAGTATATTGAGTCGATGCTCCACAGGCACCTTGCAGGGATATCGCACTGGCTGGGCGCGGCCCTGGGTGCCGTGCCCAGCCAGTGCGCCATCTGCCATGCCTGGCCCGCGCGGCGCGTCTGCGATGCCTGCGCCACCCGCTTCGCGCAACCGCAGCCGCGCTGCGCGACCTGCGCCCTGCCCGTGCCGTCGGGCGTGGCGCGCTGCGGGCACTGCCTCACCGACCCGCCGCCGCTGGACGCCTGCCTTGCCGCGGTGGACTACGGCTACCCGTGGGCGCAGGCGCTGGCCGACTTCAAGTTCCGGGCCGATCCCGGTTGGGCGCCGTCGCTGGCCACCCTGCTTCGCAGCACGCCCTGGGTGGAACCGGCCGTGGAAGCGGCCGACTGCCTGCTGCCCATTCCCCTGTCGCGCGAGCGGATGAAAGAGCGCGGCTTCAACCAGGCCGCGCTGCTGGCGCGCGCCTTGTCGCCAGCGAAGGCGGATGCCGCCAGCCTGCTGCGCACCCGCGCCACCGAGGCGCAGAGCGGCCTGCCGCGCAAGGACCGGCTGCGCAACCTGCGCGGCGCGTTCGCGCTGGAGCCCGCACGCGCCACGCGCATCGCGGGCCGCAGCGTCGTCCTGGTGGACGACGTGATGACCACGGGCGCCACGCTGCACGCGGCGGCGCGGGTGCTGCGCGAGGCCGGCGCCGTGCACATCACCGCGGTGGTGGTCGCCCGCACCGACAGCCCCTGACCGGGGCCGATCACCGGGCCTGGATACGTTTGTTTACGAGCTTTCGCGCTGGGTGCGGCGCAGATGCCGACAATAGACGCCATGTTTCATATCGTTCTTGTCGAACCCGAGATCCCGCCCAACACAGGCAACGTGATCCGGCTGGCCGCCAACACCGCGTGCCGGCTGCACCTGATCGAACCCTTGGGTTTTTCCATGGAAGACCGCCTCATGAAGCGCGCGGGCCTCGACTACCACGAGTACACCGAGGTGCAGCGCCACGCGGGATGGACCGCCTTCCTGCGCGATGCCGAGCCGGACGCCACCCGCATGTTCGCCATGACCACGCACGCCACGCTCACGGTGTACGAGACCAGCTTCCGCGCCGGCGACTGGCTGGTGTTCGGCGCCGAGACGCGCGGCCTGCCGCCCGAGCTGCGCGAATCGTTCCCGCCGGCCCAGCAGCTGCGGCTGCCCATGGTGCCGGGACAGCGTAGCCTGAACCTGTCGAACGCCGTGGCGGTCACGGTGTACGAAGCCTGGCGGCAAAACAGCTTCCTTTGATGTGTTGAGGCCCGGGCCTGGCCTTCAGGCCTGCGGTGCGGGCGGAGCCGCGTTTTGGTCCAGGACGCCAGGGGCCTGCAGCGCCTCCTCCACGGACTTGCGCGTGCGGGCGCTCAGAAAATCCAGGAAGGCCCGCGTGCGTGCGGGCATGAACTTGCGGCTCGGAAAGGCCGCATACAGCGTGAAGCGCCCCGCCGTCCAGGGCGCCAGCACCCGCACCAGTTGCCCGCTGCGCAGATAGGGCGCGGCCAGATCGACCGGCAGCGAGGTCAGCCCCGCACCATCCAGCGCAGCGCGCAGCAGGGTCTCGATGTGGTTGGTCACGCAGACCGGCTGCACCTCGATGTCGATGGCCCGGTGGCCCAGCAGGGGATCGAACAGGCGCATCACCCCGGGTTTGGTGTCGCTGCGCCGGCGCAGCAGGCACTGGTGCCGGGCCAGGTCCTGCGGCACCTGCGGCGTGCCGTGGTCCCGCAGGTAGGCGGGCGAGGCGCACACCACGCTGTCGGACCGCACGATGGGCCGGGTGATGACGTTGGCGCCGAAGACCGCGTCGTCGCTCAGCAGCGTGATGTCGAAATCGCCGATGGGCGGCTCCAGCGAGGAATCCACATGGATGTCCAGCACCACCCGGGGATGCGCCCGGTGAAAGCCCTCCACCAGCGGCGCGAGGATGTGGACCGCGAGCACCGGCGGCGCGTGCAGCCGCAGCACGCCGGCGATCTCCGAGGTGTGGGCCTGGGCCGCAGCGAAGGCCTCCTCCACGTCGGCCAGGATGGTACGCACGCGGGCCAGATAGGCCTCGCCGGCATCGGTGAGCGAGACCCGGCGCGTGGTCCGCTGCAGAAGTCGGGTGCCGATGTGGCTCTCCAGGTCGGCAACCAGCCGGGTGACCGCCGCGGCCGACAGGTCCATCGCGCGCGCGGCCGCGGCGAAGCCGCCTTGGTCCACGACGGACTGGAACACGCGCATCGTCAGCAATCTATCCATTGCAGGAATGACGGCGTTTCAAGGGCCGCGATTATTTCAATTTCGTTAATTATTCATTGCCAGGAGTGCTGTTTTTCAAAGGGTTAACCCTGCGTACAGTTCAACCCATCGATGAGGAAGCCTGAAGGCGGACCCACCGAGGCAGGACAAGACCGGCCCCCAACAAGACCAGCCTTGCCCGGAAACACCAACCAATGAAGGACACCATCATGAACAACTACTGCACTCTCGCCACCGCTGCCGCCATCGCCCTGAGCGCCTTCGCCGCCCACGCCGGGGTGGAAGGCGACGGCTCCGACTATCCCGCCCCTGTCGCCGCTTCCAGCGCGCTGACCCGTGAAGCCGTCGTGGCCGACCTGGTGGCCGCCCGCCAGAACGGCACCCTGCCCCGCGCCGGCGACTGGTACGACGTGCCCGCGCCCCTGGCCGTCTCCGGCAACGCCACGGTCGTCACCCGCAAGGAAGTGCAGGCGCAAACCGTGGCGGCCGCGAAGTCGCGCAACACGGTCAGCGGCGACCACTGATCTGATCGCACGGCGGCCCGGCCGGTTGCGGCCGGCCCAGCCCCTCCCCGAAAAAAAGGCCCGCAGGTTCGCCCTGCGGGCCTTTTTCATGGGGCGCCTTCAGGGCGCGGCGCCGTAGTTGCGCGCCAGGGACTCGGCCACGCACGCGGGCTTGTCGGACCCTTCGCGCTCGATGGTGACCAGCCAGGTCATCTGGATGCCGTCCGGCGCGGCGGGCTCGCAAGCCTGCAGCGTGAGCCGCGCTCGCAGGCGGCTGCCCACGGGCACGGGCGAGGTGAAGCGCACGCGGTTGAGCCCGTAGTTCACGCCCATCCGCGCGCCGGCGATGGCGAACGCCGATTCGAAGAACCGCGGAATCAGCGACAGCGTGAGAAACCCGTGGGCGATCGGCGCGCCGAACGGGCCCTGGGCAGCGCGCTCGGGATCGACATGGATCCACTGGTGGTCGCCCGTGGCCTCGGCGAACTGGTCGATCTGCGCCTGGGTGATGGTGATCCAGTCGGTCACCGCCACCTCGCTGCCCACGCAGGCGGCCACTTCGGAATACGTCTGGAAGGTTTTCATGCGCGCACTTTAGGCCGGGGCGGGCCGTGCGCGTTGTCGGGCGCGCGACAGCCGCGCGCCCCGGCCTACTGGTCGAGCCAGTCGCAGATGCCCTGCCACTGCTCCAGGTCGCGCGCCACGCGGCTGGCCGAGACGTCGAAGACCGACAGGCCCTGCGCGGCCAGATGGATGTAGTTCTGCGTGTCGCGCAGCCGGCCCAGCACCGGCAGGCCCAGGCTTTCGACGAACTCGCCCAGCTTGTCGGCCGCGATGGTACGGGCATCGACCCGCATGCCGACGATGCCGATCTGCACGTTCGCCGCATGGCGGCTTTGGGCCAGCTCGTCCAGGAAGCCACGGATGGCGAAGATGTCGAACACGCTGGCCTGCAGCGGCACGATCACTTTGTCGGCCAGCTGGAGCACCGACTTGAGCTGCGCGCCGTGCAGGCCCGCGGGCGTGTCCAGCACCGCGTGGGTGGCCTCCTTGGGCGGGCGGCCGATGGCGTCGGGCTGCACCGGCCAGTCGCCGATGGGCCGCACGGCCGGGGACCGCAGCCCGCGCCACAGTTGGGACGACTGCTGCGGGTCGGCGTCGCCCAGCACCACGGCGTGGCCCTGGCTGGCGAAATAGCCGGCGATGTTGGTGGCGAGCGTGGATTTGCCCACGCCGCCCTTGGGATTGGCCACTGCGATCACTGGCATGCACGCCTCCTGGGTGTCAAAAGTTGGGTTGGCGGGGGCGATGGTAGCGCCGCCCGGGGCCGGGCTGGGGAGTATGAGTCAAAAACCCCTCCAGTGCATATTCCACTAGGGCATATTGCTATATTTTTAATAGCAAACGAATTCAGCCGTGCTGGGCCCCGCGCTTGACGAAGAAGAGCCCCGTGCCCACGGCCATCAGCAGGCCGCCGAACACGCGGTTCTGCGCGCGCACCGCGCGGGCGTTGCGCAGCAGGCGGCGCAGCGCGCTGGCGCCCGCGGCATAGCCGTGCATGACGGCCATGTCCACCGCCACCATGGTGGCCGCCATGGCGAGCAGTTGCGTCCACAGTGGGCGCGTGTCGGTCATGAACTGGGGCAGCACGGCGACCATGAAAATGATGCCCTTGGGGTTGGTGGCGTTGGTCAGAAAGCCCGTGAGGCAGCGCTTTTGCCACGGGCCCGCCGGCGCGGCCTCCCCGCCCGGCAGGGACGACGCATCGCCCGAGCGCCATTGGGCGATGCCGATGTAGATGAGGTAGCACGCGCCCAGGATCTTCACCGCGCTGAACGCCGTCTCGGATGCCAGCAGCAGCGAGCCCACGCCCGCCCCGGCGATCACGAGAATCAGCAGCAGCCCCAGTTGCAGCCCGAGGATGGTGGCGCCCGTCTTTCGCACGCCGTAGGTGAGCCCGTGGCTCATGGACAGCACGGCGCCGGAGCCCGGCGAGATCGCGATGAGGCAAGCCGCCGCCAAAAATGCCAGCCAGGTGTGCAGGTCCATGGGTCCGCCGGAAAAGAAAGGAAAGAAGATGAAAGGATCGGGAGCCGCCGATCTTACCGATGCAAAATTGCCGAGGTCCCTTCACCGCCTCTCTCTCCACCCCCTTCTTTCTCCATGGCCCACGCACCCACCTGGCTCACCTACGGCTTCCTCTACCTGGGCGCGGCCGTGCTCGCCGTGCCCATCGCGCGGGCGCTGGGGTTGGGGGCGATCATCGGCTACCTGGCCGCGGGCATCGCCATCGGCCCCTGGGGCCTGGGCCTGGTGAGCAACGTGCAGGACATCCTGCATTTCGCCGAGTTCGGCGTGGTGCTGATGCTGTTCCTCGTCGGTCTGGAGCTGCAGCCCAGCCGGCTGTGGAGCCTGCGGCGCCCGATCTTCGGGCTGGGCAGCGCGCAGGTGCTGGGGTGCGCGGCGCTGCTGTGGCTGGCGGCGTGGGCCTGCGGCCTGCCGTGGCGCGTGGGGCTGGTGGGCGCGCTGGGATTGGCACTGTCGTCCACGGCCATCGCGCTGCAGTCGCTCAACGAGCGCAACCTGATGCGCACCGACAGCGGGCAAAAGGCGTTCTCGATCCTGCTGTTCCAGGACGTGGCGGCCATTCCCATCCTGGCGCTGCTGCCGCTGCTGGGCGCTGCCGCCGCGGCCGAGGCCGCACCCCATGCCACGCCCGACCTGCTGCTGGAGGCGGGCAAGATCGTGGGCGTGGTGGGCGGCATCGTGCTGGGCGGGCGGCTGCTGCTGCGTCCGGTGCTGCGCTGGATCGCGAAGAGCAGGACGCCGGAGATCTTCACCGCCGCCTCGCTGCTGCTGGTGGTGGGCATCGCCTGGCTGATGGTGATCGTGGGCCTGTCGATGGCGCTGGGCGCCTTCCTCGCCGGCGTGCTGCTGGCCGACAGCGAATACCGGCGCGAGCTGGAGGCCGATATCGAGCCCTTCAAGGGCCTGCTGCTGGGGCTCTTTTTCATGGCCGTGGGCATGTCCATCGACTTCGGCGTGCTGATGCGCTCGCCCGGGTTGATGGCCCTGGTGCTGCTCGGCTTTCTGGTCATCAAGGGCGTGGTGATCTACGCGTTGGCGCGCGTGACCGGCACGCCGTACCAGGAGCGGCCCGTGATGACGCTGCTGCTGGCGCAGGGCGGCGAGTTCGCGTTCGTCGTGTTCCAGGCGGCATCGACGGCGGGCGCGCTGCCGGCCGAAACCGCGTCGCTGCTGATCGGCGCCGTGGCGCTGTCGATGCTGCTGTCGCCGCTGCTGCTGGTGCTGCTGGACCGCGTGCTGCTGCGCCGCTATGCGCGGCTCAAGACCGATGTGCCGGCCGCGGCCGAGATCTCCGAGCCGCAGGAGGCGCCGGTCATCATCGCGGGCTTCGGGCGCTACGGGCAGATCGTCGCGCGCACCATGCTGCTGCAAGCCGTTCCGACCACCGTGCTGGACCACAGCGTGGAGATGCTGGAGGTGGCCCACACCTTCGGCTACCGCGTGTTCTACGGCGACGCCACGCGCCTGGAGCTCCTGCGCATCGCAGGGGCCGCGCAGGCCCGCATCCTGGTCATCGCGGTGGACGACACGGGCCAGTCCGTCAAGATCGCCGCACTGGCGCGCGCTCACTTTCCGCAGCTGAAAATCGTGGCCCGCGCCCGCAACATGAGCCATTGGAACGCGCTGCGCGATCTGGGCGTGGAGCACGTCGAGCGCGAGCTGTTCGAGTCCAGCCTGAAGACCGCCCGCACGGTGCTGGAACTCATGGGCCTGCCGGCGCAAGAGGCCCAGCGCGTGGCGGACCGGTTCCGCGAACACAACATCGACCTGGCCAACCGCATGTACCCGCACCACAAGAACCAGGAGAAGTTCATCGCGGTGGCGCGGCAAGGGCGCCAGCAGCTGGTGGAACAGATGGCCAAGGAGCGGCAGGAAGCCGCGTCCGCCGCGGCGAACGCAGACACGGGCACCCCCGCGGACGCCGCAGGCCATGCCCCACCCGCCGAGCGCACCGGCCTGCCGCCCGGCAGCGCCTGACTTTTCGACCGGCTCCGCGGCCCGGGCCGCGGCCGCCGGCCATTCCCCCAGACCCGTTTGCGAAAGGACACCCGACCCCATGCGCCGTTTCGAACTGATCGAAGGAAACTCCAGCAAATTCTGGGAGATCGAGCCCGCAGGCTCGGACCTGAACATCCGGTGGGGCCGCATCGGCACGGCCGGCCAGAGCCAGACCAAGTCGTTCGCCGACGCCGCGAAGGCCTCGGCGGCGCTGACCAAGCTGGTCACCGAGAAAACGAACAAGGGCTACAGCGAAGTCGGCGTGGCCCCGGGTGCCGCCATCGGTGCCTCGCCAGCGCCCGCCAAGGCGCCCGCGCCCCAGGCCGCTTCCAGGCAGGCGGCCACGGATGGTGCCGGGCGCTTCGCCACCGCCAGCGCTTCTGCACCGGCTCCCGCCCCGGCGGAAAGCCTGGATGCGCAGTGCGATCGCGTCTTCACCGCCTTCTGCACGCAATTGGCCGAGGGTGCGGTGAAGGTGGACGAAGTGTTCTCGGCCGCGGTGCTCAAGCGCCAGCACGGCGTGAGCGACCAGGGTGCCTCGATGGCGTTCGAGCGCCTGAAATCCGAAGGCCTGCTGACGGGCTGGGGCACGACCGCGCAGGTCGACAAGCGCGCGACCGCCCTCGCCCAGGCCCTGCTCGCCGAAACGGCGGCTGGGGCCGAGACCACCCCGCCGGCCGCAGCGCCCACCGATGCCCCGGCCGGTGACGGCGGGCCCGGCGCGGTGCCGCCCTGGCTGGCCCAGGGCGACCCCGTGCGCCTGCCGTCCCAGATGGAGCGCGAGGCCTATGCCTCGCGCCGTTTCCCCCAGGAAGCGAAAGCCGCTGCACTGCCCCAGGCATGGCAGCGCGTGCGCAGCAACTGCGATTTCCTCGTCGACCTGCCCGCCACCGATGCGCCCCTGCGCGATCCGCTGCAGCGCACCATCGACCGCCTCGCCCGGCCCACGGCCGAGGCCGATGCAGAGGCCGACACGGCACTGCTCGCGCTGGCCCTGGCCAGTTCGGGCTACTACGGCGAGAACGAACCGGCCGCCGCCATCGTGGACTACCTCGTGGCGCAGTACGGACTGCCCGGGGCCGTCGACATCCTCATGGCAGCGCAGCGCCTGGAGACGACCAACGATTACGACTCGACCACCAAGAAGCGCCGTGCGCACCTGTCCACCACCGTGACCCGCGCGATGAGCAACGGATGGCGCGGGCCGTTGGGCCAGGGCGAGGAAGCCTTCCGCCGCCATCTCGCGGCCGCGCCACAGGCCGAGTGGGAAGCCTGTGCGGACCGCATCGAGGCCGCCCTGCCCTCCCTGCATCCGAGCCGGCAGCCGACGATGGCGCTGCTGCTGCCCGACCGGCCTGCCGTTTCCGACGCGTTGGCGCACCGGCTCGCCGCCGAGAAGGAGGTGCCCGACACCCTGCACTGGCTGATGCTCACGGCCACCGACCCCGCCGCGATCGCGCTGGCCGCGAAGACGCGGCTGGGCTACTCCGAGGGCTTCTGGGGCAACCGGCGCATGGTGGCGACGGCCGTGCGCGAACGCGGCACCGGCGCGGTGGCGGTGCTGGAACGCGGGGCCGCCGAGGAGGCCGCCGGCGAAGCGCTGGCCACCCTCGGCACGCCCGAGGCCGTGCATGCGCTGGCCAAGGCCGCCAGCAGCTCCAAGGGCGCGCTGGCGCGCCTGTCCCTGGCAGCGGACCGCTGGCCGCTCGCGGCGATCGCGGCCCTCTCGCGGCTGGTGGCCGCGGATGGAAAGGACGCCGGCCTGCTCACGCCCATGCTCTCGCGCCTGCTGCGTGCGCACGGGCAGAGCGTGCCGCTGCTGCGCCCCTGGCTGGATGCCGCCGCGCAGGCCGCCGTGGACCGGCAATTGGCCCTCCTCACCGGCCCGGCCGAGGTGGCCGCCCGCGAAGAATTGCCGGCCGTGCTCGCCGATCCGCCCTGGCTTGCGAAGACCGCGCGCAAGACCGCGGCGGCGCTGGCGCTGGAGCCGCTGCCGCTGGCCCCCGTCGAGGAATGGGCGCCGGGCGAACGCGAAGAGGCGCAGCGCCTCAACTCCTGGCATCTCAACCGCTTTGCGAAAGCGGCGCAGGACGTGCTGGAGATGGTGGATCTGCTGGGCTTCGACACGAACAGGAAAAAGCAGCTCGCCCCCCTGGCCGAGGACGCCGCGCGCGCCATCCGGGCGGGAGACGCCGACGCGCTCATCGCGGCATGGCGCGCCATGCTGGCCGAGCGCAAGCGCGAGCGCTACTACTGGTATTCCTTCGACTGCGTGGCCGCGGCCACGCTGCCTCCAGCGCTTGCCGTGCCGTTCTGGAATGCCGTGGCGGGCGAGGCCGAGGGCTACGGCGTGGGCCATGCGATCGCCAAGCTGGGCCTGCCCGCGCTGCCGGCGCTCACCGCCATGGTGCGCGCGAAGCCGGCCGAGAACCTGGCCTGGGCGATGCACTACGGTGCCGTGGAGATCGCCCCCACGGCCGCGCGCGCGTTCGCCAAGCTCAAGACCGCGCGCGACACCGGCCGCGCCTGGCTGCTGAAATACCCCGAGCACGCGGCCTGTGCGCTCATCGCGCCGGCCCTGGGCAAAGCGGGCGAGGCGCGCGACTGCGCGGGCGCCGCCCTGCGGCTGCTGCATGCGCAGGGCCACGGGGCCCTCCTGATGGAGGTGGCCGGCCGCTACGGTGACGACACGGTCCTGCAGGCGCTGCGCACCGTGCTCGACGAAAGCCCGCTGGACCGCTTCCCGACCAAGCGCGCCAAATTGCCCGAGTTCTGGCAGCCGCGCGGCTGGCGCCGCCCGGTGCTGCAGGACGGCCCGGGCCGCGGCAAGGCGCTGCCCGACGAAGCGCTCGACGCGCTCGGCCAGATGCTGACCTTCCCCACGAGCGAGGAGGTGTATGCCGGCATCGCCGTGGTGCGCGAGGCCTGCGCGCCCGATTCGCTGGCCGACTTCGCATGGGATGCGTTCGGCGCCTGGCTCGAAGCGGGCGGCCCGTCGAAGGACGGCTGGGCGCTGACCGCGCTGGGCCTGCTGGGCACCGACGACACCGCTCGCCGGCTCACGCCCTTCATCCGCGCCTGGCCCGGCGAGTCGGCCCATGCGCGCGCCGTCACGGGGCTGGACGTGCTCGCGCAGATCGGCACCGACGTCGCACTGATGCTGCTCAACGGCATCGCACAGAAGATCAAGTTCAAGGGCCTGCAGGACAAGGCCCGCGAGAAGATCGCCGCCATCGCCGAGGCGCGGGGCCTGAGCCCCGAGGAACTGGAGGACCGCCTCGCGCCCGACCTGGGTCTGGACGCGCAGGGCACCCTGCGGCTCGAATTCGGCCCGAGGGCCTTCAAGGTGGGCTTCGACGAGACGCTCAAACCCTATGTGCGCGAGGTCTCGGTGGACGGCAGCGACGGCGCGCGCCTGCCGGACCTGCCCAAGCCGAAGAAGACCGACGACCCCGACCTCTCGGCGCAGGCCGTGGAGCGCTTCAAGCTGCTCAAGAAAGACGCGCGCACCATCGCCAGCCAGCAGTTGCTGCGCCTGGAGGTGGCCATGTGCGCGCGCCGGCGCTGGACGCCGGAGGTATTCCGCACCTTCCTCGCCGGCCACCCGCTCGTGCGCCACATCGTGCAGCGCCTGGTCTGGGGCGTGTACGAGGTGGACGATGGCGGCAGCTACGGCGGCCGGCTCGCGGCCTGCTTTCGCGTGGCGGAAGACGGCAGCACCACCACGGCCGAGGACGACCCGTTCGATATCCCGGAGGGCGCGCAGGTGCGCATCGGCGTTCCGCATGCGCTGGAACTGCCGCCCGAAGACGCCGCGGCCTTCGGCCAGATCTTCGCGGACTACGAGCTGCTGCAGCCGTTCCCGCAGATCGGCCGCGACACCTACACGCTGACCGAGGCGGAGAAGGCCGACATCAAGCTCTCGCGCTGGACCAAAGCCAAGGTGCCCACGGGCCGCGTGCTGGGCCTGGTCAACAAGGGCTGGCGCCGCGGGCAGGCGCAGGACGGCGGCGGCATCTGGTACTTCACCAAGCCGCTGGGGGCTGCCCACGTGATCGAGTTGCACCTGGACCCCGGCATCATCGTGGGCATGGTGGACGAGTACCCCGAGCAGGAACTGGGCGAGGTGCAGGTGGGCAAGCCTTCCGCCTGGGGCGAGTTGCAGAATGCCGAGCCCATCGGCCGCCTGGACGCCATCTCCGCCAGCGAGCTGATCCGCGACATGGAGGGGCTTCGCGCCTGACCGGCCATCGCATGGCTGCCCCCTGCCTTTCCCATCCCTGACCGACCGCACCATGGCCATCTCCCGCAAAACACCACCTCCCGGCGAAGCCGCAACCGCGGGTGTCCCGCTGCAGCGGCCGCCTTCCGAAATCCTCCATGCCGCGGAACTGGAGCGCCTGCGCGCACAGGACACGGACCCGCGCCCGCCCGGCTGGTCGCTGGGCCTGCGCGCCGCGCGCGCCTTCATCCTGGGCGATGCGGCGCTGGGCATCGCCCCCAAGATCGTCGCGCCCGTGGCAAGCATCGAACGCATGCTGGTCACGCTGGCCACCGGCCGCGGGCTGATGCTCGTGGGCGAGCCCGGCACGGCCAAGTCGCTGCTGTCGGAGCTGCTCGCCGCGGCCGTCTCGGGCGTCTCCACGCTGACCATCCAGGGCGGCGCCTCGACCACCGAGGACCAGATCAAGTACGGCTGGAACTACGCCCTGCTCATCAACGAAGGCCCCAGCCCGCGCGCGCTCGTGCCCGCACCGCTCTACCAGGGCATGCAGCAGGGCCGCATCGTGCGGTTCGAGGAGATCACGCGCGCGCCGCTGGAGGTGCAGGACTGCCTGCTGGGCATGCTCTCCGACCGCGTGATGGCGGTGCCCGAGCTGGCTGGCGAACACGCCATGCTCTACGCCCGCGAGGGCTTCAACATCATCGCCACGGCCAACACGCGGGACCGCGGCGTGAACGAGATGAGCGCCGCGCTCAAGCGCCGCTTCGACTTCGAGACCGTCTTCCCGATCCTCGACTTCGACCGGGAGCTGTCGCTGGTGCAGGACGCCAGCGCGCGGCTGCTCGCGCAAAGCGGCATCCCGCACGCGGTGCCGGCGCCGGTGCTGGAGCTGCTCGTGTCCACCTTCCGAGACCTGCGCGGTGCACCGGCCGACGGCCAGCGCGGCGCGCCGCCCGATGCGGCCATGGACCGCCTGAGCGCCGTGATGTCCACCGCCGAGGCCGTGAACGTGGCCCACGCGGTGGGCGTGCGCGCCTGGTTCCTGGAGCGGCGCGAGGGCTCGCCCGCCGACCTGGTGGACTGCATCGCCGGCACCATCGTCAAGGACAACGCCGACGACCGCGCCAAGCTGCGCCGCTATTTCGAGCAAAAGGCCGCCAAGCGCACGGGCGGGCACTGGCGCGCGTACTACGAAGCGCGCCACCGGCTGCCGTGAAGGCCGGCACGGCGCCGCCCGCCGACCCCGTCATCCTCGGCGTGCGCCACCACAGCCCCGCCTGTGCGCGGCTGGTGGCGGCGCGCATCCGGGCGCTGCGGCCCGCGTTCGTGCTGATCGAGGGGCCCGCGGATTTCAACGACCGGCTGGACGAGCTCTACCTGCCGCACCGCCTGCCGGTGGCGATCTACAGCTACCTGGCGCGCGGCGGTACGCACCGCGGATCGTGGACGCCCTTTGCCGATCACTCGCCCGAATGGCAGGCGCTGCAGGCCGGGCGGGAAACCGGTGCGCAGGTGCGCTTCATCGACCTGCCCGCCTGGCACGACGCGTTCGCCCATCTCGAGAACCGCTACGCCGATGCGGCCGATGCCGAGCACCAGGCGCGGGCCGAGGCCTACGAGCGCGCGCTGGCGGACCAGCTCGCGGTGCAGGGCCGCGACGCGCTCTGGGACCACCTCTTCGAAGACGCAGGGCCGGAGGATCCGCACGCCGGCTGGGAGGCCAGCGATGGCCTGGCGCTGCGCCTGTCCACGTACTTCGGCCACCTGCGCGGCGAGGGGGAGGCGGGTTCGCTCGGCAACCAGGCGCGCGAACAGATGATGGCGCGCTGGATCGCCTGGGCCATGGCGCAGGACCGCGGCGCCGTGCTGGTGGTGTGCGGCGGCTACCACGCACCCGCGCTCGCGCGGCTCTGGCGCGGCATGCCCACCGGCGAGCCGGAAACGCCGCAGCCTGCGGAAGACCCCGAAGACACTATCAAAAATATAGCAAACCACCCAATTACCACTAAGGCATCGGCACGATTTGGCTCTTACATCGTGCCCTACACCTTCCGGCGGCTCGATGCCTTCGCGGGCTATGCGTCTGGCATGCCGTCGCCGCAGTACTACCAGTGGCTCTGGGAGCACGGGGCCGAGGGCGCGGCCCGCGAGTTGCTGCGCGGCGTGGTGCAGCGCCTGCGCGAGCGCCAGCTGAGCGCCTCCACCGCCGACCTGATGGCCGTGCATGCGCGCGCGCTGGGGCTGGCGCGGCTGCGGGGGCACCGCCAGCCCTTGCGCTCGGACTGGCTCGACGCCCTGGCGGGCGCCTTGGTGAAGGAGGCGCTCGACGCCCCCCTGCCCTGGACCTACCGTGGCCCGCTGCGTGCCGGCACCGCCCCGGTGCTGGTGCAGGCGATGGACGTGCTGGCCGGCGACACGGCGGGCCGCCTCGCACCGGGCACGCCGCAGCCGCCGCTGGTCGCGGCCGTGCGGGCCGAGCTGGCCGCGCAGGGCCTGCCACTGCGCGGCACCGTCACGCTCGACCTGCTGCAGGAAGGCGACCGCGCCAGGAGCCGCGTGCTGCACCGGCTGGCCCTGCTGCAGCTGCCGGGCGTGGTGCGCACGCGCGGCCCGGCGATGGCGCTGTCGGGCGAACGCGGCGAGGCCTGGAGCCTCAGCGAACCGCTGGAGCAGCAGGCCGCGCTCATCGAGGCGGGCGCCTGGGGCGCCACGCTGGAAGACGCGGCGCGGGCGCGCCTGGAAGACCGCCTGCGCCAGGCACGCGGGCGCATCGCGCCGCTGGCCGAAGGCCTGAACAGCGCGGCCTGGGCCGGCCTCGCGGACCTGAGCGACGGGCTGCTGAGGGACATCGGCGACGCCATCACGCAGGAGCCGCGTTTCGAGGCGCTGGCCCCCGCGCTGGGGCTGCTGCACACGCTGCTGCGCCACGGCCAGATGCTCGGCATGGCCGGTGCCCCCGTGCTGCGCGTCGCGGTGGAGGCCGGATTCGACCGCGCGCTCTGGCTGCTCGAAGCCCCCGCCGCGGTGGCCACCGCCGACACCGAAGACCATCTGCGCGGCCACCGCGCGCTGCAGCGCATCGTCGCCGACACACTGGCCGACCTGGAAGACGGCACGCCCCATCCGCTCGCGCTGGAACCCGCGCGCGCCCTCGCGGTATGGCAGCGCAAGGCGGCCGACCCGCAGGCCGCTCCGGTCAGCCGCGGCGCGGCGCTGGGCGCGGTCCTGGCGCTGTCGGGCCGCCTGGGCGGTGGCGCGCAGGGCGACGGTGCCGCCACCCCCGAGGCCGGCGTGGAGGAAGCCATGGACCTGCTCGCCGCAATGACCGCCGCCACGCTGGGCGACGCCCTCGCCGGCCTTTTGGCGCTGGCGCGCGAGGCGCTCGCCACCGAACCCGCCTTCGCCGCCGGCATGGACCGCCGCATCCGGGCGCTGGACGACGAAGACTTCGTGCAGGCCCTGCCGGCGCTGCGGGCCGCCTTCGCCTGGCTGCCGCCGCGCGAGCGGGGCCAACTCGCCGGGCAGGTGCTGTCGCTGCACGGCGCGCAGCACCTGCCGCGCCGCACCCTCACGGCCACGACCCCGGGCGCACTGCCCCCCGAAGCACTGGCCCGTGCCCGCGCCGGCGAAGCCGCGGCCGCGGCGCGGCTGGCCGCGTGGGGCATCGACGCCGGCACCGGAGCCCCCGCATGACACCGCTGACCATCCCCGACCCCCTTCAACGCTGGCGCCTGTTGCTCGGCGAGCCGGCGGAACCCGCGTGCGGCGCGCTCGGCGATGCCGCGCAGGCCGCCGATGCGGCCCTCGAATGGCTCTACGGCCGCGACAGCGATCGCGCCGAGCGCGGCGAGCGCAGCGCGGGCCTGGGGCCCTCGGCGCTCAGCACGCCGGACTGGATCAACACCATCCACACGCTCTTTCCCAAGGAAGTGATCGAGCGGCTGGAACGCGATGCGGTGGAGCGCTACGGCATCGACGAAGTGGTGACCAACCTGGAGGTGCTGGAGCGCATCGAGCCGTCCGAATCGCTGCTGCGCGCGGTGCTGCACACCAAGCACCTCATGAACCCGCAGGTGCTGGCCGCCGCCCGCCGGCTCGTGGCCGAGGTGGTGCGGCGCATCATGGAAAAGCTCGCCACCGAAGTGCGCCAGGCGTTCAGCGGCAGCCGCGACCGGCGCCGCCTCTCGCGCATGAAAGTGGCACGCAACTTTGACTTCCGGCGCACCCTGCAGGCCAACCTGCGGCGCTGGGACGCGGCGCGCGGCAAGCTCTACGTGGAGCGGCCCATTTTCATCAGTCGCACGCGGCGGCATGCCGAGCCGTGGGACATCGTGCTGCTCATCGACCAGAGCGGGTCGATGGTGGACTCCGTCATCCACAGCGCGGTGATGGCCGCCTGCCTTTGGCAGCTGCCGGGCATGCGCACGCGGCTAGTGGCCTTCGACACCCAGGTGGTGGACCTCACGGCCGATGTGTCCGACCCGGTGGAGCTGCTCATGAAAGTGCAGCTGGGCGGCGGCACCGACATCGCCCGGGCCGTGGCCTATGCGCAATCGCTCGTCGCCAACCCGGCCCGCACCATCGTCGTACTGGTGAGCGATTTCTACGAGGGCGGCGACCCCGGAGAACTCGTGCGCCGCGTGAAGGCGCTGACCGGCGCGGGCGCGAAGGTGCTGGGCCTGGCCGCGCTCGACGCGCAGGCCGAGCCCGCCTACGACCGCGAGATGGCCGCGCGCCTCGTCAAGGAAGGCGCGCAGGTCGGCGCCATGACCCCGGGCCAGCTCGCGGGCTGGCTGGCCGAAAAGGTACAGGCATGAACGCACCGCTGCGGGCCGACCTGCTCGAACTCACCCCGGAGGCGCTGACGGCGCTGGCCAACGCGGGCTTCGTCAAACGCGCGCAGAAGGACGTGGCGGCCCAGGTGCTGCCGCGGCTGGAGACCGAACCCGACGGCACCGTGCGCGCGGAATTCGACGACGGCGCGCGCACGCGGTTGCCGCCGGGCCGCACGCTGCGCGATGCCGCATGCACCTGCGCCGCGAGCGGCATGTGCCGCCACCGCGTGATGCTGGTGCTGGCCTATCAACAACGGTACGGTGCGGCGGACGCCCCTGCGGTCGATGCGTCCACGCCCGCAGCGCCGCCCGCGGAGCCGGAGGACGCCTGGAGCCCCGCGCATTTCGAAGACGCGGCGGTGTCGGCCAGCGTGGCGCCCTCGGTGCTGGAGCAGGCCGCGCGGCTGGCGGCCTCGCGCCCCGTGGTGGCGGTGCGGCCGTGGCAGGGCCCTGCCGCGCCGCCCACGGCCCGGTTGCCGATGTGCACCGTGCGGTTCTTCTCGCGCAGCTCGCTCGTGCATGCGCGCTGCGACTGCCAGCAGGGCAGCGGCTGCGCGCATGTCGTGGTGGCGCTGTGGGCCTTTCGCGCCGCAGGCGATCTGCCCGCGGGCGGCGACGAAACCATGGTGGAAGTGCCGCCGCGCGCGGGCCCCGGGCAGGCCGGTGCCGGCACCGATGGCGGCAGCGGCACCGCGGCGGCACCCGCGCAGCTGCAGTCCCCCGAGGCGCTGCGCCTGCGCGAGGCGCTCGATGCAGTGCTGCTGTCTTTGTGGCTCGACGGATCGGCCCAGCCCACGATGGCCCTGGCCGCGCGCTTCGAAGCGCTGCGCGCGCAGGCGCAGGCCCTGGGCTGGCGCTGGGTGGACGACGGCATCGCGGAGCTGTGGCTGCTGCTGCAATCGCTGCAGGCCCGCAGCAGCCGGCACGACCCGCTGCGCCTGCTGGCCGTGGCAGCCGAGCTGTGGGCGCGCCCACGTGCCGCGGTTCACGCCGAGGCCGCGGCCGCGGACAGGACGGGGGCAGCACGCCCCGCGCTGCATGCCAGCCAGATCCTGGGCGCGGGCGTGAAGGGCGAGGTCGCGCTGGACCACATCAAGCTCGTCTCGCTGGGCGCCGCGCTCTGGTCCGATGCAGCGGCCGAAGGCGCCAACGTGCTCTTCGCCGATCCGGACACGCAGACCGTGACGGTGCTGGAACGCCAATGGCCGCGCAGCGAAGGCGCCAGCGGCCCCGCGCAGGCCCTCGCCGGACGGCGCGTGGCGGGGTTTCCGCTGCGGCAGATCGCGACCGGGCAGGTCATCACCAAGACCGCCACGCGCCGCGCCAACGGCCTCATCGACATCACCGCCGGGGCGCGCCAGACCGGCGTGATGCCGCTCTCGCCTGCGGCCTGGGACGAGTTGGCCCCGCCCTTGCGCCAAGCCAGCGTGCAAGCGCTGCGCGAGCGCCTGCGCGCCGCGCTGCCCGATTTCGTGCAGCCGCGCCAGGCCGCCACAGGCGCGGCCAGCGGGGCATCGGGCGCGCTGCATGTGGTGGCGCTCGAAGGCGGCATGCAGGTGCAGGACTGCGAGTGGGATGCCGCCGAGCAGGTGCTGCATGCGCGCATCGTGGACGCGCAGCACGAGGACGCCGGGCCTGCACTGCACCTTGCGCTGCCGCACCGTGCGGCAGCGCCGGGCGCCGTGGACGCGCTGGCCCGCGCGCTGGCGGGCGAATGGGGGCCGCTGCGCGCGGTGGCCGGGCCGGTGGCGCTGCGCGGCGGCGAGGCGGTCATGCAGCCGCTGGCCCTGCTCACCCACCAGCGCGCCGTGGTGCCGCAGATCGAGCCGCCAGCCGCCCAGCCGCTGGCGCTGCGCACCTGCGCCGATGCACCCACGCCCGTGCAGGCCCTGCTCGACGAAACCCTGCAATCGCTGGCCCAGTGGCTGCGCCAGGGCCTGCGCCACCAGCCGGGCGGGCTGGATGCGCGCGCGCAGGCTCAGGCCCGGCAGCTGCGGCAAGGCGGCCTGGACCGCGGCGCCGCACTGCTCGAAAGCCTGGGCGGGCACCTGCGGTCGGCCGACCGCGGACCGCTGCTGGCAGCGCTCTCCACGCTGGCACTGCTGTTGCGGGCACAAGGCGGCTGAGGCGGCCGCAAGACCGCGCGGGCAGCCTCTGCCAGCGGTTGCAGGCGCGTCACGCGCACGCATGCCGCATGCCGGCTGAAAACCTGCAGAAAGCCAGCCGATAGCCGGCGCCTCTGCCCGACTCGCCCGTTTTCACATCAATTTGAATGATAATTATTCTTAATCAAATGGATCCGTTTCTTTTCCATCGCCTGTTCCGGCGGCCTTCCGGCTGGCCGGCGGCCTCTTCCTCGCCCCTCCTCTCCCGCATTTCCATGGTCCACACCCGTTCCGACGCGGCGCACTCGCCTGCCCACGCCACTGCTTTCCTGCGCCCTTTCCTGAGCCCTTCGCTGGCCCGTTCCCCCGCACGCACCCTGTGCCGCTGCGCACTCACGCCGCTGGCGCTGTGCCTGTCGCAGGCCGCCATGGCCCAGGCCAGCGCGGACGCGACGCCGCAACTGCAGGAAGTGCGCATCAACGCCAGCACGGAAAAGGACGTGGGTTTCGCCCCGGTGGAAGCCCAGACGGCCGGCAAGGCGCCCATGCGCCGGCTGGAAACCCCGCAGTCGGTGAGCGTGGTCACGCGCGAGCAGATGGAATCGCGCCAGATCGCCAACCTGCAGCAGGCGCTGCAGACCGTGGCCGGCGTGAGCCCAGTCAACTTCGGGCGGCGCGGCTTCGACGACATCAATATCCGGGGCTTTCGCTCCACCGAATCCATCCTCATCGACGGCCTGGTGCAAAGCCCCGGCATGTGGACCCGCCTCACGCCGTACGGCTACGAGCGCTTCTAGGTGCTCAAGGGCGCGGCCTCGGTGCTGTACGGGCAGGTGCAGCCCGGCGGCATCGTCAACGCCATCAGCAAGCGGCCCAAGCGCGATGCTTTGAGCGAAGTGGGCGTGGAGGTGGGCAGCTTCGGCCAGCGCACCTTGCAGGCCGACATCAACCGGCCGCTGAACGAGTCGGGCAAGGCGGCGTTCCGCATCAACGCCCAGGTCTCGAACAGCGACGATCCAACCGACTTCGTCTATCGCCGCGACCGCTGGATCGCGCCCTCGCTGTCGCTGGACCTGGGCGCGCAGACCGATCTGGTGCTGTTCGCCACCTACAGCCAGAGCAACTGGATGCGCCAGCAGGGCATCACGCCCTACGGCACGGTGCTGCCCAACCGCAACGGCCCCGTGCGGACCACGCTGTACACGGGCGATCCGAGCTTCGGCGGCTACGACATCGAAAGCACCTCGGTCGGCTACGCCCTGGAGCACCGCTTCTCGCCGCAGATAACGCTGCGCCAAAACGTGCGCTGCGAATCGGAGAAGGGCAACGGCAACTTCGTCTCCAACCTGGCGCTGCAGTCCAATCAGCGCCTGCAGAACCGGCAGGCCACACGCCAGTACCTGGATGACGACATGCTGGCCACCGACACCTCGCTGCTGTCGCAGTTTGCCGCCCTGGGCGTGCAGCACCGCCTGGTGACCGGGCTGGACGCGCGCACCAGCCACAGCTGGCAAGGCCAGCGGCGCTGCACCATCGGCGCGCTCGACCTGTTCAATCCGGTGTATGGCGCGGCCACCACCTGCCCGGCCGCCTACACCAGCAACGCGCCTGAAAAGCTCAGCGTGATGGGCCTGTACGCGCAGGACCAGATCAAGTTCAACCCGCAATGGACGGCCCTGGTCGGGCTGCGCCGCGACTGGTCGGACAACCAGATCGACGACCGCCTGGCCAACCGGCAGACGCGCCAGAAGGATTCCGCCACCACCCTGTCGGCCGGGCTGGTGTACGAGTTCACGCCCGGATGGGCCGCCTACACCAGCTACGGCGAATCGTTCCTGCCCGTGTCGGGAACCAGCTTCGGCGGCTCGCCCTTCGCGCCGGAGACCGGCAAGCAATGGGAAGCGGGCCTGAAGTACGAGGCACCCGGCGGCGGGCTCACCGGGGCGCTGGCACTCTTCGACCTCAAGCGCCGCAACGTCACCACGGCCGACCCGGCCAACACCGGCTTCAGCGTGCAGACCGGCGAGCAGCGCGCGCGCGGGCTGGAGCTGGAAGTGGGCGCCGAACTGCTGCGCAGCCTGAAGCTGACGGGCGCCTACACCTATACCGACACGAAGGTCACACGCGACAACAACGCCGCCATCGTGGGCCTGCCGCTGAACCTCACGCCGCGCCACACGCTGGCCCTGTGGGCCACCTACAAGCTGCCCCAGATGCCGCAGATCACCCTGGGCGCCGGCGCCCGTTACGTGAGCGAGCAGGTCGGCTCGTACCCCTTCACCCTGCCCGCCTACACCGTGGCGGACCTGTCGATCGGCTATGCCGGCTCCAACTACCGCATCACCGCGGGCGTGAAGAACGTGTTCGACAAGGCCTACTACGACGGCGCGATCAACGCCAACGTGGTGTCGCCCGCCCTGCCGCGCAGCTTCAGCGTGGGCCTGACGTACTTCTTCTGAAGCTCTGAAATCTGAAGACCGGCGGAAGGGCGTTGCCGCCCCGCCGCCCGCCATGGGGAGTGGCTGCCGCCCGCGCGCCGTGCCCTGCCCCCCCGAACCGCCGGCTCGCGCTCCATTCGTGGGCCGGCATCGCTAAGGGCCAGTCGCCGCTTGCTCCAATTTATTCATAGATATTTATCTTTTCCCATAAATCATCTATCTATGCGAATTTTTTGGCCGTCTTTCCCTGATCCGCGGCCAAGCCATTGATTCATAGGTTTCTATTTTTAGGCATATTCACTAACATCTATGAATGCCGAGACAGAACACCCCTCCCGCAGACTATCCCCAGGCCGTACTGCAGCAGATCGAGCAATTGGCGCAGAACATCGTCATCGCCCGTAAGCGCCGCAGGGAAACGCAGGCGCAGTGGGCCCAGCGGCTGGGCGTGTCGCAGCCGACCATGGCCCGCATCGAGCGGGGCGATCCCTCCGTGGCGATGGCGTCGTATGTCATGTGCCTGTGGCTCATCAACCAGGCGCAGGGGCTGGCCGATCTGATTGCCCCGCAGAACGATCTCGCCTCGCTGGAGCGCGAAGTGGCAAGAACCCGCCCCAAACCCCGGTCTCCGGCCAGGAAAGAAAACCGGGGCATGGAAACAGCGGCCCAAGGCCGAGCAAGGCGTGCGGCCTCCCCCTTGAAGGCAGGCGCAGCGCCCGACAGCAAGGCTTCCAATTCGCCCCAGCCGGTGGCGAGCCGGCCTTCCCCATCCGACCCAGGCGCGTCCAGAGAAGCCCTGCGCGGCGTTCCTGTGCCAAACAGGAACGTGGAGACCGCAAATGAAGGCCTGCGGGACTTCACTCAAGCAAAACAGCGGATTGAACGGCGGCTACCCAATGCCGCTTCAGGCTTGGCCGCCCTGATCGCCGGCATCAAGAAAGAGCGGCCATGACGCAGCCAGGAGGGGTCACGCCCCGCGCCTACGCGCCGCAGGACACGCTCTATGTCTGGACCCTGGTCAACCCGGCCGCCCCCGTGCTGACGGGCTCCGTGGCCCTGTCGCAACTGGTGCCCAACTGCGCCACCTTCACCTATGCGGCCGACTGGTGGGAGTTCACGCTCAGCGAAGACCTACCCCTCATCGCGGGCCAGACTTTCAGCGCAGGGCACAAGGACACCGCCCCCGGCGCCATCGACGATGCGCGGCCCGACCGGTGGGGCGAGCGCATCATCCGCCACATCGACCGGCCCGCGCGCCTGTCGATCCTGGAGATGCTGCTGTTCGCGGGGGACGACCGCTTCGGCGCCCTGGGCATCTCCACCTCCGCCGAGCGCTACGTGCCCCGGCGCATCGGGCCTTATCCGCAGTTGCGCGATCTGGCCTCGCTGGCGCAGGCTGTGGAAGACGTGCAACGCCAAGCACCCATCACTTCGGAGATCCAGCGGCTGGTGCAGCCGGGCGTCACGCTGGGCGGTGCGCGGCCCAAGGCACTGCTGCAGACCGACAGCGGGGCCTGCGTGGTCAAGTTCAGCGAATGGGACGACGCGGTGGACACGCCACTGATCGAACACGCCACCATGACGCTGGCGGCGCAGGCCGGCATCCACGTGGCCACCACCGGCGTGCTGCCCCTGCCCTCGCGGCACGCGCACGGCAAGCGGCGCCATGCGCTGACCATCGAGCGCTTCGACCGGCTCGACATCGGCGGGCAGACCCTGCGGCTGCATTGCCTCTCGGCCCGTACGGCGCTGGCGGCGGCGGGCCTTGCGGAGAGCTACGGGGCGCTGGCCACCGTGCTGCGGCGCCAGGCCCATCCGGACCGGCAGAAAGCCCAGCGCGAAGAGCTGTTCCAGCGCATGGTGTTCAACATCCTCATGGACAACACGGACGACCACGAGCGCAACCACTGCCTGCGGCTGGGCTGGGACGGGTACTACGAGCTGTCGCCCGCGTTCGACGTGGTGCCCACCCTGCAGAACATGGGCTACCAGGCCATGGTGGTCGGCCGGCACGGCGCCGAATCCACGTTGGACAACGCGCTGACGGACCTGAGCGAGTTCGGCATCCCGCGCGCCCGGGCCATCGAGCTCATCCAGGCCGTGGCACGCACGGTGGACCAGTGGCCGCAGCACTTTGCCGGCCACGGCGTGGACGCGAACGACATGGCACTGCTGCACGCCAGCATCGACCGCGATGCGCTCAAGGCGCAGCGCCAAGCGTTCTGCTGAGTGTGCGCCGGCGCCTGCGATTCAAGCGACCGGCACCGGCATGAAAAATGCCACCAGCACAAATTCCACTAGGGCATATCGCTATTAAAAATGTAGCAAATCAATCCACACTGGCGCCGGACTCCTTCACGACCTTGCCCCACTTGGCGCTTTCGGCCTGGATGAAGGCGGCGAACTGCTCGGGCGTCTCGCTCACCGGCTCGGCGCCCTGGTCGGCCAGTTTCTTCTTCGTCTCGGGCTGCGACAGCACCTTGACCAGGGCCTTGTTCAATTGCGCCACGATGGGCGCAGGCGTGCCGGCGGGCGCGAACATGCCGAACCACGACGTGGCCTCGTAGCCGGGCACACCGGCTTCGGCGATGGTGGGCACGTCGGGCAGCTCGGGCGAGCGCTTGGCCGTGGTCACGGCGATGGGGCGCAGCTTGCCCGAGCGCACGTGCTGGATGGCCGAGGGCATGTTGTCGAACATGATGCCGATCTGGTTGCCCAGCAGGTCCGTCACGGCCGGGGCGCTGCCCTTGTACGGCACGTGCTGCATGTCCACCTTGGCCATGCTCTTGAACAGCTCGCCCGACAGGTGGATGGAGCTGCCGCTGCCGGACGAGCCGAAGTTCACCTTGCCCGGGTTGGCCTTGGCATAGGCGATCAGCTCCTGCACCGTCTTGTAGGGCTGGTTGGGGTTGGCCACCAGCAGGTTGGGCACGTTGGCCACGCGCGTGAGCGGCGCGAAGTCCTTCACCGGATCGAACGGCATCTTCTTGTAGAGCGCGGCGTTGATGGCGTGCGTGCCCACCGTGCCCATGAAGAGCGTGTAGCCGTCGGCCGGTGCGCGCGCGGCCATCTGGCCGCCGATGTTGCCGCCGGCGCCGGCGCGGTTGTCCACCACCACCGACTGGCCCAGCTCCGCGGACAGGCCCTGGCCGATCACGCGCGCCAGGATGTCGGTGGTGCCGCCGGCTGCAAAGGGCACGATGATGGTGATGGGCTTGTTGGGGAACGCCTGCGCGAACGCGTTGGGCACCGCAGCAGTGGCGGCCACGGCCAGGGCGGCGGCCAGCAGGGTGCGGCGATGGGCGGCGAAGCGAAGGCTTGGGCGGACGGAAGTCATGTTGTTTCCTCGGATCTCTTTATGGGGATGAAAAGCGGGGCGCATGGCGGATGCGGCGCCCGCCAGCGGGGCGCAGCGGCCAACGCCGTTATTCCTGCACGATGGACGACGGGTGGTTGGCCAGCGGCGTCACCTTGATCTGCATGTAGGGGAACAGCGGCAGGCCGCTCAGGATCGTGTGCAGCTCGTCGTTGCTGGCGACGTCGAAGATGCTCACGTTGGCGTATTCGCCGACGACGCGCCACAGGTGGCGCCACTTCCCGCCCTGCTGCAGCTGCTGCGAATATTCCTTCTCCTTGCGCTTGATCTCGTCGGCCACTTCGGGGGCCAGCGTGGACGGGATGTTCACCGTCATTTCAGCCATGAACAGCATCGGTTGCTCCTTGAAAACAAAAAGGGAAAGGGATGGAAAGGAAAGAAAGAGAGGCGCCTGCGGTCAGAGGTGCGGCCAGACCAGCATGGTCACGGCGTAGATCGCGCCCACCAGCAGCATGGAGACCACCGTGTAGCCCATGATGTCTTTCAGCTTGAGCTTGGACAGCGCCAGCGCCGGCAGGATCCAGAACGGCTGCACCAGATCGTTCCAGCCGTTGCCCAGCATCACCGACATGGCGGTCTGCGCCTGCGAGGCGCCCAGCGTGGTGGCCGCGTTGATCATGAACGGGCCCTGCAGCACCCAGTGCCCGCCGCCCGAAGGCGCGAAGAAGTTGATGACGAACGAACTCACCAGGCCCCACAGCGGCAGCGTGTCGGCGGTGGAGACGCTCACGAACACGTGCGCGATGGACTCCACCAGGCCCGAGCCGTGCATGATGGCCATGATGCCGGCGTAGAACGGGAACTGCAGGATGATCCCGCCGATGGTCTTCACGCCTTCGTTGACCTTCTCCACGTACTTCATCGGTGTGCCCAGCAGCAGCACCCCCAGGAACAGGATGAAGAAGTTGATCATGTTCAGGTCGAGGTTGCCGCCCTGGATGAAGTGCATGGCCACGTACGCCATGCCGTACAGGCCGATCAGCAGGCTCAGCACGCGGCTGTTGTTCAGGCGCCAGGCCAGCGTCTTCTCGTCGCCCAGCAGGTGTTCGGCACTGGCGGGCTTGGTGTCGGCCACGGTGGCCGGGTCCAGTTCCACGACCGGCTCGCCCTTCTTGGGGTGCATGGTGGCGTTGAGCAGCGGCAGTGCGATGAGCACGGCCAGGCTGGTCAGCAGGATGGGCGCGGAGAAGATCGTCTGCGTGAGCGGGATCAGCCCCATGGTGCTTTCGAACGCGTGGCCCTTGGTGGAGATGAGCACGGGGATGGTGGCCGAGAAACCCAGGCTGTACATGGTGAAGCCTGTGTACGCCGCCGCGATGATGAGCGGGTAGTGCACGCCCTTGACCTTGAGCGCCAGCTTGCGCGCCATGATGCCGCCGATCACCAGGCCGAAGCCCCAGTTGAGGTAGCTGCCCACGCAGCCCACGATGGTGGCGACGATGATGGCCTGACGCGGCGTGTGCACGTGCGAGGCGATGCGGTCGAGAAAGCGGTCCACGATGGGCGCGGCCGCCAGCACGTAGCCCATCACCAGGATCACCGCCATCTGCGTGGTGAAGGCCAGCAGGCTCCAGAAGCCCTTGCCCCAGTCCTGCACCACGGCGTTGATGGGGCGGTTTTCCACCCCGAAGGCGAGCGCCATGGTCAGCAGCGTGAGCATGATCGCGAAGACGAACGGATCGGGCAGGTAGCGCCGCATCAGTTCGGTGAAGAAGGCGGTGATTTTCGACATGGAAATTGTCTCTTTGGTGTTGTGAGGTTTTGAGAAAACGCGAGGAGAAAGCGCTAGACCCCGGCCACGCCCACGGTCATGCCACCGCAGACGTACAAGACCTGGCCGGTGACGAAGCCGCTGCGCGCGTCGAGCAGATAGGACACGGCATGCGCCACGTCGTCCGGCGTGCCCACGCGCTTGACGGGCACCGAGTCGATGATGGCCTTGGTGCGCGGCGCATCGGGCGGGTTGGCGCGGTCGAACAGCTCGGTGCGGATGGGGCCGGGGCCGATGGCGTTGGCCGTCACGCCGTGGCGGCCCAGCTCCAGCGCCCACACGCGCGTCATGCCGATCAGGCCGGCCTTGGTAGCCGAATACGCGGTGCGCAGCTCCTTGCCCAATGCGGCGCGGGAGGACATGTTCACGATGCGCCCGAAGCCCGCCGCCTGCATGCCTGGCAGCAGCGCCTGCATGCACTGCAGCGCGCAGCGCAGGTTCAGCGCCACGGCGAGGTCGAATTGTTCCAGCGTCTGATCCGCGGCTTCGGCAGGCACCACGATGCCCACGTTGTTGACCAGGCGCGTGATGGGCCCGCCCGCCAGCGCTTGCTGCAGTGCCCGTGCGGTGTCGGCGGTGTCGGACAGGTCGGCCTGGATGCCGCCGGGCACGTGGGCGATCGCGCGGTCGATGATGACGGGCTCATAGCCGTCGGCGCGGCAGCGCTCGGCCGTCGCCGCGCCGATGCCGGCGCCGCCGCCGGTGATGAGAACGCGCTCGCGTGCGGGTGCAGTGGTCATGGAAGGTCTTTCTTCTTCAGGGAATGCAGGGGCGCGTGGGGATTACAGGTAGCTCTGCCCATCGACGTAGGCCTTGCGCCAGCGCGTGAGCGTGACGCGCTCGAACAGGCCCGCGGCGTGGAACGGGTCGGATTCGATGAAGCGCTGGGCCTCTTCGCGCGAATCGAGCGCCACCACGTAGAGGCCGCCCCCCAGATCCTTGCCGTCGTCGGCCAGCTTGGCGCCGCAGGCCAGCAGCAGGGCCTTGTGCTGGTCGAGGAACGCCAAGTGCGCGGCCCGCGTGGCCTGGCGCACGTGCTGGTGATCGGGCTTGTCGAAGGTCTCGATGATGAAAGGCACAACAGTCTCCGTGTGCACGGCGGTCCGGCACATTGCAAACGCCGGTCACCCGGCTTCAGGGGATGGATTTCCGCGCAGTGCGCACTGCGCGGAACGGGGTGACGGTCAGGGCTTCAGACGGTGGCGACCGGCGTCACGGGCGAGGCGATGGCCCCGGGCAAATTCAGCGGCGGTGCCGTCAGCAGGAATCGCGAGCGGTGGCGCGCGCGCAGCCACGCGGCCAGCGGCGTCAGGTGCCACAGCTCGCCCAGGTGCACGCCCAGCTTGAACAGGCAGTGTTCGTGCAGCGGCAGCGCCGCGCAGCAGGCCGGGCCCGCCTTGGCGGGGAAGGCCTCGACGGCGTAGTTGTCGGCGGCGATGGCGGCGAGCTGGCTGTCGGTGATCCATTGCAGCAGCCTGTCGTCGCGCCCGTCCAGCACGGCGCAGCGGTCCGCCAGCACGGCCGGATCGGGGTGCCTGCGCATGCCCAGCACCACGTCGGCAAAGCCCGTGTGCAGGCAGACGATGTCGCCCGGCTCCACCGCCACGCCGTCGGCCTCCAGCACGCGCATCAGCGTGTCGTAGCCGACCACGGTGCGGGCATCGCCCAGGTGCGCGCGCAGATCGATCATCACGCCGCGCCCCTGCACGCCCGTGCGGGCCATGCCCTCGATGCCCAGCGCATGCGCGGCCGAGGTGCTGGTGGCCGCGCCCGGCGCGGCGGGCACGCCGGCATCGCGCACGTCTTCCGGGCCCACGATGTCGCGGCCGGCGGCATAGCCGTTGTAGTACAGCGCTTCGGGCAGGCCGTCGCCATTGGCGTCGAACATCGAGCCCGCGTGCGCCAGGCCATCCCACTGCGTGGAGTACTGCAGGTGCAGGATGGCCAGGTCGTCCGACAGCACGTCGGTGCGGCCCGGCTCCAGCGCACCCAGCAGGCAGTTGAAGTTGACCAGCCCCTTGCGCAGCAGCGGCCGCAGCACGGGCGGCTGGCGATTGGGGTTGAGGGCATTACCGCCGGGATAGTCCAGCGGCAGGCTCAGCGCGAAGGCCAGGCGCTCTTGCACTTCGGCCACGCCCTGGCGCACCTTTTCGGGCGTGAGCAGGTTCAGTCGGCCCAGTTGGTCATGGGGGCCGAAGTCGCCCCAGGTGGAGCCGGCGGGCCGGTGCTGCCAGCGGGGGTTGGTGGGCTGCGGGTCCATGCGGTCTCGGTCTCTCTGTGTCCCGCGGCTCAGCGTGCCAGGAAAGCGGCCAGCGCGGCGTCGAACGCGGCCGGCGCTTCCAGGTTGGACAGGTGCGAGGCCGGCACTTGCACCAGCTGCGCGCCCGCGATGATGGCCTGCATGGCCTGCGCATCGGCCACCGTGGTCACGGGGTCGGCGCTGCCGGCGATCAGCAGCGTGGGCACGCTGATGGCACGGATGGCGCTGCGCAGGTCGGCCTGGGCAAGGGCCTCGCAGCAGGCGGCGTAGCCCTCTGGGGCAATGCCGGCGATCCAGCCCTGGGCGCGCTGCACCACGGCGGGCTGCGCAGCCACGAAGGCATCGGTGAACCAGCGGCTGGGCGACGATGCGGCCAGTTCGGCCATGGCCGCCGTGCCCTTCTCGCGGACCAGCGCGGCGCGCGATGTCCAGCCCTCGGCCGTGCCGATCTTCGCGGCGCTGTTGGCCACCACCAGGTGGTCCAGCCGCGCGGGGGCATTCACGCCCAGCCACAGGCCGGTGAGGCCGCCCATCGAGATGCCGCAGAAGCTGGCGCGCTCGATGGCCAGCGCGTCGAGCAGCGCCAGCACGTCGCTGCCCAGCTGGTCGACCGTGTACGGGCCGGGCGAGGCCACGCTCGCGCCGTGGCCGCGCGTGTCGTAGCGCAGCACGCGGTGCGTGGTGGCGAAGCGCGCGGCTTGCGCGTCCCACATCTCCAGGGTGGTGCCCAGGGAGTTGGAGAGCACCAGCACGGGTGCGCCTTCGGGGCCGTCGAGGCGCACGCGGAAGGCGCCGGCGGGGGTGTGGAGGGTGGCGGTGGACACGGGCTTGATTTCCTGGGGTTTCGCAGCGGGCCGATCAGACGCGTTCAAGCACCACGGCGATGCCCTGCCCCACGCCGATGCACATGGTGGCCAGCGCGTAGCGCCCCCCCGTGGCATGCAGGCGGTTCACGGCCGTGGTGGCCAGGCGCGCGCCGCTGGCGCCCAGCGGATGGCCCAGCGCGATGGCGCCGCCCCAGGCGTTCACGCGCGCGTCGTCGTCCTGCAGACCCAGTTGGCGCAGCACGGCGATGCCTTGCGCGGCGAAGGCTTCGTTGAGTTCGATCACATCGAGCTGATCGAGCGTGAGGCCCGTCAGTTGCAACACCTTCTGCGTGGCCGGCGCGGGTCCGATGCCCATCACGCGCGGGGCCACGCCGGCCGTGGCCATGCCGACCACGCGGGCCTTTGGCGTGAGGCCGTGCCGGGCGGCGCTCGCCTCATCGGCCAGCAGCAGCGCGCAGGCGCCGTCGTTCACGCCGCTGGCGTTGCCGGCCGTCACCGTGCCGCCTTCGCGCACGACGGGCTTGAGCTTGGCCAGCGCCTCCAGGCTGGTCTCGCGCGGGTGCTCGTCCTTGTCCACGGTGACGGGCTCGCCCTTCTTCTGCGGCACCTGCACGGGCGTGATCTCGCGCGCCAGATGGCCGGCCTGCTGGGCGGCCACGGCCTTGCGCTGGCTGGCGAGGGCCATGCGGTCCTGCGCTTCGCGCTCGATGCCGTAGTCGTCGGCCACGTTCTCGGCCGTCTCGGGCATCGAATCCACACCGTACTGCGCCTTCATGAGCTTGTTGACGAAGCGCCAGCCGATGGTGGTGTCGTACACCGCATTGGCGCGGCTGAAGGCGGTTTCGGCCTTCGGCATCACGAAGGGGGCGCGGCTCATGCTCTCCACGCCTCCGGCGATCATCAGGCCCGCTTCGCCGGACTTGATGGCGCGCGCGGCCGTGCCCACGGCGTCCAGGCCCGAGCCGCACAGGCGGTTGATGGTGGCGCCGGGCACGTCGATCGGCAGGCCGGCCAGCAGCGCGGACATGCGGGCGACGTTGCGGTTGTCTTCGCCGGCCTGGTTGGCGCAGCCGTAGAGCACGTCCACCACGGCGGCCCAGTCCACGTTCGGGTTGCGGGCCATCAGCGCCTTGAGCGGGATGGCGCCCAGGTCGTCGGTGCGCACGCTGGACAGGGCACCGCCGTAGCGGCCGAAGGGCGTGCGGATGGCGTCGCAGATGAAGGCTTGCGTCATGGTTTTTGTCTCCAGGGTGTGTGTCGGGAAAGGTGCCGCGGCGGCCGGTGTCAGGCGTGCGCCGGCCGGATGGGCAGGCCCACGAGGCGTTCGAGTTCGGCATGGTCGAGGCCCGGCACGGCATCGATGAGCACCAGGCCCTCGGGCGTGCAGGCCAGCGTGGCCAGGTCGCTGTAGATGCGCTTGACGCAGCCGATGCCGGTCAGCGGGTAGGTGCATTGCGGCACGACCTTGGACTGGCCCTGCTTGGTGAGCAGGTCCATCATCACCCAGGTCTGCTTGGCACCGATGGCCAGGTCCATGGCGCCGCCCACGGCGGGGATGGCGCCGGGCTCGCCCGTGCTCCAGTTGGCCAGGTCGCCCGTGGCGCTGACCTGGAAGGCGCCCAGCACGCAGATGTCCAGGTGGCCGCCGCGCATCATGGCGAAGCTGTCGGCATGGTGGAAGTACGCACCGCCCGCCAGCAGCGTGACGGGCTGCTTGCCGGCGTTGATGAGGTCGTAGTCCTCGTCGCCCGCGGCCGGCGCCGGGCCCATGCCCAGGATGCCGTTCTCGCTTTGCAGGATGACTTCGCGGCCCGGTGGAATGTGGTTGGCCACCAGCGTGGGCTGGCCGATGCCCAGGTTGACGTAGGCACCGTCGTGGATGTCCTGCGCCACGCGGGCGGCCAGTTCGTCTTTGCTTCTTCTTTGATAGCTACTCACGCTAGCTCCTGTTGCGCTGGGGGCCATTTTCATGCTGACTTCTTGAAACCGCCGGCCTGCGTGGCCACGCGGTCGATCCGCACCACGTGGCTCACGTAGATGCCGGGCGTGACGATGGCCTCGGGGTCGAGCGCGCCCAGCTCCACCACCTCGTGCACCGTGGCCACGGTGCGCCGCGCGGCGGTGGCCATGACGGGGCCGAAGTTGCGGGCGGACATGCGGTAGGTGAGGTTGCCCCAGCGGTCGCCCCGCTCGGCCTTGATCAGCGCCACGTCGCCCTGGATGGGGTACTCCAGCACGTACTGCTTGCCGCCGATCTCGCGCGTTTCCTTGCCCTTGGCCAGTTCCGTGCCGTAGCCCGTGGGGCAGAAGAAGGCGCCGATGCCCGCCCCGGCCGCGCGAAGGCGCTCGGCCAGGTTGCCCTGGGGCACCAGTTCCAGCTCCAGCTGGCCGGAGCGGTACAGGCCGTCGAACACGTGACTGTCCACCTGGCGCGGAAAGCTGCAGATGATCTTGCGCACCCGCCCGGCCTTGAGCAGCGCGGCCAGACCCGCTTCGGCGTTGCCGGCGTTGTTGTTCACCACGGTGAGGTCGCGCGCGCCCTGCTCGATCAGCCCGTCGATCAGTTCGCCGGGAATGCCGGCGGTGCCGAAGCCGCCGATCAGCACGGTGGCGCCATCCTGAATGCCCGACAGGGCCTGGGCCACGGAATCCGCAATCTTGTTGATCATGGGGAAAGGAGAAGCCTAAAGGTGAGAATTCGGGTCCCGCCGGAGCGGCTGGGCATTTGTTCGCATATAGAACAAATGTTCGTATAATGAATTTTAGGACCAAATGCTTATGAGCGATACCCCCGCGGAGACTGGTGATAACCCTAGGCCGGGCGACAGCTATGTGCAGTCGTTCGCCCGTGGGCTGGAGGTGATCCGCTCGTTCAGCGCCACCGCGCCGCAGCAGACGCTGAGCGAAGTGGCGGCCCGCACGGGCCTCACGCGCGCCGGGGCGCGGCGCATCCTGCTCACCTTGCAGACGCTCGGGTACGTGGAAAGCGATGGGCGGCTGTTCCGGCTGACCCCGCGCATCCTGGACCTGGGCTTTGCCTACCTGTCGTCCATGCCGATCTGGGATCTGGCCGAGCCGACGATGGAAGCGCTGGTGGACCAGGTGCACGAATCCTGCTCGGCCGCCGTGCTGGACGGCAGCGACATCGTCTACGTGCTGCGCGTGCACACCCACAAGATCATGAGCACCAACCTGGGCGTGGGCTCTCGCCTGCCCGCCTTCTGGACGTCGATGGGCCGCGTGCTGCTGGCCGGCCAGCCCGATGCCGACGTGGTGGCGCTGCTGCCGAAGGTGCCGCGCCAGCGGCTCACACCCCACACCCTGCTGGACGACGACGCCCTGCTCGCTGCCGTGCGCCAGGCCCGCGCGCAGGGCTGGTGCCTGATCAACCAGGAACTGGAAGAGGGCCTGATCTCGGTCGCCGCGCCGCTGCGCAACCGGGCCGGGGAGACGGTGGCGGCGCTCAATATCAGCGGGCAGGCCAACCGGACCAGCGCCGAGATGATGCAGACCGAGTTACTGCCGGCCCTGCTCAAGGCGGCCGAAGCCATCTCGCGCACGCTGGGCACCCGCCGCTGACACGCCGGCCGCTGTGGAATTTTTCCCACAACCGGCCGGCGCAGCCGCCAAAAAACAGGCGGCGCCCAGGGCCCCTGGCAATTAGTGGTTACGATTAATGACAAATAGGCAGCTTGCTGTTGCCATCTCTCCAATCGGTCATTTCCAGGAAGTCCCTTCCATGAAAAATCTCAAACTGGGCGTGCGCCTGGGCCTCGGCTTCGGCGTGGTGCTCCTGCTCATGGCAATCATCACCGGCATGAGCCTGTTCCGCCTCGCCGACCAGGACGAAGGCTCGCAGCAACTCATCACCGACCTGTACCCCAAGGCCGCGGCCAGCCAGCAGCTGTCCTACCTCACCATGGACACGGCACGCGTGGTACGCAACCTCATCATCCTGCCCGACGAACAGTCGATGGCGCCCCACAAGGCGACGCTGGACAGAAACGGCACCGCGGGCGCAGCGATCATCGAAACGCTGGAAAAATTGGCCGACACCGCGGAAGAACGTGCCCTCATCCAGGACATCAAGACCCAGCGCGCAGCCTACGTCGCCTTCAGCCAGGAGGTGGCGGTACTCGGCCTGCAAAACCAGAAAGACGAGGCGCGGCAGCTGCTGTTCGGCCCCCGATTCGCCTTGCAGGGCACCTATCTGGCCACGCTGAAGAAGATGGTGGACCTTCAAGAAAAGAACATGCAGGAAGGTGGCGCAAAAACCCACGCCGCGTACCTCAGTGCCCGCATGATCGTCTGGGCCGTGGCGCTCATCGCCGCGCTGATCGGTGCGGTCTGCGCTTTCTTCATCACGCGTTCCGTCACGGCCCCCTTGCAGGACGCCGTGGACGCCGCCGACCGCGTGGCCGACGGCAACCTGAGCGTGCCGATCGTTTCCCAATCCAGGGACGAAACCGGTGCCCTGCTGACTGCCCTGCAGCGCATGCAGAGCAACCTGGTGCAGACCGTGGGCACCGTGCGCGGCAATGCCGAGAGCGTGGCCACCGCCAGCGCGGAGATCGCCCAGGGCAACAATGACCTGAGCCAGCGCACCGAGCAGCAGGCCTCGGCCCTGGAAGAGACGGCCGCGTCCATGGAGGAACTGGGCAGCACCGTGCGCCAGAACGCCGACAACGCCCGCCAGGCCAACCAACTCGCGCAGGATGCGAGCGACGTTGCGGTGAAGGGCGGCGAGGTGGTCAACCAGGTGGTGGACACCATGAAGGGCATCAACGACAGCTCGCGCAAGATCTCGGACATCATCTCCGTGATCGACAGCATTGCCTTCCAGACCAACATCCTGGCGCTCAACGCCGCCGTGGAAGCCGCCCGCGCGGGCGAGCAGGGGCGCGGCTTCGCCGTGGTGGCCAGCGAGGTGCGCAGCCTGGCCGGACGCTCGGCCGATGCCGCCAAGGAAATCAAGAACCTCATCAGCGCCAGCGTGGAGCGCGTGGAACAGGGCACGGCCCTGGTGGACCAGGCCGGTGCCACCATGCAGGAGGTGGTGACCTCCATCCGCCGGGTGACCGCCATCGTGGGCGAGATCAGCGCGGCCAGCCGCGAGCAGAGCGATGGCGTCGCCCAGGTCGGCGAAGCCGTGGTGCAGATGGACCAGGCCACCCAGCAGAACGCCGCCCTGGTCGAGCAAAGCGCGGCCGCAGCCTCGGGCCTGCGCGTGCAGGCGGACCAACTGGTGCAGGCCGTGGCCGTGTTCAAGCTGGCCCCCGGCAGCGGCATGGCAGCGCCGCGCCCTGCGGTAATGGCCCCGCCTGCCTCGGCGCCGGTTCGCCCGACGGCCGCCTTGCCCGCACAGGCGGCCACAGCAGCCCGGCCCACGCCCAAGACCGCGCCCTCCCGGCTGTCGGCTCCCGCCGCCAAAGCGCCGGCGGGCAAGGCCCCCGCGGCCCCCACGGCCCCCGCCCCGAAGCCCCGCGCCATCGCCGCGCCCCCCGCCGCCGCAGCAGCAGCGCCCGCAGCAGGCGGCAAGCACAACGCCGACGACTGGGAGACCTTCTGACAGCTTGCAGCCGGCCGCGCCGGCGATGCGGGGCGCAGCGGCGCACCGCATGCCGGAATGCACGGTTTCCTCCCGTGCAACCCCTGCCTGAAACCCGCTTTGCCCGTGCTACGCTGGCTGCCATGTTCAATCCGTCCCAAGCCGATGTGCGGCGCTTTTTCTGCGCCGTGTACGCCAAATCCCAGGCCGGCCAGCCCATGGAAGCCATCGAGACCCTGGCCAGCCTGTGGATCGCAGAGCACCCCGAATACCACGCCGATCTGGCCGATGTCGATGCAGCCCTGGCCCGCAACTACGACGAGACGCCGGACCGCACCAACCCCTTCCTGCATCTGTCCATGCACCTGTCGATCAGCGAGCAGTGCAGCATCGACCAGCCCCGCGGCATCCGCCAGGCGGTCGAACTGCTGGCCGCCCGCAAGGACTCGCTGCTCGATGCGCACCATGCCGCCATGGAATGCCTGGGACAGATGCTGTGGGAAAGCCAGCGTTCCGGCCGCCCGCCCGATGGCGATGCATATGTCGCCTGCGTGCAGCGGCGCGCCACCCGGGACTGAGGGCTCACCGCCTGCCGCACGCCGCCATGTCCAGAACCGCCCTCCAGATCGCTGACCGGCCGGCAGCGTCGCCCGCCGCGGTGGCGCTGTGGGCCAGGCCGTACCCTGCACGGTGCCCACGGACCCGCGGTGCCCTCGCACCCGACCAGGGGG
The DNA here is from genome assembly GCF_030158995.1 of Acidovorax sp. SUPP2825. Taxonomy (NCBI): domain Bacteria; kingdom Pseudomonadati; phylum Pseudomonadota; class Betaproteobacteria; order Burkholderiales; family Comamonadaceae; genus Acidovorax; species Acidovorax sp. SUPP2825. The sequence continues at coordinate 245,163 of NZ_BQXK01000001.1, read as the reverse complement.
CCTGACATGCGCCGGTGGCAGATTTCTCTGCGCACCGCCATTGCCGTCCCGTTCGCCGTGCTGTTCGCGGCCACCGTGGCCTTGCATGCCTTCACCCAGCAGCGGCAGATCGGCCACCTGATCGACCAGGAAAGCGTGCGGCTGCTGGACGCGGTGACGCTCACCGCCCGGGACCGGCTGTCGCGCTTTCTCTCGCGGCCCTTCGAAATCCAGCGCGACATCGCCGATGCCATCGGCCGCCACGGCCTGTACCAGCCGGGCGACATGCGGCCCATCCACGAACACCTGCGCGCCGTGTTCGATGCCCTGTACCGCGACGAGCGACAGATCAGCCTGCTGAGCTTCGGCAGCCGTGACGGCGAATACACCGGCATGCGCCGCGAGGCGGACGGCTTTCGGCTCATCCTCAAGGACCGCTCCACCGAGGGCCTGATGCACGTGTACCAGAGCGGCACGCCCGACGCGGTGTCGGCCTCGTTCCGCGGCTACGATCCGCGCACACGGCCCTGGTACGTGCCCGTGGCCCGGTCCGGGCAGGCGGGCTGGTCGCCGATCTACACCACGGCCGGAGAGCGCGCCGATGTGACCATCTCGGCGGCCTCCGCCGTGATCGCCAGCGGCCAGATGGTGGGCGTGATGGAGGCCGATGTGCGCCTGGACACGCTCAACCAGTTCCTGCGGGACGACCCCTTGCGCGGGAACGGCCACATCTTCATCCTGGACACGGAGCAGCGGCTGGTGGCGCAGTCCGAGGGAGGCTCGGTGCTGTCGGAGCAGCCCGCCCCGCGCGGCGGAGAGCGCGAGCGGCTCACCGCCGGCCGGAGCGCCAGCGCGCCCATCCGCGCCGCCGCCGCCGCCCTGCCCCACGCCCGCTCCGATGCGGGCATCGATTTTCAGTTCGCATACAACGGCGAGCGCTACTTCGCCCGCGTGACCCCGTTCACGCAGCAGCCCGGCATCGACTGGCGCATCGTCGTGCTGCTCCCAGAGTCCGACCTGCTGGGCGACACGCGCGTCATCAGCCGCCGTTCCATTCTGGCGGCGAGCGGCATCGCCCTGCTCGGGCTGCTGCTGGGGCTGTGGGCGGTGCAGCGCGTGGCGCGCCCCATCCTGCTCACGGCCGACGCCGCCAACCGCCTGTCGCGCGGCGACTGGGAACCGGGCCTGCTGCCGCACGCCAGCGCGCTGCGCGAGACCACGACGCTCATCCAGGCCTTCAACCAGATGGCCGACCGGCTGCGCCAGTCCTTCCAGCAGATGCGCGAGCAGTTGCTGAGCGACCCCCTCACCCGCCTGCTCACCCGGCGCGGCCTGCTGGAGAAAGCCGACTGGAAATCCCCGCGCTGGGCCGTGCTGAGCCTGGTGGGGCTGGATGCGTTTCGCGCCATCAACGACAGCGTGGGCTTCGGCACCGGCGACCGGCTGATGCAGGCCATCGCGGAGCGCATGCGCCAGCACCTGCCAGCCACCGTGCTGATGGCGCGACTCGGCGGCGACGAATTCGCGCTGCTGCACCTGGACGGGCACGCGGTGGCGGAAGACACCATCGGCAAGGCCGTGCTGGGCCTGTTCTCCACCCCGTTTTCCGTGGGGGCGGACGAGGTCATGCTCAATGCCTCGGTGGGCGTGGTCGCGGGCTCGCTGGCGGGCGAGCATCTGGCGGAATGGCTGCGCAACGGCAGCATCGCGCTGGGCGAGGCCAAGCGGCGCGGCCGCAACCAGTGCGTGGTGTTCGAGCCCAGCATGGTCGAGCAGTCGATGGAGCGCACGCGGCTGGCCATCGAACTGCGTCAGGCGCTGGAAAAAGGCCAGTTCCTCGTGCACTACCAGCCCGTGATCGACCTGGCCAGTGGGCGCGTCACAGGGGCGGAAGCCCTGGTGCGCTGGAACAGCCCCACGCGCGGTCTGGTGCCGCCCGGCACGTTCATTCCCATCGCCGAGGAATCCGACCTCATCCTGGCCCTGGGCGACTGGGTGCTGCGCGCGGCCACGCAGGCCATTGCGGACCAACTGCCCCGCCTGCCGGAGGGCTTCGACATCCACGTGAACGTGTCGGCGCGCCAGCTCATCCAGTCGGACTTCCCCGCCACGCTGCAGCAGGTGCTGCGCGACAGCGGGCTTCCGCCGGACCACCTCACGCTGGAGTTGACCGAATCGGTGCTGATCGAGGACGACGGCGTGACGCAGGCACGCCTGGCCGCCATCCGCGCGCTGGGCGTGAAGATCGCCATCGACGATTTCGGCACGGGGTATTCCTCGCTGGCCTACCTGAGCCGGCTGCCGTTCGATTGCCTGAAGATCGATCAGCGTTTCGTGCGCAACCTGCTGCATTCGCCCCAGGACGCGGCCATCGTGACCGCCGTGCTCCACATCGCCAAGGGGTTCGGCGTGGCCGTGGTGGCCGAGGGCGTGGAAACCGAGGGCGAGGCCCGCCAATTGCGCGCCATGGGCTGCGCCCAGGCCCAGGGCTACCAATTCGGCCGGCCGGCACCACTGGAGCTCATGGACCTGTCCCCGCGCGAATGAGAACCCCGCAGGGCCCCGGACGGGCCTGCAGCGGTGGCTATGCGTCCGTGCCGCCGACGCGCGTCAGGGAAACGAGGCCAGCGCTGGACACCTGCAACTCGACCTGCGCGTTCGCAGGGCCGACCGGCGCGGCCATCGTCGCCCCGTCCTGGCCCAGCCGCGCCGACCGCAGGTCATTCGCGGCCAGCACCGCCATCGCCTGCTGAAGGGCCGTGTCGACGATCCGCGCGGCCGCCGCGCCGGTTTCACCCCGGTACCTGGCGCCCTCGACGATGCACCGAACACCCTCGGACGCCCGGGAAAAGCCGATGCGCCTGCCCATTGCCAGCCAGTTGTGCACCGCCATCCGCACCTCCGCCGGAGACGTCGGCACCGCACTCAGCACCGGACCATCGAGCGCACCGAGAAGTGCTGGTAGCAAGGCATAGAGCGCCGCTTGCGCCGCCTCGCTGCGTTGTGCCGCGGACGCCTGCGCAAGGCCGGGCAGATGGGCCGCCAGGTGCAGATAGACGCGGTAGTAGTCGGCGAACTCGCGGGGCGTGCGCGCCTGGTCCACGCCGAATGTCGCGGCCTCCGACTGCAGCGGCTGCGAGGGCGCGGGCCCGCCAAAGGATCCGCCCGGCAATTCGCACAGCGCCACCCAGTCCATGAAATCGATGCACTGCAACACCGGGGCCCCCGCCACGCCCAGCGAGGCCAGGAACGCCTGCGCGTTGCGCAGGTCCGCGGCGGTGAGCAGCCGATGCTCTTGCAGGACGCGCTGGACCTGCGCGACCACCGCAGGGCCGGCATCGCCGGCTTCGGCAAGCGCCAAGGTACGAAGGTCGCTCAACCCCAGCGTCATCAGCTTGACCGGGCTGACCGCCAGCCCCAAGCGGGGCAGCAGCGCCATGGGAGACCCGTGCAGGCCTTTCTGCGTGCCATCCAGCAGGGCGGTCTCATCGGGGAAGTGGTAATGGGCCCCGGGCGAAGCGATGGCCCAGTCCAGCCATTGCGGACCGCCGTCCACGAAGGCCAGGGCGTGCCGCCCCGACTCCGACAAGGCAGAGGAATTCTGTAGTTGGCGACCGGCGACGGAAATGCTCATGCGTTGGCCTCATGGAGATGCGTTGATGGGATGGAACGAAAGACAGGGCACACCAAAATATAACGCCCCTCCACGCCGATCCGGACCTCCATCGGCCCTGCTGCGCACCCGCCCCGGGGCATGGCCTGTGCCATCTTCCAGCCAAAGAAAAACCCGCCAGAAGGCGGGTTGAGATGGACAGCCGCGAGGCGAGGCCCCGGCGCGCGACGGTCAGCGAAAACGCGACTGCGGCACCACCTGCAGCTCGCCGTCGAGCGAACCGATGTAACCCGCCAGCGCCTTCAGTTCGGCATTCGTGAACTGCTTGGCAATGCCCGCCATGATGGCGTTGGAGCGGCCCAGGTGCGCGTTGTTCGGGTCGGCCTTGTAGGCCTTGAGCGCCACGAACAGATAGTCCGCATGCTGGCCTGAAATCTTGGGATACGACGGATCGATGGGCTTGGCGAAGTTATCGCCGTGGCAGGACACGCAGGCGCCCTTTTGCAGCAGCTGCGCCACCTGCACGCTCGGCTCGCGCGTGGGCTTGGCCGGCAGGTTGGCTCCCTCGCGCACCTGGGCCGCGTAGTACGCGGACACATCGGCGATGTCCTGGTCGGTGAGCGAGTCGGCAATGCCGCGCATGGTCGGATGCTTGCGGTCGCCCTTCTTGTAGGCGTTCAGGGCCGAGGCGATGTAACGCTCACCCTGCCCCGAAATCATGGGCACCTTGTGCACTTCGGGAAAGCTGGCCTGGTAGCCCGGAATGCCGTGGCAACCGATGCACATGGCGACCTTGCCCTGGCCCGCCTTGGCATCGCCCTTGGTCTCCTGGGCCTGCGAAACCGCGGTCACGCAAGCGACAGCCAGGGCAAATATCGTGGTCAACTTCTTGTTCATTTTGCGCGCACAATCTCGTGGAAGTTTGTCGGTGCTCGGGCAGAAAACGATTATAGCCAGCGCCTTTCCAGGCCTTTTATCAACGATTACCCTATTTACGGCCCATGAAATTCCAAGGCTCACAGAGTTACGTTGCCACCCAGGACCTGATGCTCGCAGTGAATGCGGCCATCACCTTGCAGCGCCCGCTGCTCGTCAAGGGCGAGCCCGGCACCGGCAAGACCATGCTGGCCGAAGAGGTCTCGCGCGAGCTGGGCATGCCGCTCCTGCAGTGGCACATCAAGTCCACCACCAAGGCGCAGCAGGGGCTGTACGAATACGACGCCGTAAGCCGCCTGCGCGACAGCCAGCTGGGCGATGCCGACAGCAGCGAGCGCGTGAAGGACATCCGCAACTACATCGTGCAGGGCGTGCTGTGGCAGGCCTTCACCGCCGACCAGCCCGTGGCGCTGCTGATCGACGAGATCGACAAGGCCGACATCGAATTCCCGAACGACCTGCTGCGCGAGATCGACCGCATGGAGTTCTACTGCTACGAGACGCGCGAACTCATCCGCGCCAAGCACCGGCCGCTGGTCTTCATCACGTCCAACAACGAAAAAGAGCTGCCCGACGCGTTCCTGCGCCGCTGCTTCTTCCACTACATCAAGTTCCCCGAAGCCGAGACGATGCGCAAGATCGTCGACGTGCACTTTCCCACGCTCAAGGCCGAACTGCTCGCCGTGGCGATGAAGACGTTCTACGACGTGCGCGGACTGCCGGGCCTCAAGAAGAAGCCGTCCACCAGCGAGCTCATCGACTGGCTCAAGCTGCTCGTGGCCGAAGACATTCCGCTCGAAGCCCTGCAAAGCGCCGACCACAAGGTCGCCGTGCCGCCGCTGGTGGGTGCCCTGCTCAAGAACGAACAGGACGTGGGCCTGTTCGAGAAGCTGGTCTTCATGAACCAGCGCAACCGATGAAGGGCCCGAGATGAGCAGCGCACGCCGCCTGCTGATGGAAGGCCTGTCCGACGCCGTGGGCTTCGTGGGCGGCGCGCTCGCGGGCTACTGGATCGGCCACCTGCTGGGCTTCGACATCTTCACCTCGGGCTACGGCCCGTCCAGCCTGGCGGGCATCGCCCTCGTGGGCCTGGGCGGCGGCTTCGGCCTGCAGGCGGCACGGCGCTGGCGCGCCAGCCGCGCACCTAGCGACAAGGAGTGATTCTTTCCATGGCTTTCGTCGAACCCGTCACCCTGCGCGATCGCGGCATCCGCCTGGAGCCCCTCGCGCTGTCGCATGAAGAGGGCCTGCGCGCCGCGGCCACCGATGGCGCGCTGTGGACGCTGCGCATCACCTCCGTCCCCGAGCCGCAGGACGTGCGCGCCTACATCGAGACCGCCCTGGCCGGCCGCGAGCAAGGCCACCGCTTCGCCTTCGCCGTGGTGCAGGAAGACACCGGCAAAGTGCTGGGCACCAGCAGCTACCACGACATCGTGCCGGCCGTGAAGCGGGTGGAGATCGGCTTCACCTGGTATGCCAAGAGTGTGCAGCGCACGCATGTCAACACCACGTGCAAGCTGCTGCTGCTGGGCCACGCCATCGACACGCTGGGCTGCCACGTGGTGGGCTGGCGCACCGACAACTACAACTTCGCCTCGCAGCGCGCCATCGAGCGCCTGGGTGCAAAAAAAGACGGCGTGCTGCGCGGCCACGCGCTGCGCCGCGACGGCACCATCCGCGACACGGTGATGTACAGCATGCGCTCGGGCGAATGGCCGGAAGCCAAAGCCCAATTGCTATACCTTTTGCAGCAGCACGCCCTAGTGGAATAAGCGCCAGAGGGCTAAAAGGCTTCAACCCATGCTGATCGACTTCTTCTACACCCTGCGCGCCGGCCAGTTGCCGGTGTCGGTGAAGGAATACCTCACCCTGCTGGAGGCCCTGCAGGCCGGCGTGGTGGGTCCGAACTCGGACGACGCCTGGAGCCTGGACGACTTCTACCACCTCGCGCGCACCGTGCTCGTGAAGGACGAGAAGCACTTCGACAAGTTCGACCGGGCTTTCGGCGCCTATTTCAAGGGCGTGGAGATGGTGGCCGACTTCCGCAAGGACATCCCTGCCGACTGGCTGCGCAAGATCCTGGAGCGCGAGCTCACGCCCGAGCAGAAGGCCGCCATCGAGAAGATGGGCTGGGACGAGTTGATGGAGACGCTCAAGAAGCGCCTGGAAGAGCAGAAGGAGCGCCACGAGGGCGGCAACAAGTGGATCGGCACGGGCGGCACCAGCCCGTTCGGCCACGGCGGCTACAACCCGCAGGGCGTGCGCATCGGCGGCGCGGGCAAGAACAAGAGCGCCGTGAAAGTGTGGGACCAGCGCGCCTACAAGGACTACGACGACACGCAGGAACTGGGCACGCGCAACATCAAGGTGGCGCTGCGGCGGCTGCGCAAGTTCGCTCGCGAAGGGCACGAGATGGAGCTGGATCTGCCGGACACCATCCGCAGCACGGCGGCGAATGCGGGCTACCTGGACATCAAGATGGTCCCCGAGCGCCACAACAACGTGAAGGTGCTGCTGCTCATGGACGTGGGCGGCACCATGGACGAGCACGTGCAGCGCGTGGAAGAGCTCTTTTCCGCGGTGAAGACGGAGTTCAAGCACCTGGAGTTCTACTACTTCCACAACTGCGTATACGACTTCATGTGGAAGAACAACCGCCGCCGCTTCGCCGAGAAGTTTCCGACCTGGGACATCATCCGCAAGTACAACAAGGACTACAAGCTCATCTTCGTGGGCGATGCCACCATGAGCCCCTATGAGATCCTGCAGCCCGGCGGCAGCGTGGAATACGACAACGAAGAGGCCGGCGCCGAGTGGCTGCAGCGCCTGATCCATGCCTTTCCCCGGTTCGCCTGGATCAACCCCGAGCCGCAGGGCGTGTGGCAGTACCGGCAGAGCATCGGCATCATCCAACAGATCGTGGGCCAGCGCATGTACCCGCTGTCGCTCAAGGGCCTGGAAGAGACCATGCGGCTGCTGTCCAAGTGACCGCCTGACCGCCGGGACCACCCAGCGCGCGCCGCTGTCTGACAGCGGCGGTGCGTTTTTCAGGCCATAGTGCCCCCAATTGCCGTTGCGCACCCCGGATGCGACGGCCTGGCAGCACTCCCTTCCAGCCCCACCAAGCCCTCTTTTACGTGTCCCTCCCCGCAACGCATTTTTCGAGACGATTTCCGACGCCGGCCTTGTGGCCGGCGTTGCTGCTTTCGAGCCTGGTGGCCCTGCAGGGCTGCAGCCTGCTGCCGGGCGCCAAGGAAGGCACGGTGGACAACAACACCATCCAGTCCGATGCCGGTGCCGGCACCGGTCCCGATGCGTTCTCGCTCGAAGTGCGCGCACCCGATGCCGTGCGCGAATACCTCACGCGGCACATGGAGCTGCAGCGCTTTCGCCAGTTGCCCGACCTGCAGTCGAGCGAGATCACCCGCCTGCTGGGCGCGGCCGAGTCCAATGCCCGCGAACTGCTCGGCACCCTGGGCTATTTCAGCCCCACGCTCACCATCACGATGCAGGAGACGCCCGGCGCCACCGGCGCGCCGCGCACTATCACCGTGGAGGTGGAGCCCGGCCCGCAGACCCGCGTGGCCCGCGCCGACATCGATTTCACCGGCGCCGAGGCCGATTCGCCCCAGTTCGCCAACCGACGCGCGCGCGTGCAGCGCAGCTGGTCGCTCGCGCCCGGCCAGCCCTTCACGCAGGACGCCTGGGACGGCGCCAAATCCCAGGGCCTGCGCCAATTGCAGGCCACGCGCTATCCCACCGCCAGCATCGCCAAGAGCCGCGCGGAAATCGACGCCGACCGCAACGAAGCACAGCTGGGCGTGACCTACGACCCCGGACCGCCCTACCGCTTCGGCGCGCTGCGCGTGCAGGGCGGAGAGCGCTACAGCGCCGACGGTGCGCGCCGCATCGCCCGCCTGCCCACGGGCGCCGACTACAGCGAAGCCCAGTTGCTCGATGCACAGATGCGGCTGGCCAGCAGCGGCTACTACGACGCCGTGTTCCTCTCGCTGGAAACCGACGGCACCGACCCGCAGGCCGCGCCCGTGGTGGCCCAGGTGCGCGAGGCCCCCCTGCAGAAGGTGGTGTTCGGCGTGGGCCTGTCGACCGACAGCGGCCCGCGGCTGAGCGTGGACCACATCCACAACCAATTGCCCGGCATCGGCTGGCGCGCCGTCAGCAAGGTCTCGGTGGACCGCAAGAACAAGCTGCTGTCCACCGACTGGACCGACCTGCCCGGCGAGGACGGCTGGCGCTGGTTCACCGGCGCGCAGGTGCAGCGCGAGACCACGGGCGACTACGAGGTCAACAGCAGCCGCCTGCGGGGCGGCCGCAGCAAGAGCACCGACCACATCGACCGCAGCTATTTCCTGCAGCACGACACCGCCAAGAGCCAGGGCACGGACGCGCCTCCCTCCAGCGCGGCCATCAGCGCCAACTACGGCTGGACGGGCCGCTACTTCAACAACACCACCAATCCCACGCGGGGCTTCGGCCTGGCCGCGGAGCTGGGTGTGGGCACCACGCTGCGGCCCGAGCGCGACCCGTTCGTGCGGGCCTACCTGCGGTGGCAGTCGTTCTACCCCATGGGCCGCGTGGACATGGGCGAAGGCGTCACCCGCACCAGCCGGCTGGCCCTGCGCGCCGAAGGCGGCGCAGTGCTTGCGCGCCGCGCGGCCGAGATCCCGGTGACCACGCTGTTCCTGACCGGGGGCGACACCACGGTGCGCGGCTACGGCTACCGCGAGATCGGGGCGCGCACCTCCAACGGCCAGCTGTATGGCGGCCGCTACCTGACCGTGGCCAGCGCCGAATGGCAGCGGCCCATCGAGTTCCGAGGCAACCGCACCGATTTCGAAACCGCCATGTTCATCGATGCCGGCGCGGTGGCCGACCGCGCGGGCGACCTGGACCCGCGCGTGGGCGTGGGCGCCGGCCTGCGCTGGCGCAGCCCCGTCGGGCCGCTGCAGGCCGACCTGGCCTATGGCGTGCAGGCCAAGCAACTGCGGCTGCACCTGAGGCTGGGCTTCAGCTTCTGACCGCACTCTGAAAGACCCATGGCGACGCGCCCTCCCCGAAACCCCTACGCCGCCGCCGCGGCCCCCGTTCCCGCGCCCCGGCGCCGCCGCGGCTGGCGCATCGCCGCCTGGACCCTTGCCGCGCTGCTGGCCCTGGTCGCCCTCGTCCTCGGTGCGGCCTGGTGGTGGGCCGGTGGCCAAGCCTCGCTGGCCACCACGCTGGACCGCGCGGCACGCTACCTTCCCGCCGACCAGCAACTCGAAACCCGCGACGTGACCGGCTCGCTGCGCGCCGGCGGCCACATCGGCTGGCTGCGCTGGAGCAGCCCCACGCTGGCGGTGGAAGTCAACGATGCGCGCATTGCCTGGCAGCTGGCGCCCTTGCTGCAGCGCCAGCTCACGCTGGGCGAAGTGCATGCGGCCGAGGTCAAGATCATCCCGCAGGGCCCGCCCCGCACCGAGCCCGAAACGCCGCCGCAGCCGCTGCAATCGCTGGAACTGCCGCTGCGCATCGACCTGCCGTTCCGCGTGGACAGCATCACTTGGGCCGCGCCCAGCCCGGTCACCGCGCAGGGGCTGGCGGGCCACTACCGCTACGACGGCACCCACCACCGACTGGCGCTGGACAGCGTGGCCTTCGCCCAGGGCCACTATTCCGGCCAGGCCACCGTGCAGGCCCAGGCGCCGATGGCGCTGGAGCTGAAGGCCGACGGCACCGTGCGCACGGCATCGCCGGGCGGCGGCGACGACATCGAAGCCAAGGCCCATGCCGAGGCCAAAGGCAACTTGGCCACCGCAGCCGCACGGCTGCAGATCACCGCCCAATTGCAGGCACAGGCCGCCGAGCCACTGACAGTGGCTCCGCCCGCAGCGGGTGCCTCCCGCCCCAACCCCGTCCCATCCGCCAAACCCAGCAAGCCAGCGGCCCGCCCCGCGAAACCCGCCGAGCCGATGCGCGCCGACGTGCAGGCCGAGATCGCACCCTGGGCTACGCAACCCGTGCTGCAGGCGCGCGCCGATGTCGAATCGCTCGACTTGGCCGCCCTGTGGCCGCAGGCCCCCGTGACTTCGCTGAGCGGGCAACTGCGCGTGGACCCGGCCGCTGCTGCCCCCGACGCTACCGGCACCGGCTGGGCCATCGGCGCCCAATTGCGCAACGCCGTGCCGGGCCCGTGGGACCAGCGCCGGCTGCCCCTGGAAAGCATCGATGCCCAGGCCGCCTTCGACGGCACGCAGTGGACCGTGCCCGACGCCACTGCGCGCATCGGCAACGGCAGCGTGGCGTTGCAGGGCCGCTTCACCCCCGCCACGCGCGCCATGGAAGGCCGTGCCGAAGTGCGGGGCCTTCGCCCCAGCGCCCTCTACAGCACCCTGGACTCCACCCCCGTCGCCGGGCAGGCGCAGGCCCGGAGCGAAGGCGGCGACGGCGAACCGCTGGTGCGCTTTTCCGCCGACCTGCGCGCCACCGGCACCGCGGCACCCCGGCGTGCCGGCGTGCCCGCAGCTTTGCGCGTCGAGCGGCTGGCCACCGAAGGCACCTGGCAAGGCAGCCGGCTGGCGCTCGCCCGCCTGCAGCTCGATGCCCTGCAGGCGCAGGTGAATGCACGCCAGTTGCAGATCGGCACGGCCGACCTGTCGGTCAAAGGACAGTTGCAGGCCACCGTGCCGGGTGCAACGGCCCAGATGGACGGCCAGATCGCTCCCCGGGCAGGCAACGGCCAGCTGGAGCTGCGCGTGGCCGATGCGCAGCGCGTGCAGCGCTGGATCGAGTCCTTGCCCGGCCTGGCCACCGCCCTGCGCGGCGCATCCATGCAGGGCGACGCCCAGCTCACCACCCGCTGGAACGGCGGCTGGCAGACCCTTCAGCGGCAGTTGCAGGCCGCCGGCCTGCTGGCCCCGGCCGCCGCAGGCACGGCCCGCGCTGCTGCCGGCGAGCGGTTCGAATGGCAGGCCCGGCTGGCCGCGCCGCGCTTCGACGTCTCCCTGCCCGCCAGCGGCTCGGCCGCACCCATGGCCGTGCGGCTCACAGCGGTGCGCGCCGAACTGGCCGGCGGATTACCCCAGTCCACGCTGTCGCTGGACGGCGAGGCGCGCGTGGACCGGCGCCGCCTGGACCTGCGCCTGCGCGGCACTGCGGGCACGGCCGCCCCCGGGCAATGGAACGCGCAGATCACCGAATTGCGTGCGCAGGCCCGCGACGAGCAATTGTCCGGCCCCTGGACGGTGCAGTTCAACCAGCCGCTATCCGTTGCTCTGCGCCAGTCGCCCAGCCTGCAGGTGGAGACCTCGGGCGGCCAGGCCACCGTCTCCGGCCCGGCGCCGGGGCAGGTCACGCTGCACTGGGAGCCCGTCCGCTTCGCCCAGGCCGCCAATGGCGCCATCGCCTTGCGCACGCAGGGCCGCCTGCAGGGGTTGCCCATGGCCTGGACCGAAGCGTTCGGCCCCCAAGGCCAGGAAGCATTGCAGCGCCTGGGCCTGGCCGGCAACCTCGTGTTCGACGGCGACTGGGACGTGGACGCGGGCGACACCCTGCGCGCCAGTGCCAGCGTGCGGCGCGCCAGCGGCGACATCCGCGTGCTGGCCGGCAGTGCCGCGCCCACCACGACGGTGGTGCACAGCAGCGGCCAGGGCCAGGGCGCCGGCCGCGCGCAGACGAGCGAAGGGCCCGGCACGCCAGCGGGCGTGCGGCAGGCCGAAGTGCAGCTGCAGGCCGAAGGCGACACCGTGCGTGCCCGCGTGCAATGGGACAGCGAACGCGCCGGCCGCGTGCAGGCCGATGGCAGCACCCGCCTGGCCCGTGCCGATGGCGGCTGGCAATGGCCTGCCGATGCTCCACTCGCCGCCACCGTGCGCGCCCAGTTGCCGGACGTGGGCGTGTGGTCCGCCCTGGCACCGCCGGGCTGGCGCGTGAAGGGCACGCTGGACGCCAATGTCGCCCTCGCCGGCAACCGCGCCGCCCCCCGCTGGAGCGGCACGCTCGGCGCCGACCAGCTGTCGGTGCGCTCGCTCATCGACGGCGTGGACCTGCAGGACGGGCGCCTGCGCGCCACGCTGAACGGCGACCGGCTCGACATCACCGAATTCCGCGTGAACGGCGGGCAGGGCAGCAACGCCCGCATCGCCGGCTTCAGCGGCAACCGCACCGCGGCCCCGCGCGACGGCGGCACGCTCACCGGTAAAGGCAGCGTGTCGTGGGCCACGGGCGGAAGCGGCGCCACCGGCTCCGGCATCGCCATGGACTTCGACGCTGAAGCGCGCGCCCTGCAGGTGCTGGTGCGCGCCGACCGCCAGGTCAGCGTGTCCGGCAATCTGCAGGCGCGGCTGCGCCAGGGCCAGTTCACGCTGCGCGGCAAGCTCACCACCGACCGCGCCACCATCATCCTGCCCGAGGCCGGCGCACCCAGCCTGGGCACCGACGTGGTCGTGCGCTCCGCCGCCAAGGACCGCGAAACCGTCAAGCAGGCCGAGCGCGCGGGCCAAGCCGCCGGCCGCGTGGAAGCGGCCAAGCCGCCGGACATCATCGTCACCCTCAACCTGGGCGACGACTTCGCACTGCAGGGCCACGGCATCACCACCCGCCTGGCGGGCGAGCTGGAGATCCGCGGCGCCACCGTCGCCGGGGCGCCGCCGCGCGTCACCGGCGAGGTGCGCACCGTGGAAGGCCGCTACCGCGCCTGGGGCCAGTCGCTCGATGTGGAGACGGGCCTGGCACGCTTCAACGGCCCGTACGACAACCCCGCGCTGGACATCCTGGCCATCCGGCCGAACATCAGCGTGCGCGCCGGCGTGCAGGTCACCGGCTCGGCCAAGGCGCCGCGCGTGCGGCTCTATTCCGACCCCGATCTGCCCGACGCCGAAAAGCTCTCCTGGGTGGTGCTGGGCCGCAGCGGTGCCGCCGGCGGCGCCGAGGCCGCGTTGCTGCAACAGGCGGCGCTGGCGCTGCTCGGGGGCAACGGCAATGCCGGTGCCGGCAACTTCGCCAAGCGCGTGGGGCTCGACGAGATCGGGTTCAAGGGCCCCGGCTCGGGCGAGGATGCCTCGGCCGCCGCGCTCACCTTCGGCAAGCGCCTGTCCAAGGACCTGTACGTGACCTACGAGCGCAGCCTCTCGGGCGCCCTGGGCACGCTGTACATCTTCTACGACCTGACCAAGAGCCTCACGCTGCGCGGCCAGACCGGCGCGCAAAGCGCGGTGGACCTGATCTACACGGTGCGGTACGACTGACGGGGCCCATCAGCCCGCCGCGGTGCGGGCGAACTGGGGCGCGTTCTGCACCCGGCCATCCCCGTGCGGCAGATAGGGATAGAGCAGGCCCCCCGCGGCCTGCAGCAACTCGAACTGCGCGGACGCCAGCCCTTGCTCCACCAGATCGAAATGGCACAGCGTGCCGTACAGGCCGCCGCGGTGATCGGTCACCGGCACGCCGTGGTAGGCCACCACCACCCCGCGGAACGAGCTGGCCAGCAGCCGCTCGTCATGCATCGAGTTGTCCACCAGCAGCGAGCCATCGCGCAGCACGAACTGGCAAAAGCTGTTGTCCAGCGCCACCACGGCCAGCGCCTCGGGCCGGATCTGGTGCTGCTTGTCGTAGAGGAAGACATTGATGAGCTGCGACTCGATCACCTGAAAGACGCCGGTGTACCGATGCGGCACACCGCGGTTGAGGGCCTCCATGGCGGGAGAGAGTCCCTCCGCCTGGAGCATGGCGTGGAACTGTGGAGGCGTCATCGGTGAAATCATTGCGGAGGCATTTTAGAGCGGCGCACCGACCCGGGGCGCTTTGCCGCTGCGGAAATGCGGCACTCCCATGGCCTCTGGCCCCGCGCCGGGCGCGATCCTCTTTTGCGGAGGTCTCAGCACAGCGGGGAAAAGCTGCCATGGCCACGCCTTTACAATCGCCCGTCCTCCTCGTAGTTCAATGGATAGAACGAGTGCCTCCTAAGCGCTAGATACAGGTTCGATTCCTGTCGAGGGGACCATCGACCAATCCGGGGAGTCCAAACTCTTCCGGATTTTTTATTTCCCTTTGCAATCGATGGTTTACCAGTCCACTATTGCCCAAACCAGTCCTGCTCATCCAGGACAACTGGGAGCACATTTCAAAAGGTCTTGTGTTCTCTAGTCGCAAGCCGCTCACTCATCCGCGTTTTTTGCCAGGAATCACCAGCTGAGTCCCGTCGTCAGCAATGGTCACCCGTGGTGCATCACCCGAAATATGCATCCCGTTGATCGACCGAACGGCCAGCAGCCAGCGGCCACCCCACCGCAGTTGAACCTCGGCTCTGACGAAGTTCACCAGTTCTGAGCATTGAGGTACAGGGCCAGCCTCGCCGTGCGGTTGCCGCATCTCCGTAACGGCCATGAGGCGCAGACACGTTTCTTTAGAGACGGTCATCGTGCTTTCACCTGGAAGCTTCACTCCTACTCGCTCCGCTAAGACTGCCGGCACATACCACAAGCCCGCAAACCCGACGAAAAGCGCCGCGACCACCACGCTGGCTACAGACCAAAACACGACTGGCCTGATATTGCGCACGACCGCAGCGGTGTTCGCCACAAGCAATAGGAGCAACACAGTAAGCCCACACAGCAACCGCCAATCAGCCCAGCTGTCAGGCTTGGATTCAGCGATGCCACTTGCCCACACCAGGATGAACACGCCCATGGGAATGAGTGAGCCCCCCAAGGTTAGTGCCGCTACTGTCAAAAAGAGCGTGCCGATTGACGGATGGGGACGATCTCTCCACAACATCAAGAACATTACAACGAGTGCAATTGCACCAGCCAATCCTACGTAGTGGGCGTATGGCACTGTTTTCGTCATCCACCAAATGAATAGCCAGGCTCCACCGATCTGGCCTGACAACGTTGCCCACCATCCCCGTGGTCTGACTTCATAAGACATCGCGGCGAACACCGTCCCGAACATTGGGATGGTCACGAACACCCACAGCAAGAGCAACCACACAGACACCAGAGTTGCCAGGCCAAACAATCCCAGCAAGTCGGATGGCACGTATTCGATCCTCATCAAGTAGAGGTAGATCAAGACGCATCCCACGATGAAGCTGGCCACCGTTGCTAGCTTGAATGGAAACTGGCTGACGCGCTCGTGAAAACGTCGTGCACGGTCAATGAACGCACGTTCTGGGAATCCATGGCTTTCACCTGCAAGTGGCGTGATCCTTTTCGCTGAAAGCGCTGGTAGGTGTGATGCCATCTCGTTCCCCCCTCTTCGTTTTCTTGAAGCTTCCGGTCCTTTGCCCGACCAGCACGGGCTTAAATGGACGACTGCGAACTGAATCATTGCATGTGTACAGCCTCTACACACCCGCATTCGCTTGGCGCTGAGCGGTCCACACAAGACCATACAGGCATGCAAACCTCCACAGAAATCCACCCTTTCAAACTGGCCGAGGCCCTTCACCCGTCAGCCTCACCGAATACGCCGTCGTATGACGCGTATAAGGTGGCGACGTGGATTGGTCAGCGGCCAAAGTTGATGGCCTGAACAGCGGGTTAAAAGGTAGCTTGCGATAGCTGCTGAGGGACCAGGTTTACCCCGCAGGGCCCATTGCAGGCAAAGTCGGCGGGTAAGGCGAGGCAAGTTCGGAACAAACTTCCGAAGTCGTCGTTTCGGAGGTCTGCAGAGGACAGTAACTGCCGATTTCGCTCAATGCTCCTGGCAGCCGGATGCCATAGCCGGGCCGCCATGGCTCGCCTTACCTCTGACTGATAACGAACCGGGTCGGGCGCGCAGTGGTGCCGATGGGCATGGCGCTTCCAATTGCACCAATGGCAGCAAGCCGCAATGTTTGCTGGATGATCCAGGCCACCTCGTTGACGCTCCACCAAATGCTCGGCTGTCGACCGAAGCACATCGAGCAGAGCGTCAGGAAGACTGTATGCCTGCGCAAATCTCTTGCGGCATTCCGGCTCCCAGATCGGCAACTCACAATAAATGCAAAGGCCCTGTTGGGCAAAGTAGGCACGCTTGCGGAGGGTAGCCGTGGTGATTTTCAGCATGGGCGATCAAAAACAGCGGTGCTGTTTCCGTCGCCAATGACTGGTCGGGTCGGACGCCGAGGCTGGTGCCGAATCGGCTATGCAGGGAATTGCTCCCATGCGGTCGGCTTTGCGACACCGAACGCTTGCAATTTACGCGCTCATACCACCGCGCGTCAAGCCAGGATTTATCGGCTGCATTGGTTTGAGGGAATCGAAATCTTTCGCTGAACAAAGTGCGCGCTGCACTCAGGCAGATCGCCGCCGATGCCATGCCAGCAGCCCCAGCAATGCCGTCAGCATCGCCAGGCCGAAGTGCGACAGCGTGGGAATGGCGGCGGCACTCGCCGGCGCCGCGGCGATCACCGCCGGCCCGCCCGGATCGGAGATCGTGCCCACTGCCGGATCGGCGTCCCCCGGGCCGTTGTCCTCGATGTCGAAGGTCACCGTGTCCCCATTGATCTGTGCGCCCGGCCATTCGAACCACTCCGACTGCGCCGCGCCCACCGTGCGCGGGCCGTACTTCATGAAGCGGCTGCCCGCTACCAGCGCTTGCGGGTATTTCAACGTCACCGTGACCTTGCCCGCGCAGGTGGTCGCCACGAAGCGGAAGACGCCTTGGGGAAACTGCGCGCCCGCGGGGCGGCTGGATGGCACCTCGAACGCGGTCTGCGCGGCGTCGAACGTGCAACCGCTCACGCCGGTCAGCGACGCGGTGATCTGCCCACTGCCGGCGGGCGAAGCGCCGGTGAACGAGTCCTCGACGCTCGGCAGGCGCACCACCAGATGCAGGGTCGATTCCTTCTGGATGTTGTAGTCCGAGAGGGTTCGGCCGTCTTCCAGTTGCTTGCCCGCGAAGATCAGCCGCTGCTGCTCGGGCGCAATGCCTTCCTGGTCCTGGATCTTGGCCTTCACGTTCTCAATCGAGTCGCTGGGCTCCACGTCCAGAGCGATGGTCCTTCCGGAGACGGTTTTCACGAAGATCTGCATGGCCCACGCGCCCTGCGAGAGGGCGGCGAGCGCAATGAAGAGGGCCCATCGGCCAGCCCATCTCCGAATATCCAGAAAGGGGGGAACAGGCGGGGAGAACGCAAAAACCATGGATCAACTGGCAGCAGGTCGAAAAAGACCCGGGATCATGCGTTTCTGACGGGTTTCTTACAAGCGTTCCGGCCCTGGATCTGCGGAAAGTCGCGTTTTTTTAAGGGCGCTCTTGCCCCAGCCAGCCCTCGATCACCCGGGGCGGGCCTCCGACGGTGAGCGGACGCAGCGCATGGCGGCGAGCCGGAGTTTCCAGGGACAGTCGGTCCAAGGCATGCGGGGCCAGCGCCCGCAAACCGCGTCTCAGCGGCTGAGCATCGCCACGACCGCGACGATGCCGAGCACCACCACCGCCACCGCCCGCGCGGCCCAGCCACCCAGGCTGGCGGCGGTCATCCCGGCAATGCCGGCTTTCACGGTACCGGCGTGGCGGCCCTCGTGGGTGCCGGATTCAAAGGCAGAGCGCCTGCTGATGGCGGGTGCCTGCGGATGGCCGCAGCCGGGGCAAGCGGCCGCCTGATCGGAAATCTGTCGGTTGCATTCGGGGCATGGAACGAGTGCCATGGGTTTTCTTCTCCTGGTGCATGGATTGAACGATGGCCACAACCTACCTGTGACCGTCGCACCATAGCCCGGCCCTTGTGCGCGACTGTTTCGAAATGCGTCGAAGCCGCGCGGCACCGACCGCGTCACGGCCAGCCTTGCAGCTCCCAACGGCTGCCATCGGCAAAAGACAGCCTGAGTCTCAAGGTGCCACCGGCTGCGGTGTACAGGCTGTATCGGCGAATTTGCGACAACTGCCGATGGGCCCAGGCCTCCATCTGCATCAGGGGCTGATCGTCGCACGCGGCCATCGTCTGGAAAACTGGCTCGGCACGAATGCCGTCGTCCTCGGCCCACCACCGGTATCGGAATGTCGACCCGTTGCACACGCGCAGGCCGAAAAGCCCGGCACCTGGAAAGCTCAACCGCACCGATGGGCCGGAATTGCCCATGCCGGTCCTTGGCCAATCGTGCCGCTCTGTGCCATCAGGGCCGAAGATCGAGACCAGTCCCCATTCAGCGGTATCCAGCGTGCCGAGGTAGAAGTTTTCGCGCGCTGGCTCTGCCTCCCGCTGAGGGGGCTGCTGTGGCGAGGCCATCGCGCCACTCGCTATCAGAGCGAGCGCGGCACCAGCGATGAGCGCGAGCACCCTAGCGGGCCCCGCCCAACTTCTCGAAATCCGCATCCAGCCGCGCCAGCGACGCCGCGATCTGCGCGCGCCGGGCCTTAATCCAGCCGTCCTGCTCGGCCACGCGCTGGGTGGCCTCGCGCAGCATGCGGTCCATTTCGGCGGGCTGCGGGCCGCCGGCGGTCTGGCGGTTCCTGACGATCGCCACGGGGTCGAGCGTGGAACGGAACTCGGCCTCGGACAGGGGCAGCACCTGTGCAAACTCCGTTCCCTTCACCGTCTCGGCGTAGATGCGTTGCGCCTGCGCATACGGAAACGCGAGAGGCTTGATGTCCTTGGCCTTGGCGTATTCCACGACCTCCGAGGCGAAATGGTGGCCGACGCGGAAGGGCAGCTTGTATTGGCGCATCAGTACATCGGCCAGTTCCTGCGATGCGGTCCAGTCGCTGTTGAGCTCCTCCAGCGCACGCTGGGGATCGATCACCAGGTTGTTGAGGATGCGCGTCCAGTTGTTCAGTACGCCGACCGCCGCCTGCACCATCGCGGCGTTGGTGCGGACCTCCTTGGGGTCGCTCATGCCGGGGGGGATGTTGTGCGCCTGGAGTGCGGGGCCCATGCCCAGGTTGAGCGCGGTGGAAGCGTCGCGGCGGGTGCTGTTGAGCAGGCCGGGATTGCGCTTTTGCGGCATGGCGCTGGAGACATACGTGTTGCCGCCGCCTTCCTGCAGCAGGATCCAGGGACGCGGCTGGGCGTATTGGGTCATCACGTCTTCGATGAAGCTGCCGGCATGCAGGGCGATGGCCATGACGATGGCACCGGCCTCCACGGGCTGGTCCACGGCGGAGATCTGCGCGGCGTCGTACGCGTTGTCCACCGTGGCGGAAAAGCCCAGGTAGTCCGCCATGCGCTGGCGGTTCAATGGCCAGCTGGTGCCGTTGAGCACCGTGGTGCCCATGGGCGAGCGGTCCATGCGGGCATAGGCTTCGCGGATGCGCTGGGCGTCGCGCTCCAGCCCGGCGGCGATGCCCAGCAGATAGTGGCCGTAGCTGTTGGGCTGGGCGGCCACGCCGTTGGTGTAGTTGGGCACCACGGTGGCCCGGTGCTTGCCGGCGAGTTCGATCAGGGTGGCGGTGATCTGGCTGAGCGCCTCGGCCAGGTGGAGCATTTCATCGCGCAGGATGGCGGACCGCGCGGTGGCCAGCATGTCCTGGCTCGATCGGCCGGCGTGCAGCAGCGTGATCTGGGGGCCGGCGGCTTCGATCAGCAACGGCTCGAAGGTGATGACCAATGAGGGCCGCTTGCCACCCGGCTTGTCGCCGTTGGCCAGCACCTGGGTGATGCCTTTGTAGACGAGGGGCGACAGCGATTTGTCGAGCAGGCCTTCGTCGGTGTTGATGACGGCGGTGGCCTTGTTGATCTCGCCGAGCCAGAAGAAATCGTCGTGCTTTTTGGCGGGGGTCTGGGCGCCCGCGTGGGGCACGAGGGCCGCCAGGGAAATGGCGGCGGCAATGGCGAGTCGGGTGGGTTTCATGGGCATGGCATGTTGTCTCTTTAATGGTTTTTTCCACCGGCGCAGGCGGCCGTGGCGATGATGGGCGCGCTGGGTCTGTGCTCAATACACGCCGTAGCGGTACGCAAAGTACAGGGCGGCGAGGGTGCCGACGACGGCGAGGACGGTCATTGCTTTGCGCATGGGAACTCCGCGGGGGAAACAGCCATGGTAGCCGCCCCGGCGCCGCCACCCGCCTTCGGCGTCAGCGGCCGTGCAGACCCTGCGGCGCACCGCCCGGTCGCGCAGCGCGCCGCTGCAGCAGCGCCCGCACCATCACCCCCACCACCAGCGCGTTGACCACGAAAATGCCCGCGTGCAGCGCATTGCTGTGGTGCAGGAAGCCGATGAACTCGAACGGCAGGTAGATCGCCCCGCTGCCCGCAGCCAGCACCTCGGCCCAGGGGCGTTCCTTGAAGAGGCCGTACGCCTCCACCAGCCGCAGCGCGGCATACGCGGCAGCGCCCAGGGCCAGCAGCATGAGCCGGGAGTCCTGCACGTTGCGGGCTGCATCCAGAAAAATCTGCGGGTACTTCGCCGCGGGGTTGAGGTGCGCATGCTCGATGAGCCGCACGGCGATGGCGTAGATGTCCCGGTGCGCCAGCGACAGCAGCCCGGTGGCGGCGGCCAGGACGAGCAGGCCCTTGAAAGCTTCGAGGAACGCGACGAGACGGACGGCCTGGTTCATGGAAAACGCCTCCCACGCGAACGGCGTGGATGGATAGGATGGATGAAGGTGAACGGATGACGAAGGGTGGACGGGCGCCAGGCCGATTGTCGGCCCTGCCGGCACGCGCGCCGCCGACCCCACCGCGCAGCCGGGGCCCCGGCCTACAATCCGGCGGCCCGCCCCGACGATCCGGTGGTGCTGCTCCACGAACGCGGATCTGGGTCAAAAAGGCCTCCAGCGCAATCAACCTCCCGGCATAGTGCTATCAAAAATGAAGCAACCGACTTCCATCGCCCTGCTGCACGCCCTGCGTGCGCTGCGCCGTTGGGTGTTGATGGGCTTCATGGCGGCGATGGCGGTGGCCACGGCCTCGCCGCTGGTGCATGCGCGGGCGATGGAGTGGGTCTGCTCCACGTCCGGCATGGTCAAGGTCTATGTGCAGACCGACGACGGGCCGGTGGAGATGGGGCAGACGGCCATGGACTGCCCCCTGTGCATTCCCCACGGAGCGCCGCCCCCGGTGGTGGCGGTGCAAACCCTGCCGCAGCCGCTGCCGCTCGGGCATGCGATGCAGGCCATTGCAGCGGCGCGCATCGCAGCCGCCACGGCCGCGCCATTGCCTGCGCGCGGCCCCCCGGTCTTTCAGCACGCCTGAGCCTCGCCGGCTCCCTGCGTTCGCCGCAGCGCGGCCATCCGCCCGTGGGCGGGTGACTGCTGCCCCGCGCGAACGCATTTCCCCTCCCCTTTGCTGATCCGGCCCGCCGGGCGCACTGCCGTACCGCCGCCACCGCGCGGCGGGCGGCGTGCGCCGGGTGCGGGCGATCCGCGTGCTGATCGATGCCATGACCACGACTTCCCTTTTCTCCTCCGCCCTGCCCGCGCCACCACTGCAGCCGCAGCCGATTTCGGCCCGAACACCGCGCAAGGCACGCTCACCGTTTTCCCACGCGGTGCTGGCGGCGCTGGCCGGCTTCGGGCCCGCCGCCGCCCCGGCGCAGGACGCGCCCCTCTCGTCCGTGCCCACGCTGGCGCCGGTGACCGTCTCGGGCACATCCGCCGAGCCCCTGGGCCGGCTGAACCTGGACACCCCCGCCGAGACCGGCAGCCGCCTGGGCCTCACGCCGCGCGAGACGCCCGCCTCGGTCACCGTGGTGGACCGCGCCACCATCGAAGCCCGTGGCGCGCAGGACACGCAGGAGATCCTGCGGGCGATCCCCGGCGTGACCGCGCACAACGCGCCGGGCTCGATGGCGGCCAGCTACCGGGGCTTCAGCAACAACTCGGTCACGCAGCTGTACAACGGCATCACGGTGCAGTACGGCAGCGCCACGCGCGCGGTGGACAGCTGGATCTACGACCGGGTGGAGGCCGTCGGCGGCGCCTCGAGCTTCCTGTACGGTGCGGGGGCCGTGGGCGGCTCGCTCAACTACATCACCAAGACGCCCGACCGCAGCGGCGACTTCGCGGAAGGCCGGCTGCGCGCGGGCTCGTACGGGCTCAAGGAGGCCTCGGCGGGCCTCAACCGCCGCATCGCGGGGCCGCAGGACGGCGGCGCAGGGCCGAGCCACTTCGCGCGCATCGACCTGAACCACCGCGACGCCGGCAGCTGGACCACGGGCACGCAGACCCGGTCCACGCAGCTGGCCGCGTCGCTGCTGTCCGACCTGGGCGGCGGCTTCACGCACCTGCTGGCGTACGAGTACCAGAAGGACGCGGTGGACCGCCCCTACTGGGGCACACCGGTGCTCAACCCCGCCGTGGGCGCGCTGCGCATCGATCCCGGGACGCGCTTTGCCAACTACAACAGCAGCGACGGCATGTACGCCCACCGCGTGCATTGGCTGCGCTCGGTGGCGCAGTGGCGCGTGTCCGACGCCCTGCAATGGCGCAACACGCTCTATGCCTACGACGCGCTGCGCGACTACCGCAACGTGGAGACCTACCAGTACAACGCGGCCAACACCCTGGTCTCGCGCGGCAGCGCTTATTTGCAGCGGCACGACCAGCAACTGGTGGGCAACCGCACCGAGGCCACCTGGCACGGCACGCTGGCCGGCCGGCCGAGCGACTGGGCCTTCGGCCTGGACGTGAGCGTGAACCGGCAGACGCGCTTTCCCAACAGCCTGGCCGGCACGGTGAGCACGGTGGACCCGTACCGCTTCACGACCGAGCGCTTCTTCGACATTCCCGGAATGGCGCCCGGCTTTCGCGCCGACCGCGACAACCGCGTGCAGACCACCGCGGTGTTCGTGGAGAACCGCACGGCCCTGGTGCCCGGCGTGAACCTGGTGACGGCGCTGCGGCAGGAGCGCATCGCGCTGGACCTGACCAACCGCCGCGCCGTCACCGCCACCAGCCCCGCCACGTTCGAGCGCAGCTACACGCCCACCACCGGCCGCCTGGGCGTGGTGTGGGACGTGGCTCCCGGCGCCAACGTGTACGCCCAGTACGCCACGGCGAGCGACCCGCCGTCGGGCTCGCTGTCCACGGCCTCGTTCGCCGACGTGGCCAACAACAGCGCGCTCACCACGGGCCGGCAGCTGGAAGCGGGCGCCAAGTTCGACTTCTGGGGCGGGCGGGGCACGGCCACGGTGGCGGCGTTCCAGATCACGCGGCGCAACATCGCCTCGCAGGACCCCAACAACCCCGCGTTCACCGTGCTGGTGGGCGAGCAGTCGTCGCGCGGCGCGGAGGTGGCCGTGGGCCTGCGCCTGACCGATCGCTGGCAGCTGCAGGCCAACGCGATGCGCACCCGCGCCCGCTACGAGCAGTTCGTGCAGGGCGGCGTGTCGCTGGCCGGCCGCACGCCCATCAACACGCCCGAGAGCGTGGCCAACCTGTGGCTGGGCTACGCGGTCACGCCCGCGCTGCAGGCCACGGCGGGGGCGCGGCGCGTAGGGCGTATCTATGCGGACGCGGCCAACACGCAGTATTGGCCCTCGTACACGCTGCTGGACCTGGGGCTGTCGTGGAAGCTCTCGCCCACCGCCACGCTCTCGGGCCACCTGCGCAATGCCACCGACCGCCTCTACGCGGCCGAAGCGCGCAGCGCGCAGGTGTACCTGGGCGCACCGCGCACGGTGGACGTGTCGCTGCAGGTGGCGTTCTGACCGCCGACGGGAAACGCACCATGGACTGGACCCGCCCTGTGCGCGCCAAGCGCTGGCTGTTTCTCACCCACCGCTGGCTGGGGGTGCTGCTGTGCGGCTTCTTCGCGATGTGGTTCGTCTCCGGCATCGTGATGATGTACGTGGGCTACCCCCAGCTCACCGAGGCCGAGCGCACCGCCCACCTGCCGCCGCTGGGCGACGGCACGGGCCTGCGGGAGCCCGACGCCGCGCTGGCGCCCGCCGGCCTGGCGCTGGTGCCGCTGGCCGAGCTGCGCCTGGCGGTGGCCAGCGGCGGGCGCGCGGTGTACCTGGTCCGGCCCGAAGGGGCGCCGCCCCGCTCGCCCGCCACGGTGATCGACGCGGCGACGGGCGAGGTGCTGCGCGCGGTGGACGCGCCACGCGCGCTGGCCAGCGCCGCGGCCTGGGCCGGCCCCGGCGTGGCCGCGGACTACGAAGGCACGCTGCAGGAAGATGCGTTCACCCATTCGCGCGGGCTGGACATGCACCGGCCGCTGCACCGCGTGCGGCTGCACGATGCGGACGGCACCGTGCTCTACGTGTCCGGCACCACGGGCGAGGTGGTGCGCGATGCGCCGCGCACCGAGCGCCTGTGGGGCTACGTGGGCACGTGGATCCACTGGCTCTACCCGCTGCGCGGCAACGCGCTGCAGCCCTGCTGGAGCGCCACGGTGAACACGCTCGCCGTGGCCGGCACGCTGGCGGCGCTGGCCGGCACCGTCGTGGGCCTGCAGCGCTGGCGCTTTCGCGGGCGCTACCGCAGCGGCGCGCGCACGCCCTACCCCACGCCCGCGATGCGCTGGCACCATGCGCTGGGACTGGTGTTTTCGGCGGCGACCATCGCGTGGATCTTCAGCGGCTTCATGTCGATGAACCCGTGGAAGCTGTTCGACAGCGGCGCGCCGCCGCTGAATCTGGCGGCCCTGCAGGGCGGGCCGCTGGCCATGGGCCCGCCGCAGGGCCCGCACCCGCCCACGGCCTCGCTGGCCGCGCTGCTAGCCCAGTCTGGCGGCGCCACGCGCGAACTGCGCTGGGTGCGCGCCACGGGCCGCACGCTGGTGCTGGCACAGCCCGCCCAAGGCGCGCCCGAGGTGCTCGATGCCGCCACGGCCGCGCCCACCGCCATCGACACCGCCGCGCTGCGCGAGGCCATCGCCCGCCTGGTGGCTGCGCCCCTGGTGCGCGTGGACACGCTGGCGCACTACGACCTGTACTACTACGCCCGCGCGCCCCACACCATGACGGGTGCGCCCGCCAAACCCCTGCCGGTGCTGCGCGCGGTGTTCGCCGACGAACACGCCACCTGGGTGCACGTGGACCCGCTCACCGGCGCCGTGCTGGGCCGCCTGGACGGCCACCGCCGCGCCAGCCGCTGGCTCTTCGCCATGCTGCACAGCTGGGACTGGGTGCCGCTGCTGGAGCGGCGCCCGCTGTGGGACGCGGTGATGCTGGTGCTGGGCCTGGGGGGCGCGGCGTTGAGCGCTACGGGCATGGTGATCGGCTGGCGGCGGCTGCGGCGCAAGGCGGGCCGGGCGTGAGCGCGGGCTGGCCGGCCCGGGCGCCCCACGCGCCCACAGGGCGATTTCGATACCAAAACCGCCTCATGCCCTAGTACTTATTGCCGATGAAGCTATAAAAACAATAGCAAAACACCGCTTTGCGGGAGCCCCGCGCCGGGCGAACGGCCGTCCTACAGCTGAAAGCCCACCGCCCGCACCACGCCCTCACCGATGTCGCGCGGCCAGGACGGGCGCCGGGGCACATAGGGCCGCGCCAGGGCGATCTGGCGCGCGCACCAGTCCGACAGCCATTGCACCTCGGCCGGACCGTAGAAGGCCGTCATCGCCTCGTAGTTGAGGAACAGGCTGCGCGCGTCGAGGTTGAGCGAGCCGGACAGGGCCAGGTCGTCGTCGATCAGCACGGCCTTGGCATGCACCATGCCCGGTGCCAGCCACACCTCGGCGCCGGCCAGGCCCAGCTCGCGCAGGGCGCGCTCGCGGGCCCAGTCGGCCAGGCGGTGGTTGGACCGCCAGGGCACCAGCAGGCTCACGCGAACGCCGCGGCGGCAGGCCATGCACCAGGCCTCCAGCAGCGCGTCGTCGGGCACGAAATACGGTGTCACGGCCACGATGCGCTCCTGCGCGTGGTAGGCGCCGGCCAGCAGCAGGGCATGCACGGTGTCGTCGGCGTGGTCCGGCCCGCTGGGCACCCACTGGGCCAACGGGCCATCGCGCGGGCCCGGCGGCAGCGGCTGGGGCAGCGCGGCGCGCACCAGGCGGCCGCTGGCGGTGCTCCAGTCGGCCTCGAACTGCGCGGCGGCCTGCAGGGCGAGGGGGCCGTGCACCTCGTAGCTCAGGTCGATCCAGGCCGGGTGGCCGGGCTGGTCGAGGAAGTATTCGCAGGCCAGGTTGCGCCCGCCGCTCCACAGCCGCTCAACGTCGGCCACCACCAGCTTGCGGTGGTTGCGCAGGTTGGTGCGCCCGCGCATCGGGTTGTGCAGCATGGGCATGAAGCGGCGCACCTGCACGCCCTGCGCCTGCAGCGTTTTCACCAGCGCGCCGGGCGTGGCCAGGCTGCCCACCGCATCCAGCAGCAGCCGCACGGCGACGCCGCGCTGCGCGCATTCGCCCAGGGCCCGTGCGACCTGCCGGCCCACCGGGTCGTCGCCGAAGACGAAGGTGCACACGTCCAGCCGGTGCCCGGCCGAGGCGATGGTCGCGAGCAGCGTGTGCAGGGCCTGCGTGCCGTCGGCGTGCAGCACGACGCGCGCGTTGCGCACGGCCGGCTCCAGCTCCATGCTGGCCAGCAGCCGCGCGGCCCAGGGCGGGCCGGCGGGCTGCGCGGCGGCCGCGGCGGTCTCCTGCTGCGCCTTGCGGGGGCGGCGCAGGGGCCGCGCGAACTTGCGGGCGCCGAACAGCACGAACAGCGGCACCGCCACGTACGGAAAGGCCACGATGGCCAGCACCCAGGCCACCGCGGCGGAGGGGTGGCGCCGCTGGCGCCCGATGCGCGTGCCCATCACGTAGATCAGCAGGCCCACCGCCACGAACACCGCGTGGCCCAGGCCCGAGAGGACGGCGAAGCCGGTCAAGCGCCGTCCCCGGCCGATGGCGCCTGCGGGGCCGGCGCGGAGGGCGCGGCCCCCGCCAGCGCATCGAACCGCACCGACACCCGCAAGCCCCCCAGGCGCGGCGAGCCCTCCAGGGCAACCTGCGCCTGGTGCATGCGCGCGATGGACTGCACGATCGCCAGGCCCAGCCCGCTGCCCGGCACCTGCGCACCGCCCTCGACCGCCTGCGGCGCGCGGTAGAACCGGCCCAGCACGCGTTCGCGGTCGCCTTCGCCGATGCCGGGGCCGCTGTCGTCCACCACCAGGGTGACGGCGCCGCCCGGCTCCACGCCGTTCGCGGGCGCATCCGCGATCACATGCACGTCCACCACGCCGCCGTCGGGCGTGTACTTGACCGCGTTGTCCACCAGGTTGCGCAGCAGGATGCGCAGGGCCTCGGCATGACCGGCAATGGGGGCGGCATCCGCCCGGGCCAGGCCCAGGTCGATGCCGCGCTGCTGGGCGGCGGGCGCCGCATCGGCCACCGCCTGCAGCGCCAGGTCGGCCAACACCACGGACTGCGCGGGGGCCCCCGCGGCCACGCTGGATTCCTGCCGCGCCAGGGCCAGCAGCTGCTCGACCAGCCGCGTGGCCCGGTCGATGCCGGCCGACAGGCGGGCCACCGCCACGCCGCGCGCCTCGGCATCCGGTGCGCGCAGCAGCCCTTGTGCCTGCAGCTTGAGCGCGGCCAGGGGCGAGCGCAACTCGTGCGCCGCATCGGCGACGAAGTGCTGTTGTGCCTCGAAAGCCCGCTGCACCCGCGCGAACAGCAGATTCAGTTCGTCCACCAGCGGCTGCACCTCGGCGGGCAGGGCATCGCCGTCGACGGGCGAGAGGTCGTCCGCCTGGCGCTGCGCCACCTCGCGGCGCACGCGCTCCACCGGCGCGAGCGAGCCGCTCACCACCCACCACACGGCCAGCGCCAGCAGCGGCGCCATGAGTGCGATGGGCCCGGCCGTGCGCAGGGCCAAGTCGCGCGCCATCGCCTTGCGCACGGCCATGTCCTGCGCCACCTGAATGACCTGGGAGCGCGTCTGCACCGAAAACACGCGGTAGGTGGTGCCATGCGCCTTCACCCTGGAAAAGCCCAGCACCGCGCGCTGCGGCAGGGCAGCGCCCACGGCGGACTCGAACACGCGCAATCCTTCGGCCGACCAGACCTGCACGACGAACTCGTAGTTCTCGTCGTCGTGCACCAGCGGTCCGGGCGCGTTGGCCGACACCTCCGGCAGGCCGGGCCGCAGGGCCATCGCCATCTGCTCCATGTGGTAGTCGAAGATCTCGTCGGCCTCGGACAGCGCCGAGCGGTACGACAGCAGGATCTGCAACAGCGCCGTGCACACGATCGCCGCCAGCAGGAACCACAGCAGCCGCGCGCGCAGCGAATGCGCCGGTGCGCCCGTGCGCGGCGCCGGCCCGCCGGGGCCCGCGGGCTGGCTGTGGGTCGGGTCCTGGGTGGCGGGCGGCATCATGCCTTGGGCACCATGTAGCCCACGCCGCGCACGTTCAGCACCAGCTCGGCGCCCAGCTTCTTGCGCAGGCCGTGCACATACACCTCCACGGCGTTGCTGCTGATCTCGTCCTTCCAGCCGTAGAGCTTTTCTTCGAGCTGGGTGCGCGACAGCACCATGCCCGGGCGCGCCAGCAGCGGCTCCAGCACGGCCCACTCGCGCGCCGACAGCACCACGGGCGCGCCGTTCACCGTCACCTCGCGCGTGGCCGGCAAAATCCGCACGCCCTTGTGCTCGTATGCCGGCTCGGCCCGCCCGGCCGCGCGCCGCGTGAGGGCGCGGATGCGGGCCAGCAGTTCATCGAGTTCGTAGGGCTTGAGCACGTAGTCGTCGGCGCCGGCGTCCAGCCCCTCCACGCGCTGGGCCAGCGCATCGCGCGCGGTGGCCACCAGCACCGGCGTGCGGTCCTTGCGCGCGCGCAGGTCGCGCAGCACCGCCAGGCCGTCGCGCCGGGGCAGGCCCAGGTCCAGCAGCACGAGGTCGTAAGTCTGCGTGCGCAGGGCGGTGTCGGCCATCTCGCCGTCGCGCACCCAGTCCACTGCGTAATGCTCGGCGCGCAGCAGATCGTGCACGGCCTCTCCGATCATGGTGTCGTCTTCCACGAGCAGCAGGCGCATGGGGCGGCCCTCCTCTTCTTTTCAGGTCTCAAACGCCACCGCGCCGGCGGCGGCTGCGGCAATCGCAGCGCCAGCGGCGCGGGTGCGTGGGGGTTGCGAACAGGCGGCGGCGTCCATGGCCGCCAAGCATAGCGGCTGGCCCAATGCCGCCGCGCAGGACGGGGCTTCAGCCCAGCGGCACCGGCACGAAGATCTTGTCGCCGTCGCGCTGGATCAGCAGGGCCACCGACTTACCCGCCTTGGCCATCGCCTCGCGCACCTGCTCCACGCCCCGCGCCGGCGTGCCGTTGATGGCCAGCAGCACGTCGCCGGGCTGCACGCCGGCCAGGGCGGCGGGGCCGTGGGCATCCTCCACCAGCAGGCCGCCGTCCACGCCGGCATCGCGGCGCTCCTGCGGCTGCAAAGGCCGCAGCGCCAGGCCCAGCCGGCCCTTGCCGCTCGACTTTTCCGAACTGGCGATCTTGGTGGCCTTGTCGCTCGCATCGCCCAGCGTGGCGGTGAACTCCTCGCGCTTGCCATGGCGCCACACCTCCAGCCGCGCCTGCGTGCCGGGCGCCGCCTGGCCCACGATGGCCGGCAGGTCGCCCGAGGCCACGATGGGCTGCCCGTTCACGCTGCGGATCACGTCGCCCGACTTCAGGCCCGCCTTGTCGGCCGGGCCGCCCTCTTCCACGCCGGCCACCAGCGCCCCTTCGGGCTTGTCGAGCTGGAACGAATCGGCAAAGGCCTGGTTCACCTCCTGCACCGACACGCCCAGGCGAGCATGGCTGGCCTTGCCCGTGGCCAGGATCTGGTCCTTGACCTTGGCGGCCACCTCGATCGGGATGGAGAACGACACGCCCTGGTAGCCGCCCGAGCGGCTGTAGATCTGCGAATTGATGCCCACCACCTCGCCGCGCGCATTGAACAGCGGGCCGCCCGAGTTGCCGGGGTTCACCGCCACGTCGGTCTGGATGAAGGGCACGTAGCTGTCGTCCGGCAGCGAGCGCCCCTTGGCGCTCACCACGCCGGCCGTCACGCTGTTTTCGAAGCCGAAGGGCGAACCGATGGCCAGCACCCACTCGCCCACCGCGAGGTTGCGCGTGCTGCCCAGCTGCACCACGGGCAGGTCCTTGGCGTCGATCTTGAGCACCGCGATGTCGGTCTTGGGGTCGGAGCCCAGCACCTTGGCCCGGAACTCGCGCCGGTCGGTCAGCTTCACCGTGACCATGTTGGCGCCCTTGACCACGTGGGCGTTGGTGAGGATCACGCCATCGGCGCTCACGATGAAGCCCGAGCCCTCGCCCCGCGTGGGCACCTCGCGCTGGCGGCCGGGGGCCTGCAGGCCGGGCGGCACCATGCCGAAACGGCGGAAGAACTCGAACATCGGATCGTTCGGGTCGATGCCCTGCGCGCCGCTGCGCGGGTGGGCCGCGGTCTCGTCATCGTCGTCGTCCGAATCGGTCATGGACGTCTTGGTGGTACCGCTCACGCTGATGTTGACCACCGCCGGACCGTTGCGCGCGGTGATCTGCGCGAAGTCCGGCGCCGTCACGCCGCCCGTGTACGGCATGGCCGCCGGCTGCACCGCGGCAGGCGGCATGGCGGCTCGGCTGGAATGCATGTTGGTCACCAGCCCCGCGCCGGTGGCCCCGATGGCGCCGGCAGTGAGCAGGGCCAGGGTCAGGCGGCGGGGGGTCGATAGAACGGAGTTCATGGCAGTCCTTTCGTTGGGTCGTTGCATGGGGGGCAGTTTGGGCAACGAGACTTAGGTGTGGCTTAGGGACATCCGGGGGCTGGCGATGCAGGCCCGGTTGCGGCGCAGTTCATTCGTTGGACGTGACCGAGAAGGCGCACCAAAGGGAAATCCCGCAGGCGGCCCGCCACACACAACCGCCACAATGCCCCCGCCGACAGCTCATC
This sequence comes from Acidovorax sp. SUPP2825, assembly GCF_030158995.1. Lineage (NCBI taxonomy): Bacteria > Pseudomonadati > Pseudomonadota > Betaproteobacteria > Burkholderiales > Comamonadaceae > Acidovorax > Acidovorax sp. SUPP2825. The sequence goes on along the minus strand of NZ_BQXK01000001.1, from coordinate 213,913 downwards.
CATAAAGGACTGCGGCCACCGATCCAAAGGGAGGAAAAACCATTGAACGACCCAGAGCAAGGCACTGGCACGCCGCGCTTTTATGCGCATTCCACCGGCAGCGCGGACCGGGAAGGCTGGCAGCCCCTGCCGGACCATCTGCACGCCGTGGGCCGAGGGGCCGGAGAATTCGCTGCTGTTTTCGGCGGCGAGGCGCTGGCCCGGGTGATCGGGCATCTGCACGACCTGGGCAAGTACACCGAGCCCTTTCAGGACCGGCTGCGCGGCAGTCCGCTGCGTGTGGACCACTCCACCTGGGGGGCACGCATCGCACAGGAGCGCCTGGGGGATATGGGGCAACTGCTGGCCTACGGCATTGCCGGCCACCATGCGGGGCTGGCCAATGGGCAGGGCGAGGGCGAGCGCACGGCCCTGGCCGACCGGCTGTCGTCCGACCTGCCGGCGCTGCACCCCGCCTGGGAACAAGACATCGCCTTGCCCGCTCGCCTCGGGGCGCCTGCGGGCTTCAAGCCCTACAGCGGCCAGGGCCGCCAGCAGGCCAAGGACCGGTATCCGTTCCAGCTGGCGTTTCTCGCACGCATGCTGTTCTCGTGCCTGGTGGATGCCGACTTCCTCGATACCGAGGCGTTCTACCACCTCGCTGAAAAACGCCCCGACCTGCGCCGTGGCGGCGGCGCGCCGCCCACGCTCGTGGCGCTGCGCGAGCAGCTCAACCATTTCCTGGGCCAGTTCCAGGCCGATAGCGGCGTGAACCGCCTGCGTGCCGACATCCTGCGCCATGTGCGGGGCCAGGCGGGGCAGGAGCCAGGATTGTTTTCGCTCACGGTGCCCACGGGGGGCGGCAAGACGCTGGCATCGCTGGCGTTCGCGCTCGACCACGCTATTGGCCACGGGCTGCAGCGCGTGATCTTCGTGATCCCGTTCACCAGCATCGTCGAGCAGAACGCCGCCGTGTTCCGCAAGGCACTGGGCCCGCTGGGCGAGGCGGCCGTGCTGGAGCACCACAGCGCCTTCGTGGAACAGCCGCCCCCGCGCAATGACCCCGAGAAGTACCAGTCGGTCCAGAAGCTGCGGCTGGCCATGGAGAACTGGGACGCTCCCATCGTCGTCACCACCGCCGTGCAGTTCTTCGAAAGCCTGTTCGCGGCCAAGCCCTCGCAGTGCCGCAAGCTGCACCACATCGCGGGCAGCGTGGTGATCCTGGACGAGGCGCAGACCATGCCGCTCCAGTTGCTGCGGCCTTGCGTGGCCGCCATCGATGAGCTGGCCCGCAACTACCGCACGAGCGTGGTGCTGTGCACGGCCACGCAGCCCGCCCTGGAGGCGCCGGCGTTCGAAGGCGGGCTCACGGGCGTGCGCGAACTGGCGCCGGAGCCGGACCGGCTGTTCCGCCAGCTCGAACGCGTGCGGGTGCGGCATGTGGGCACGCTGAGCGACGAGGCGCTGGCCGCCGAAATGCGCTCGCGCGAACAGGTGCTGTGCATCGTCAACAACCGCCGCCATGCGAGGGCCGTGTACCAGGCCATGGCCGATCTGCCCGGCGCACGCCACCTGACCACGCTGATGTGCGCCAAACACCGCAGCGCCGTGCTGGCCGAGGTGCGGCAGATGCTCAAGGCTGGAGAGCCATGCCGGGTGGTGAGCACGAGCTTGATCGAAGCCGGCGTGGATGTGGACTTCCCTACCGTGCTGCGCGCCGAAGCGGGCCTGGACTCCATCGCCCAGGCGGCAGGCCGCTGCAACCGCGAAGGCGGCAGGCCCCTGGACGCCAGCGACGTGCTGGTGTTTGCCAACGCCAACGAAGACTGGGCCCCGCCGCCTGAACTGAAGCAATACGCCCAGGCCGCCCGCGAAGTGCTGCGTCAGAACGCAGGCGACCCTTTGTCGCCCGAGGCCATCGGCCGCTACTTCGCCCTGTTGTATTGGCAAAAGGGCGGTGATTCGCTGGACAAGCCCGACCTCATGGGCCTGCTGCGCGAAAGCCGCATCGACAGCCTTCCCATGGAAACGCTGGCCACGAAATTCCGCATGATCGACACCGTGCAGATGCCGGTGATCGTGCCGTATGACGACGACGCCAAAGGCTTGCTGCGCGATCTGGAGCACGCCGAAGGCAGCGTCGGCCTCGCGCGCAAGCTGCAACCCTATCTGGTGCAACTGCCCCGCCAGGGCTTCGATGCGCTCGACGAGGCGGGCGCGGTCATTCCTGTCGCGCCTCAAAAATGGGGCGACCAGTTCATGGTGCTCGCCCATGACGGCCTCTACGACCCGCAATTTGGATTGAGCTGGGATCACCCGGCATTCATCCGCACCGAACACCTGAACTGGTAAGCCCGCTGTAGGGGTGCCCAGCGATGATTCAATGACACAAACGGGAGGGCCAATGGGATATGGAGTGAAGCTCAAGGTCTGGGGCGAACGCGCTTGCTTTACGCGCCCCGAAATGAAGGTGGAACGCGTCTCCTACGACGTCATCACCCCCTCCGCCGCGCGCGGCATTCTCGATGCGATCCACTGGAAGCCGGCGATCCGATGGCATGTCGACCGCATCCATGTGCTGAATCCCATCCGCTTCGAATCCATTCGGCGCAACGAAGTGGGCGGCAAGCTCTCCCCCGCCAGCGTGACCAAAGCCATGAAGGCCGGCGACACCGCGGGGCTGGTGAACTACGTCGATGAAGACCGGCAGCAGCGCGCCGCCACCATCCTGCGCGACGTGGCCTATGTGATCGAAGCGCACTTCGATCTCACCCCCAAGGCCGGGGCCGAGGACTCGGTCGGCAAGCACCTGGACATCTTCAACCGCCGCGCACGCAAGGGACAGTGCTTTCAGCAGCCCTGCATGGGCGTGCGGGAGTTTCCGGCGAACTTCCAGCTGATCGAAGACGGCGACCCCATCCCCGAGAAGCACGAAAGCCTGCAGGAGGCGCGCGACCTGGGCTGGACGCTGCACGACATCGATTTCGACCGGGGCATGTCGCCCCGCTTCTTCCGCGCGCAGATGGCGGACGGCGTGATCGAGGTGCCGCCCTGGCACAGCGAGGAGGTCAAGGCATGATCCTGCAGGCCCTCAACACCTACTACCAGCGCCTGCTGACGCGCGGCGAAGAGGGGCTCTCGCCTTTCGGCTACAGCCCCGAGAAGATCAGCTACGAGATTCTGCTGGCACCCGATGGGCGCGTGGTGGATGTGAACGACATCCGCGACACCTCCGGGAAAAAGCCGCTGCCGCGCCCGATGAACGTACCGCAGCCCGAAAAGCGCACGGTGGGCATCAAGTCGAACTTTCTTTGGGACAAGACCAGCTATGTGCTGGGCGCCAGCGCCACGAGCAAGCGTGCGGACAAGGAGCACGAAGCCTTCAAGGCGCTGCACCAGGAAAGCCTGGCAGGCACGGAGGATGCGGGACTCAAGGCGCTTCTGGGCTTCCTGTCCGGCTGGACACCGGCGCGCTTTGCCGAGGCCCCCTTCACGCCGGAGATGCTGGACGCCAACGTCGTCTTTCGCCTGGACGGCGAGCGCACCCACCTGCACGAGCGCCCCGCCGCGCAAACGGTGCGCGCACGGCTGCTGGGCAGTGAAGATGCGGCGCCCCACGCGCGGGCCCACTGCCTGGTGACCGGCGAGCAACTGCCAGTGGCGCGCCTGCACCCTGCCATCAAAGGCGTGAACGGTGCGCAAAGCTCTGGCGCATCCATCGTGTCGTTCAACCTGGAGTCGTTCACGTCGTATGGCAAGAGCCAGGGCGAAAACGCGCCCGTTTCCGAGCAGGCCGCCTTTGCCTACACCACCGTGTTCAACCACCTGCTGCGGCGTGGCGAGCACAACCGCCAGCGCATCCAGATCGGCGATGCGAGCGTGGTGTTCTGGGCGGAGGCGGACGATGCGGATCAGGCGCAGGAAGCCGAACTGACGTTCGAGTCGCTGCTCAACGCGCCGCCGGACGATTCCCAGGAAGCGGCGCGGGTGCGTGAAGTGCTGGAGCAGATCGCCAAGGGACGCCCCTTGAGCGAACTGAATCCGAAGCTGCAGGACGGCACGCGCATGTTCGTGCTGGGGCTGGCTCCGAACGCCTCGCGCATCTCCATCCGCTTCTGGGAGACGGGCACGCTGGGCCTCTTCGCCCAGCGCCTGGCAGAGCATGCGCAGGACTTTCGGATCGAACCTGTTCCCTGGAAGACCGCGCCGGCCGCGCGCCGCGTCCTCCTTGCGACGGTGCCCAACCGCGAAGGCGCCATGCCCAAGATGGACGATGCCTTCAACAACCTGGCCGGCGAATTCATGCGCTCGGTGCTGAGCGGCCGGCCCTATCCGCGCAGCCTGCTGGCCAACACCCTCATGCGCATCCGCTCGGACGGCAACCTGTCGGGCCTGCGCGCGGCGATCTGCAAAGGCATCCTGGCCCGGGAGAAGCGGCTGGGCATCCACACACACATCCACAAGGAGGAGGTTCCCGTGAGTCTCGACAAGCAATCCGAAAACCCAGGCTACCGGCTGGGCCGCCTGTTCGCGGTGCTGGAAGCCGTGCAGCGCAGCGCACTCGGTGGCCAGGTCAATGCCACCATCCGCGACCGGTATTACGGCGCGGCATCGGCCACGCCGGCATCCGTCTTTCCGGTGCTGCTGCGCAATACGCAGAACCACCTGGGCAAGCTGCGCAAGGACAAACCGGGCCTGGCCGTGAACCTGGAAAAAGACATCCGCGAAATCGTCGATGGCCTGGGGGAGCAGTTCCCGCGCAGCCTGCGCATCGAGGACCAGGGCCGCTTCGCCATCGGGTACTACCACCAGTCCCAAAGCCGTTTCATCAAAGGCGGCACGGAGGCCGAACAAGACACCGCAGATTCCAACACCGACAACACCGAGGGAGCCCCCGCATGACCGCCATTGCCCACCGCTACGAGTTCGTCTACCTTTTCGACATCACCAACGGCAACCCCAATGGCGATCCAGACGCCGGCAACCTGCCGCGCCTGGACCCCGAGACCAACCGGGGCCTGGTGACCGACGTGTGCCTGAAGCGCAAGATCCGCAACTTCGTCAGCCTGGACAAACCAACCGACGAGCGCTATGCCATCTACATGCAGGAAAAGGCCGTGCTCAACAACCAGCACCGCAAAGCCTACGATGCCCAGTCGCTGAAACCCGAAGACAAGAAGCTGCCCAAGGAAGAAGAGAAAGCCCGCGCCATCACGCAATGGATGTGCAACAACTTCTTCGACGTGCGCACCTTCGGCGCGGTGATGACCACGGGTGTCAACGCGGGCCAGGTGCGCGGGCCGGTGCAGATGGCGTTCGCCACCTCCATCGACCCGGTGGTGCCGCTGGAGATTTCGATCACCCGCATGGCCGTGACCACCGAGAAGGAGGCCGAGGCGCAGAGCGGCGACAACCGCACCATGGGTCGAAAGCACATCATTCCCTACGGGCTGTACCGCGCGCACGGTTTTGTCTCGGCCAAGCTGGCCGAGCGCACGGGCTTTTCCGACGCAGACCTGGAGCTGTTCTGGCGCGCGCTCATCAACATGTTCGAACACGACCGCTCGGCCGCACGCGGCGAAATGGCGGCCCGCAAGCTGATCGTGTTCGAGCATGAAAGCGCCATGGGCAATGCACCAGCGCATGTGCTGTTCGATGCCGTCCGGATCACACCGGCACAGGCCGATGCAGACAGCGCTCCACGCCGGTTCGCGGATTACCGCGTGGAGATCGACCGAGCGGCCATTCCTTCGGGCGTGGCCGTTCGTGAGCTGATCTAGCGCGGCTTCGCACGCCTGGAGGCAGGCCGTGGACGAATCGGACTTCATTCCCCTTTCGGCACTGCAACACTACCTGTATTGCCCTCGCCAGTGCGCCCTCATCCATGTGGAGCAACTTTGGGCGGAAAGCCGTCACACCGCAGAGGGGCGGGTGCTTCACGAGCGCGCCGACAAGCCCCGGGGCGAGCGCCGACGCGGTGTGCGCACGGTCACGGCCATGCCGCTGGCGCACCCGGGGCTTGGCATCACCGGCATTGCGGATGTGGTGGAGTTCCACGAGATCGAAGACGGCGAACAGGCGTTTCCCGTGGAATACAAACGCGGGCGGCCCAAGGCCCATCGCGCGGACGAAGTGCAATTGTGCGCACAGGCCCTGTGCCTGGAAGCGATGCTGGAGCAGCCGATTGCGCAGGGCGCCCTGTTCTATGGCGAGACACGCCGACGCACCGATGTGCCGTTCGATCAGGCCCTGCGCCAACTCACGCGGGAAACCATCGGTGCCACACGCGCCATGCTGGACGCGAACATCACACCCACCGCGCAGTACAGCCCCAAGCGCTGCGATGCCTGCTCGCTGCTCGACCTGTGCCAGCCCAAGCTGCTGGGACGCCAGAGCAGCGTGAACGACTGGCTCGCCCGACAACTGAAAGAAGACAGCGAGGCGGAGCCACCATGCGCAGACAGCTGAACACCCTGTATGTGACCACCGAAGGCGCTTGGCTTCACAAGGACGGTGCGAACATCGTGATGGAAGTCGAGCAAACGGTGCGTGCCCGGCTGCCCGTGCACATGCTGGAAAGCCTGGTGTGCTTTGGCCGCGTGCTGGTGTCGCCCCCTTTGCTGGGCTATTGCGCGGAACAGGGCATCAGCACCTGCTTTCTCACGACCAACGGCAGGTTTCTGGCACGGGTGGAAGGACCCGTGTCCGACAACGTCCTGCTGCGGCGCGCGCAGTACCGCAACGCGGACAACCCCGAGGGGTGTGCCGGCATCGTGCGCAATCTTTTGCAGGGCAAGCTGCACAACCAGCGCGCCGTGCTGGGCCGGGCCCTTCGCGATCACAGCAGCAAGCTGGCGGCCGGAGACGAAGCCGCCCTGGCGCATGCCCACCAGCGTCTGGAACGCATCGCCGGTAAGTTGGCCCAGACACCGTCGGTGGACCTGCTGCGCGGGTACGAGGGGGAAGCGGCGCAGGCTTACTTCGGGGTGTTCGACCACCTCATCCGCGTGCCCGGCACCGCCATGCGGTTCACCGGGCGCAGCCGCAGGCCGCCGCTGGATGCGGTCAACGCCCTGCTCTCTTTTTTATATACCCTGGTGACCCACGATTGCCGCTCGGCCCTGGAAAGCGTGGGGCTGGACCCGGCGGTGGGCTTTCTGCACCGCGACCGGTCAGGCCGGCCCAGCTTGGCGCTGGATCTTCTGGAGGAGTTTCGGCCGCTGCTGGCCGACCGGCTGGCGCTGTCGCTGATCAACTTGCGCCAGATCGGCGAGCGCGATTTTCAGACGATGGACAACGGCGCCGTGCTGCTGCGCGAAGAATCGCGCAAGACGGTGCTGACGGCCTACCAGGAGCGCAAGCGCGAAACGCTGCGGCACGTTTTTCTGGAAGAGAAGGCGCCCATCGGGCTGTTTCCATTCATCCAGGCCCAATTGCTGGCCCGCCACTTGCGCGGCGACCTCGACGCCTACCCACCCTTCCTTTGGAAATGAGGCATCGCCGATCATGATGGTGCTTGTGAGCTATGACGTCCGTTCGCAGGACAAGGTGGGTGCCCGGCGCCTGCGGCACATCGCCAAAGCGTGTCTGGATTTTGGCCAGCGCGTGCAGTACTCGGTGTTCGAGATCGAAGTGGACTCGGCACAATGGGTGGCCCTGAAAAACCGCTTGGTCCAGATCATCGACCCGTCCACGGACAGCCTTCGGTTTTACTACCTGGGCCAACAATGGAAAGACCGGGTGGAACACGTGGGGGCCAAGCCCGTTCTCGACCTGAACGCTCCGCTCATTCTCTGACACGCCTTGGGCACCGGCGGCGCCATTTTGCGAACCCCAAGCGACTGGGCACGGCCATCGCGCTTCGCGGAGTTCCAACTCTTTGATTGATCGATGATTTTTCTCCTGGCACGTGGGAGAGGCGCTGGTACGCCTGCCAAAGGGAAGGGGTTCGCGGAAAGAGGGGATTTTTGCTAGTGGGGACAGGCGGTTATAAATGGGCAGTCGCGCCCCGTGCGGGCGCGTGGGTTGAAACAGATCCGACATATGGAGGAAACCGCCGGCTTGGTGGTCGCGCCCCGTGCGGGCGCGTGGGTTGAAACAATACCTTTGCATATTGGATCAACGATTGATGAAGTCGCGCCCCGTGCGGGCGCGTGGGTTGAAACCCACCGACCGCACACCCACTGAACTCGATCCACTGTCGCGCCCCGTGCGGGCGCGTGGGTTGAAACTTGAGAAACGTGCGCTCCAGGCGCTCAGCCCTTTGTCGCGCCCCGTGCGGGCGCGTGGGTTGAAACTCCAGCGTGGGGAACGATCCCCAATTCGTGGAGCGGGTCGCGCCCCGTGCGGGCGCGTGGGTTGAAACCGTCGGTTACCGCGGCCGACACCCGCAGTCCCTCGTCGCGCCCCGTGCGGGCGCGTGGGTTGAAACAGCCTGCCTGACGTCAGCAATGCAGCCGACCAGCGGTCGCGCCCCGTGCGGGCGCGTGGGTTGAAACGCAGTTGGCGGGCCTGATCGACTTCGTGCGCATCGTCGCGCCCCGTGCGGGCGCGTGGGTTGAAACGTGGACTACCAGGGCTCGGTGACAAAGGTGGACCTGTCGCGCCCCGTGCGGGCGCGTGGGTTGAAACGAACGCTTGGCACACGCCGGGCCCGGAGAGCCTGGCGTCGCGCCCCGTGCGGGCGCGTGGGTTGAAACGATGACCCCGTCGCGTACGAACACCCGCTGCCCCGTCGCGCCCCGTGCGAGCGCGTGGGTTGAAACACCTCAGCGGCTTCACCTTCCGGCCCACCTTGTGTCGCGCCCCGTGCGGGCGCGTGGGTTGAAACATTCGAAAAGCTGGTGCAGGCGTATTACGACTGCCGTCGCGCCCCGTGCGGGCGCGTGGGTTGAAACGCTGCCCTGGGTTGTCGCTCGTGGCGGAAGCGCCCGTCGCGCCCCGTGCGGGCGCGTGGGTTGAAACAGGGCCGGCATAAACCACCGCCAGCAGCTTGTCGGTCGCGCCCCGTGCGGGCGCGTGGGTTGAAACCTCCTGCGGTGGTTCGGCCGATACCGGATCTTCCGTCGCGCCCCGTGCGGGCGCGTGGGTTGAAACTCGACCCGGACAAGCTGGTGGTGTCGTGCGACGCGGGTCGCGCCCCGTGCGGGCGCGTGGGTTGAAACTTTTCAATGCCTGCACACCGGCTGCACTGAAAGCCCGTCGCGCCCCGTGCGGGCGCGTGGGTTGAAACACTTTGCAACTCGCCTTCCCCGGCGAACTCATCATGTCGCGCCCCGTGCGGGCGCGTGGGTTGAAACATCGCTCGGGGAGTCCATCTGGTCGCTGTAGGCAGGTCGCGCCCCGTGCGGGCGCGTGGGTTGAAACAAGGGCAACAGCGGCAAGCTCTTCGCGGGCGAGCGTCGCGCCCCGTGCGGGCGCGTGGGTTGAAACGACGGCACCGCAATCAGGGGGTGTGACGTGCACACAGTCGCGCCCCGTGCGGGCGCGTGGGTTGAAACACCGTACCAACCGCGTGAACCACCCGGGCATGCACGTCGCGCCCCGTGCGGGCGCGTGGGTTGAAACGCCCACACGTCGCCACATCGAACTGGGCCGCGATTGTCGCGCCCCGTGCGGGCGCGTGGGTTGAAACCTCAAGGGCTGGCGCGGTTACAACGCGGGCGAAACCGTCGCGCCCCGTGCGGGCGCGTGGGTTGAAACATCCGCTCGGATGGCTCGGGTTCCAAGCCCAAGGTCGCGCCCCGTGCGGGCGCGTGGGTTTAAACTACTGGCGCTTTCAGGAGTTCCGCACCCGCAACCGGTCGCGCCCCGTGCGGGCGCGTGGGTTGAAACATCCACGTCGAAAGCACCCGCATCAGGGGTGCGAACCGTCGCGCCCCGTGCGGGCGCGTGGGTTGAAACAATTCTTCGGTTACTTGAACGATGGACTGAATAACGTCGCGCCCCGTGCGGGCGCGTGGGTTGAAACATCCAGCAGTCGCTCAGCAATGCCCTGGCCACTGGCGTCGCGCCCCGTGCGGGCGCGTGGGTTGAAACGTTGAGTCCATCGGCGGCCAGTGGATCGCCCGCTTGGTCGCGCCCCGTGCGGGCGCGTGGGTTGAAACGTCCACAGCGGTGGCGGTGGCAGTAGCGATGGCGTCGCGCCCCGTGCGGGCGCGTGGGTTGAAACACCAGCGTTTCGGCGGTGATCGGTCGGGCGTTCTTGTCGCGCCCCGTGCGGGCGCGTGGGTTGAAACTACGAACTCTCATGCGTAGCCGCCTGCCGGCGGGGGGTCGCGCCCCGTGCGGGCGCGTGGGTTGAAACGCTGATTCGCCGTCCATTGCGATGGCGCGCCAAGCCGTCGCGCCCCGTGCGGGCGCGTGGGTTGAAACTGGCGGCGGCAATCCAGCTGCCGCCCACAGCGACGTCGCGCCCCGTGCGGGCGCGTGGGTTGAAACACGGCCAAGCAACCGCTGCTCGATTTCGGCTGGAAGTCGCGCCCCGTGCGGGCGCGTGGGTTGAAACCGCGACAGCGTGCTGCACCTGCTGGGCGGCAAGGCGTCGCGCCCCGTGCGGGCGCGTGGGTTGAAACGAATTCATCGGCACTTACTCGCCGATGTCCGAGGGTCGCGCCCCGTGCGGGCGCGTGGGTTGAAACATCGGCCGGGTTGCGGATTCGGTAGTCGGGCCCGCGTCGCGCCCCGTGCGGGCGCGTGGGTTGAAACTTCGCTGAACGTTGCAGCCACCGAACCGCCCAGGTGTCGCGCCCCGTGCGGGCGCGTGGGTTGAAACCGCTCCTCCGCGAACTTATCGGCGCGCAGCGTCAGTCGCGCCCCGTGCGGGCGCGTGGGTTGAAACCAGCTGATCCCGCTTGCCCAAAGGCTCGAAGAGCGTCGCGCCCCGTGCGGGCGCGTGGGTTGAAACGACTTGATGCCCGAGCAGGGCGATGACGAACTGAGGTCGCGCCCCGTGCGGGCGCGTGGGTTGAAACACGACCTTGACGCAGTCGAAGAGCATCTTGCTGCGTCGCGCCCCGTGCGGGCGCGTGGGTTGAAACAGCGCGTGCTGGACCCGAACGGCGCCGGAGTGATGGTCGCGCCCCGTGCGGGCGCGTGGGTTGAAACCTTCCACCCGCTCTGAGGACCACATGACCGCCGTGTCGCGCCCCGTGCGGGCGCGTGGGTTGAAACCATCTGCGCACGGTGGTGGGACGCGGCGCCGTGCGCAGTCGCGCCCCGTGCGGGCGCGTGGGTTGAAACGCCGGAGCGATCAGCGGCAAGCGCACGGTTGACAGGTCGCGCCCCGTGCGGGCGCGCGGGTTGAAACCGCACGCTCATCCAGATGGTCAAAACGACCGATGGGTCGCGCCCCGTGCGGGCGCGTGGGTTGAAACGCGGACACGACGCAAGGCCGGTTCATGACGTCGCGCCCCGTGCGGGCGCGTGGGTTGAAACTCTGCAGTCGGGGAGGTGGCGGGCGCTTTCAATCGTCGCGCCCCGTGCGGGCGCGTGGGTTGAAACTGCAGCGGCTGCAGCACGTCAGGCCCAGCAGTCCGGTCGCGCCCCGTGCGGGCGCGTGGGTTGAAACACCAGCGGCGGCCAGGCACTGCAGGCGATCGGCAGTCCCGCCCCGTGCGGGCGCGTGGGTTGAAACAACCTCGGGTATCCGGAGATCAGTGCCCGCTACAAGTCGCGCCCCGTGCGGGTGCGTGGCTTTAAACAGGCCCTGAAAAGCCCCCTCTATCTCCCCCTCACCCCCGGCTCCGCAACGTCCGACTCAACAGCACAACAGGCACCAACCCCACCGCCACCAGCGCCAGCGACGGCAAGGCAGCCTCGCCCAGCCGCTCGTCGCGCGCCAGCTGGTAGGCGACCACGGCCAGGGTGTCGCTGTTGAAGGGCCGCAGCACCATGGTGGCGGGCAGTTCCTTCATCACGTCGACGAACACCAGCAGCGCCGCGGCGGCCGTGGAGCGCTTGAGCAGGGGCCAGTGCACCCGGGCCAGCAGGCCGGCGCCGCCGGCGCCCAGCATGCGGGCGGAGTCGTCCAGACTGGCGGGAATGCGCGCGTAGCCGCTTTGCATCGACTGCAACGCCACGGCGCAAAACCGCACGAGGTAGGCCCATACGATGCCGACCGCAGTGGCGGTGATGATCGATGGCAGGCCCCACTGGGGCGCGGCGGCCTGCAGCCAGCCAACGGGCAGCAGCAGGCCCACGACGATCACGGCGCCGGGCACGGCATACCCCAGGCTGGCCAGTTGCGCCACGCCGCGGGTGAGCGCGCCGGCCCGCCGCCGCACGGCGAAGGCCAGCACCAGGGCGATGGCCACGGCCAGCACGGCGGTGATGCTGCCCAGGCGCACGCTGTTGCCGGCCCACTCCAGAAAGCGCGACCAGGGCAGCACGGACCAGTCGGCCGCCAGGGGCCGCAGCATGAAGGCCACCGGGGCCACGAAGCCGAAAACCACCGGCAGCACGCACACCGCCCACGCGGCGATGCAGCGCAGCCCCTGCAGCCGCTGCGGCTGGGCCTCGGCGGAGCCCGCACGGCCCGCCCCGCCCGCGGCAAAGCGCATGCGCCGCTGCGCACGCTGCTCCAGTTGCAGCAGCAGCATGACGAGCACGAGCAGGATGGTGGCCAGTTGCGCCGCGGCCAGGCGGTTGTCCATCGACAGCCACGCCTTGTAGATGCCGGTGGTGAAGGTCTGAATGCCGAAGTAGCTCACCACGCCGAAGTCGGCCAGTGTTTCCATGAGGACCAGCGCCACGCCAGCCGCGACCGCGGGGCGCGCCAGCGGCAGCGCGACGGTGCGCACGCGCCGCGCCAGCGGGGCCCCCAGCAGGCGGGCGGCTTCCATGAGGTGGGCGGCGCGCTCGCCCAGTGCCGTGCGGGCCAGCAGGTACACATAGGGATAGAGCGAGAAGATGAACACCCACACCGCGCCGCCCAGGCTGCGCACCTCGGGCAGCAGCCGGCCTTGCAGGCCATAGGTTTCGCGCAGCCACACCTGCAGCGGGCCGCTGAACTGCAGGAAGTCGGTGTACGCGTAGGCAGTCACATAGGCCGGCATGGCCAGCGGCAGCAGCAGCAGCCATTCCAGCGTGCGGCGGCCGCGAAAATCGAACAGGGTGACGGCAGCGGCCGTCGCCGTGCCCACCACCGCCGCGCCGATGGCCACGGCCAGGCCCAGCCACACGGTGGTGGCGAAGTAGCCGGGCAGCACGGTGGCGGCCATTTCTCGCAGGATGGCCCCGGCCTCGGCGCCACCCGCGCTGCCCGGCAGCCACGACGCGAGCACGGCCAGCACCGGCAAGGTCAGCGCAGCGGCGAGCAGCAGCAGGGGAATGGATCGCAGGGCGGAAAGAAGGCGTGGCAAGGGCGGGCCCTGAAGGGACGGGTCGGGAGAATCGGACGGGGCATTCCGGTCGAAGACGGCCTCGGTCGAGCGCTGAAGGGCACGCCGGCAGGGCCGTCTGGATGCAAATGCGAATTCTACGCATTGGCGCCTTCTAGAATCGCGGCCATGTTCCTTGAAGTCTCCCAACTGGAAGTGCGCTACGCCGGCCGCGCGCAAGCCGCCGTGCGCGGCGTCACCCTGGGCCTCGCAGCGGGCGAGATCGGCGTGCTCATCGGCCCCTCCGGCTGCGGCAAGACCACGCTGCTGCGCGCCGTGGCCGGGCTGGAGCCCGTGACGGCCGGCGAGATCCGGCTCAGCGGCGCCGTGGTGAGCGGTGGCGCGGGCCGCAGCGTGCCACCGGAGCAGCGGCGCATCGGCATGGTGTTCCAGGACTACGCCCTCTTCCCCCACCTGTCCGTGGGGCGCAACGTGGCCTTCGGCATCCACCGCCTGCCGCGCGCCGAACAGGCAGCGCGCGTGGACGAGGTGCTGCGGCTCGTGGGCCTGGAGGGCAGCGCCGCCCGCTTTCCGCACGAGCTCTCCGGCGGGCAGCAGCAGCGCGTGGCGCTGGCCCGCGCGCTGGCGCCCCGGCCGCAGCTGATGCTGCTGGACGAACCGTTTTCCAACCTGGACGTGGACCTGCGCGAGCGCCTGGCGCACGAGGTGCGCGGCATCCTGAAAGCGGCTGGCGCCACGGCGCTGTTCGTCACGCACGATCAGCTGGAGGCCTTCGCCATCGGCGACCGCATCGGCGTGATGGAAAGCGGCCAGTTGCACCAGTGGGACGATGCCTATGCGCTCTACCACCGCCCGGCCACGCGCTTCGTGGCCGACTTCATCGGCCACGGGGTGTTCGCGCCGGCCACGCTCGAGCAGCGCGGGGACAACGTGGTGGCCCGCACGCCGCTGGGCGACCTGACCGATGCGGCCGAGTGCCCCCTGCCCACGGGCTACCCCGGCGGGGAATGCGACGTGCTGCTGCGGGCCGACGATGTGGTGCACGACGACGCCTCGCCCGTGCAGGCGCGCATCGTCCGCAAGTCGTTCCGGGGCTCGGAGTTCCTGTACACGCTGCAACTGCGGGACGGCCTCACGGTGATGGCCCACGTGCCGAGCCACCACGACCACGCCGTGGGCGAGTGGATCGGCATTCGACCGCAGGTGGACCACGTGGTGGCGTTTCCGCGCGCCTGATCCCGCGATGGGTGCGTCGATGGTGGCGGCGGCCTGCCTCGCCCCATCCGAGGCGAACAGCGGCCGTCTACGACAGGAAGAAGGCGATGAAGACGGGGGCCAGGATGGTGAGGATGAAGCCGCTCACCAGGGCCAGCGGGACCGCATCCGGATGGCAGGCCTGCTTGACGATCGGCAGCGTGGAGTCCAGCGCCGTGGCGCCTGCGCTGCCGATGCCGATCGCGGGCTGGTAGCGACCGATGGCGTAGAGCGCGACGATCGCTATCAGCTCCCTGAACAAGTCGGTCATCAGCGCCATGGTCCCATAGGTCTGCCCGAGGTGGTGCCCCACCATGACGCTCGACAGGGTGAACCAGCCGAAGCCGCTCGACAGCGCCAGCGAGGTTCTCATGGCCTCGCCCGTGGCCCAGGAGGCCGCGGCCGCACCCACGAACGAGCCGATCACCACCAGCACCGGCACCGACAGCACGGCCCATGAAAACCAATGGGAGCTGAGCTTGACGTGGGCCAGGTCGATGCCCACCAACACGATCAAGGCCAGCAGGATGGCGGAGCTCGATGGCAGCCAGAGGGCATCGGCCAGATACGCCTGGTTGACGAAAAACAGGGCACTGCCCAGCGCCACCATGGACAGGGCGATGCAGCACTCCTTCAGCGGCGGCCAGATGGTGTGAAAGCCCAGTTTGCCGGCCTTGGCGCCCGCCGTGCCGCTGCTGCGAATGCCGGCCGCAAAAATCAGGCCGCAGGGCACCAGGGTGGTCAGCAGGGCGAAGATCACGGCCGTCTTGACCACCTGCCCGACCGATTGCGCAGAAAGAATGACCTCGCCAAACTCCACGCCGATCAGGAAAAGCAGCAGCCAGACCAGGGGCAATATCCAACCGATCAGCCGCTTGCAAAATCGGGGCGGAATGATTTTCCCGGCAAGGAAACCGCCCACCAGCGCCAGCACGATCGGGAGCAAGGAATAAAAAACACCCATGGTTTAAATGCTCTGCCTCATTCTGGAAAAGTCGATGAGTATAACGCAGCGTTCTCCGTCATCCATTTCATTTTCTTTTCGACGAATGGGCGTCACATAATGGGATACGCGCGGATCATGGACCACGAAGCTCTCCAGAAACTGCGAGAGTTCGAATTCCGCGATGACCTGCTCCTTGGGCACTTCGTGCAGCCCGAGGCCACGCGCTTCCACCGTGCCGATGTAATTGGTGCCGCCCACGGTGCTTTTCGTTCGGCGCATCAGATGGGCGAACGTGAAGGGTTCGCCGTCCTGGTGGAAGCAGTCCGGCGAGCTGATGCCCAGGTCGGACGATGAGCCGGACCGGAGTTTCACGAAATGCACGCCGAAATAGATGGGGGAACGGCGGTCGGCCTCCGACCAGAAGGTGTGCGAGAAATCCTTCTTCACCAGATCGCAGAGGAAATCGGTGGCTTTGGCGGCCTCGCTCAGGGCATGAAAGTACCGGATGTCGGGGTGCTCCGGGTTGTTGCCGCCCTGATCGTAGCCAGACAGCCGGGCGCCCTGGTCGTCCCGCACCGTCGGAATCCAATGGATGTCGGCCTGGTCGTCCCACGGAAGGATGATCCCGTTGCCATACCGCCGGAACCGCTGGACCTGCGCAGGCGCGTAGGGGTCGTGCTCCAAGCCATCGAACTCCTGGTGCAGGATTTTCAGTTCGCCGGGAACGCATTCGATCTCGGGGATGAATTGGCAGTAGCCGTGTGTCTTGAGCTGGTTTTGAATCATTTGATCTCCGCATTAAAAAGGCGGCACCGCGGTCGATTCGCGGCGGCAAATTTCACATTGCCGCGAGCCGGACCGCCGGGAGCGCTCCACATTGAAAGTCCAGCAGCATTCCTGGCACGCAATAAGCCATGCCCGATCCGCATAAGCCTGGAGAAAATCGTGCTTCCGATTTCTCCCAAGTCGCTTATATTGCCCCTCTGCTGAAACGGCACCCATTCTAATAAGGGGGAATCAATGAGAGGAATGCAAAAAATGAGATTCAAATGCCAATCATCCTAATTAAATTAGATATTTTTCGCCACTACCTCATTTGAATAATATGGACAACATTGATCGGAATCTGTTGAGCGCCTTGCACGAAGACGCCAAGACCACCGTGAAAGCGCTCAGCGAGCGGGTCGGCCTGTCTCAACCCAGCTGCGCCGAACGGATCAAGCGACTGATCGACCAGGGAGTGATCGAGAAATTTTCGATCCAGGTGTCGCCCAAGGCCATTGGGTTTCCGATTGCAGCGATCGTGCGGGTTCGCCCGCTGCCCGGAGAGCTATCCCGGGTCGAGCAGGTGATTCGTGAAATCGACGAAGTCGTGCAATGCGACAAGGTCACCGGCGACGACGCATTCTTCTGTCGGCTTTATTTGCGCGACATCGAAGCGCTGGACCCTTGCCTGGGCAAGCTCGCGCCGTATGCCACGACGAGCACGTCCATCGTGAAGTCCACGCAGATCGCCAACCGGCTCCTGCCGCTGGAAGACCCCGCCCGCACCCACTGACACCGACACTGGCGCAGCCGCCGATGGCTGCGATGCCGGGCAGGCGTTCTGCCCTGGGGCGTGGCTCAGGGGCGGCGCAGGGCGTCCACGGCGTGGCGCAGATCGTCGGCCCAGGCGCGGCGGTCGCGGCCCTGCGCCTGCTCCAGCGGGCCGTAGTGCACCACCGCCACCAAGGCGTCTGCGGTCAAGGTGCGCCACAGGGAGCCGACCAGGGTGTCGTCGCCCACATAGTTCGGCGCGGTGGTCGGCGCACCGGTGGCGCGCTCCACGAAACACAGGCCCACCGGCTGCACGGGGGCGTTGGCGGCCACGGCGGCCTGCAGCAGGTTGGCGTGGAACGGCAGCAGCGCGGTGCCATCGGCCGTGGTGCCTTCGGGAAACACGGCCAGCACCTCGCGGCGCGCCAACGCTTCCTGCATCAGCCGGACCATGCGCACGGCATCGCGGCGCGAACTGCGCTCCAGGTAGAGCGTGCCGGCCGCCGTGGCGAGCGTGCCCACCAGCGGCCAGCCCTTGACGTCGGACTTGGAGATGAAACGGCAATGCCGCGCGGCATGCATGACGGTGATGTCGAGCCAGGACAGGTGGTTGGCCACCAGCAGCACCGGACCATGGGGCGCGGGCGTGCCGCGCACGTCGAGGGTGATGCCGGCGTGCACCAGCATCTGCCGCGACCAGGCCTGCACGCGCGCGTGCTGCTCACTTTCCGGCATGCGGGGAAACCGCAGCGCCACGGTGCCCAGCCCGGTCACCAGATGCACCAGCACGCGCACCAGGCGCCATGCGGCGCGGACCTGGCGCTTCATGCCGCGGGCCCGGTGGCGGCGGTGCGCACGCTCACTCGCTGCCGCGCTCGAAGGCGATCTGCCCGCCCACCAGGGTGCAGCGCACGCGGCCGGGCAGTTCGTAGCCGGAGAACGGCGTGTGCTTGCCCTGGCTGCGCAGCGCACCGGCCTCCACGGTCCAGGCCGCGGCGGGATCGACCACGCACAGGTCGGCCACGCCGCCTTCCACGATCTGGCCCACGCTGGCCTGCAGCGTGCCCAGGGCGCTGCCCAGCACGCGCGCGGGTTCCGACGTGACGGTGGCCAGCGCACGCGCCATCGGCACGCCGTGGTCGGCGGACCACTTGAGGGCGATGCCCAGCAGCAGTTCGAGCCCGGTCGCGCCCGGCTCGGCCTCGGCGAACGGCAGGGTCTTGGCGTCTTCGTCCACCGGGGTGTGGTCGGACACCAGCGCATCGATGGTGCCGTCGGCCAGCGCGGCCAGGAGGGCGTCGCGGTCGCGCTGCTGGCGCAGCGGCGGCGACAGGCGGGCGCGGCTGTCGAAGAAGCCGATGTCGGTGTCGGTGAGCAGCAGGGAGTTGATGCTCACGTCGCAGGTCACCTTCAGGCCTTCGGCCTTGGCGCGGCGCACCAGTTCCACGCCCGCCGCGCTGCTGATGCGGCACAGGTGCACGCGTGCGCCCGTGGTCTTGAGCAGTTCGAAGATGGTGTGCAGCGCGATGGTCTCGGCCGCCACGGGCACGCCCGACAGGCCCAGGCGCGTGGCCAGCGGCCCGCTGGCCGCCACGCCGCGCCCCAGGTGCAGTTCCTGCGGGCGCAGCCACACCGTGTAGCCGAACGTGGCGGCGTACTGCAGCGCGCGCTGCGTGACCTGGGTGCTGGCCAGCGGCACGTCGGCCTGGCCGAAGCCCACGCAGCCGGATTCGGTCAGCTCGGCCATTTCGGTCAGCACTTCGCCGGCCAGGCCGCGGGTGAGCGCGCCCAGGGGGAACAGGCGCGCCTGGTGCAGCTTCTCGGCGCGGAACTTGAGCATCTCCACCAGGCCGGGCTCGTCCAGCACGGGGTCGGTGTCGGGCGGGCACACCAGGCTGGTCACGCCGCCGGCCACGGCCGCCGCCATTTCGGATTCGAGCATGCCCTCGTGCTCGTGGCCCGGCTCGCGCAGCCGCGCCGCCAGGTCCACCAGCCCGGGCAGCACGATGCAGCCGGTGGCGTCGATCACGCGGTTGGGCGTGAAGTCGCGGGGCACCCGCTGCACGGCGATGACCCGCCCCGCGGCCAGCGCGATATCGCCGGTCTGGTCGAGGCCGCTGGCAGGGTCGATCACGCGGCCGTTCTGGATCAGTATCTTCATGGTTTTAAGCAAAAAAGGCCGCCAGCGCAGATATCACTAGGGCATGTAGCTATAAATTTCATAGCAAATGATCACGCCTCGTTGCCAGCGATGATCGACATCACCGCCATGCGCACCGCGATGCCGAAGGTGACCTGCGGCAGGATCACGCTCTGCTTGCCGTCCACCACGGCGGAGTCGATCTCCACGCCGCGGTTGATGGGGCCCGGGTGCATGACGATGGCATCGGGCTTGGCCAACTGCAGCTTCTCGGGCGTGAGACCGAAGCTCTTGAAGTATTCCTGGCTGGACGGCAGCAGCGCGCCGCTCATGCGCTCGTTCTGCAGGCGCAGCATGATGACGACGTCGGCGTCCTTGATGCCCTCCTCCAGCGTGTGGCACACGCGCACGCCCATCTGGGCCATGTCGGTCGGCACCAGCGTGCGCGGGCCCACCACGCGCACTTCGGCGCAGCCGAGCGTGGTCAGGCCGTGGATGTCGGAGCGGGCCACGCGCGAATGCAGCACGTCGCCCACGATGGCCACCGTGAGGTTGCTGAAATCCTTCTTGTAGTGGCGGATGGTGTACATGTCCAGCAGCCCCTGGGTGGGGTGGGCATGCCGGCCATCGCCCGCATTGATGACGTGCACGTGCGGCGCCACGTGCTGCGCGATGAGGTAGGGCGCGCCCGATTCGCTGTGCCGCACCACGAACAGGTCGGCAGCCATCGCCGAGAGGTTGGCGATGGTGTCCAGCAGCGACTCGCCCTTGCTGGCCGAGCTGCGCGCGATGTCCAGGTTGATCACGTCGGCGGACAGGCGCTTGGCGGCGATCTCGAAGGTGGTGCGGGTGCGCGTGCTGTTTTCGAAGAACAGGTTGAACACGCTCTTGCCGCGCAGCAGGGGCACCTTCTTGACCTCGCGGTCGTTCACCGAAACGAAGTTGGCTGCCGTATCGAGGATGTGCGTGACGATGCTCTTGGGCAGGCCCTCGATGGACAGCAGGTGGATCAGCTCGCCGTTGGCGTTCAGTTGGGGATTGCGCTTGTACAGCACCGTCAGGCCTCTTGGACTTGGAAGTGGAAGGTGCCGGCCTCGGTTCGGGCCAGCGCCAGCGATTGCGTGTCCGGCAGCGCCACGCGGGCGGCGGCGAACTCGGCCTGCACCGGCAGTTCGCGCCCGCCCCGGTCCACCAGCACGGCCAGCCGCACGCTGGCGGGGCGGCCGTAGTCGAACAGTTCGTTGAGCACCGCGCGGATGGTGCGGCCGGTGTAGAGCACGTCGTCCAGCAGCAGGATGTCGGCGCCGTTCACGTCGAAGGGCAGCGCCGTCTGGGCGCTCACCGCCATGCCGCGCTGCGAGAAATCGTCGCGGTGCATGGCGGACGACAGCACGCCCGCCTCGCCGGGCAGGCCCAGGTCCTTTTGCAGCCGCTCGGCCAGCCAGGCGCCGCCCGAGGCGATGCCCGCCAGCTGGGTGTTGGCGGTGCGCAGGCTGCGCACGCCGCGCAGCAGCTCGCGGTACAGCGCTTCGGCGTCGAGCGCGAGGGTGCCCGGGGTGCCCGGGGTGCCCGGGGTGGGCGGTGGGGACGTGGGGGGCGTGGCACTCATGGAAGATTCCTCAAAAACTGCTCCAGGATGATGCAGGCCGAGGCGGCGTCGGCATCGCGGGCGCCGGTCGAATGCGCCTCGGTGGTGCTGTAGCGCTCGTCCACCTCGAACACCTGCAGGCCGAAGCGCCCGCGCAACTGGCGCGCGAACTTGAGGGCGCGCGCAGTGTTCTCGTGGCTCGCGCCGTCGGGGTGGTAGGGCACGCCGATGACCAGCGCATCGGGCTGCCATTCGCGGATGCGCTCGGCCACCTGCGCGAAGCGGGCATCGCCTTCGGCGCGGATGGTGGCCTGGGGGGTGGCGGTGCGCAGCAGACGCGAACCCACGGCGACCCCGGTGCGCTTGAGACCGAAGTCAAGCGCCAGAAAGCTCTGGAAATGCGCGGGGACGGCCAGCGGGGCGGTGGGAGCGGCGGCGGGCGTGCCGCTCATGCATGCCCCGCGTCGGGCGAGAGCATCCAGGACTGCAGCCCCAGCAGGCCCAGGGCGCGGTCGTAGCGCTCGCCCACCGGCGTGTCGAAGATCACCGACAGGTCGGCGCCCACGGTCAGCCAGCTGTTCTCGGCCAGTTCGGATTCGAGCTGCCCCTCGCCCCAGGACGAGTAGCCCAGGGTGACCAGCACCCGGCGCGGGCCGGCGCCGGTGGACAGGGCCTCGAGCACATCCTTGGAGGTGGTCATCTCCAGCCCGCCCGGAATGGTCATGGTGGAGGCATAGGCCGATTCGTCGGTGTCCACGCTGTCGGTCAGCATGGGTTCGTGCAGCACGAAGCCGCGCTCGGTCTGGACCGGGCCGCCCTGGAAGACGGGCTCCTGGGACAGGTCGGCGCGGCGCAGCGACAGATCGACCTTGTCGAACAGCCCCTTGAGGCTGATGTCGGAGGGTTTGTTGATGATGAGGCCGAGCGCACCACGCTCGCTGTGCTCGCACAGGTACACGACGCTGCGGGCAAACGACGCGTCTTCCAGTCCCGGCATGGCGATCAAGAAATGGTGCGTCAGGTTCATGGGCGCAGAATCGGCAGGCATTTGGCAATTTTAACGACGATCATGGAGCACACCTTTTCATCGGGCCTTGTCTGGTTCCGCCGCGACCTGCGCAGCAACGACCACGCCGCCCTGTACCACGCCCTGCGCCAGTGCGCGCAGGTGCATTGCGCCTTCGTTTTCGACCGCGAGATCCTCGACGCCCTGCCCCGCGCGGACCGGCGCGTGGAGTTCATCCGCGAATCCCTGGTGGAACTGGATGAAGCCCTGCGGGCGCTCTCCAAGGACCCGCATGGCGGCCTGATCGTGCGCCACGCCATCGCCCACCAGGACATTCCCGCGCTCGCCCAGGCACTGGACGTGCAGGCGGTGTTCGCCAACCACGACGACGAGCCGCTGGCGCTCGAACGTGATGCACGCGTGCGCGGCGCCCTGGATGGCATGGGCAAGCGCCTGCTCACCTTCAAGGACCACAGCATCTTCGAGCGCGCCGAGGTGCTGACCCAGTCGGGCACGCCGTACACCGTGTTCACGCCTTACAAGAATGCCTGGCTGCGCAAGGCCGACGATTTCTACCTGAGCTCCTACCCCGTCGAGCGCCACGCCGCCCGGCTGGCCCCCAGGCCTGCGGGCCTGCGCCGCGGGGTGCCTTCGCTGCAGTCGCTGGGGTTCGAGCCCACGGGCCTGAAGTCGCTGCACCTGCCCACGGGCATGCAGGGCGCGCAGACCCTGTTCGAGGACTTCCTCGGCCGCATCGACCACTACGGCGAGGCCCGCGACTTCCCGGCGGTGAAGGGCCCCAGCTACCTGAGCGTGCACCTGCGCTTCGGCACGCTGTCGCCCCGGGTGGCCGCACGCGCGGCCCACGAACGCAGCCGCAAAGGCAGCGCCGGGGCCGCCACCTGGCTGAGCGAGCTGATCTGGCGCGACTTCTACTTCCAGATCCTCGCCCATTACCCCCACGTGGCGGGCGCGAGCTTCAAGCCGGCCTACGATGCGATCGAATGGGAAAGCGGCGTCCACGCCAAAGCCCTGTTCGCCGCATGGTGCGAGGGCCGCACGGGCTACCCGCTGGTCGATGCCGCCATGGCGCAGATCAACCAGACGGGCTACATGCACAACCGCCTGCGCATGGTGGTGGCCAGCTTTCTCACCAAGGACCTGGGGCTCGACTGGCGCTGGGGCGAGCGCTACTTTGCCGAGAAGCTGAACGACTTCGACCTGTCGGCCAACAACGGCGGCTGGCAATGGGCCAGCTCCAGCGGCTGCGACGCGCAGCCCTACTTTCGCATCTTCAATCCCGTGAGCCAGAGCGAGAAGTTCGATCGGGACGGCAAGTTCATCCGCCGCTATCTGCCGCAACTGGCGGGCCTGCAGGGCAAGGCGCTGCATGCGCCCTGGACAGCGGCCCCCCTGGAGCTGCAGGCGGCGGGCGTGGTGCTGGGCAAGAACTACCCCCGCCCGGTGGTGGACCATGACGAGGCGCGGCAACGCACGCTCGCGCGGTACGGGGTGGTCAAGGCCGCAAAGGACTGACCCGGCGACGGCGACTGGCGGCGCGATGGCCTTGGCGGGAGAGCGCGCGACCATGCCGACAGCCACCAGGGCATGGTGCGGTCGGCCCCCTGGATGAAAAGAAAAAAGGGCCGCTCGAAAGCGGCCCTCATGGCGGTGGCAGCGGGGCGGCTCAGGCCACGGCCGCTTCGGCGGCTGCCCGCGCGTAGTGCTGCACCAGGCTCAGCAACTCCTCGTCCGAATACGGCTTGCCCAGGTAGTGGTTCACCCCCAGTTCGGCCGCGTGCTCGCGGTGCTTTTGCGCGATGCGCGAGGTGATCATGATGATCGGCAGGTCGCGCAGCACCGCATCGGCACGGATGTTCCGCGCCAGGTCGAAGCCATCCATGCGCGGCATTTCGATGTCGGACAGCACTACGGTCGGGCGCTCTTCCTGCAGCCGCTCCAGGGCCTGCAGGCCATCGGCCGCCAGCACGACGCGATAGCCTTCGCGCTGCAGCAGGCGCTGCGTGACACGGCGCACCGTGATCGAATCGTCCACCACCAGCACCAGGGGCACCTGGCTGGCCGCCGACAGGGCCGGCACCGCCGCCTTGCGCTCGCCATCGCCGCCGCCGTGCGCTTCGGCACCGCCGGCCGGCGCCGACAGCGCTGCCAGCTGGGCTCGCACCTGGTCGCCGTACACCGTGGACAACGCCACCGGGTTGTAGATCAGCACGACGGCACCGGAGGCCAGCACCGACATGCCCGCCAGACCCGGCAGGCGCGACAGCTGCGGCCCGAGGTTCTTCACCACGACTTCCTGGTTGCCCAGCACTTCGTCCACGTGCACCGCGATGCGCTGCGACGCGCTGCGCAGCACCACCACCGGACGGGTCTTGCCCGAGGTCTCGCTGCTGCGCTGCGAAGACTGCAGCAAGGCACCCGCCCAGAAGAAGGGCAAGGCCTCCACACCGTCTTCGAACGCGCCATGCTGGTAGGCGGCATCCAGCTCGCTGGCGGTCGTGCGGCGCACGATCTCCACCAGGTTGGCCGGCACGCCGATGGTCAGATCGCCCGCGCGCAGCATCACCACCTGCGTCACGGCCGTGGTGAGCGGCAGCACCATGCGGAAGGAGGTGCCCTGCCCCGCCGTGGTGTGGGTCTCGATGCGGCCGCCCAGGGCGTTGACTTCGGCCCGGACGACGTCCATGCCGATGCCCCGCCCGGACAGGCCGGTGATCTCGTTCGCCGTCGAAAAGCCCGGCGTGAAAATCAGGTTGGCGGCATCGGCCGTGCTCAGCTCGGCGTCCGCAGGAATCAGCCCCTGGTCCACGGCCTTGGCGCGGATGCGGTCGATGTTCAGGCCCGCGCCGTCGTCGCGGAACTCGACCGAGACGTCGTTGCCTTCCTGGTGCAGGTCCACCGTGATGGTGCCCGACGCCGGCTTGCCCGCTGCCGTCCGGACCTCGGGGGCCTCGATGCCGTGGGCCACGCAATTGCGCAGCAGGTGTTCGAAGGCGGGCGTCATGCGGTCCAGCACTCCCCGGTCCATCTCGATGGAGCCGCCGGAGATGTCCAGCTTGATCTGCTTGCCGGTCTCCTTGGACGCCTGGCGCACCACAGCGTACAGGCGCTCGGAAATGCCTTCGAACTCCACCATGCGGGTGCGCAGCAGGTCGCGCTGCAGTTCTCGGGCTTGGCGGCCCTGGGCGATCAGATCGTCTTCCGCGCCTTCCATGGAGCGCTGCAGGTTGCGCTGCACCGTGGCCACGTCGTTCACCGACTCGGCCATCATGCGCGTCAGTTCCTGCACCCGCGTGAAGCGGTCGAACTCCAGCGGATCGAAGCCTGCGGCCGAATCCTTGGACAGCGCCAGGCGCGACTGCATCTGCGATTCCGCCTGCACCTCGATGTCGCGAAGCTGCTGGCGCAGGCGATCCAGGTTGCCCGACAGATCAGCCAGCGAACCCTTCATCTGCCCCAACCGCACATCCAGGCGCGAACGGGCGATCATCACCTCGCCCGCCTGGTTGACCAGCCGGTCGAGCAACTGGGCACGCACGCGCACCGACTGGCTCGACACGGGCCGCACGGCCGTGAGCTGCGAGGCCGCCGGCAGGCGCACCGCGGGCAGCTTCTGCAGCACCGGTGCCTCGGGGGCCTCTGCCGACGACGACGACAAGTCCTGCCGCTCGGAGGCGGGCACGGGTGCCACGGCCACGGGCTCGACCAGGCCTTGCGAGCCGATCTTGCGCAGCGCATCGAAGCTGGCCTGCAGGCCGTCGAAGCTGGCCAGCAGGGGCTCTATCAGCTCCGCCTTGGGATCTTCGACGTCGATCTGTTCGACGGCCGACTCCAGGCGGTGGGCCATCTCGCCCAAACGCATGGCACCGGCCAGCCGCGAACTGCCCTTGAGGGTGTGCAGGGCGCGCAGCAGTTCGCTGCGGGCGCCCAGGTTCTCGGGCCGGGCGGCCCACTGCCGCAGCGCGGCGCCCAGCACCGGCAGCAACTCGATCGCCTCTTCCTCGAAGATGGGGAACAGGTCCGGGTCGATGACGTCCAGCGCGTCGATGTCGTCGTCGATATCGGACGACTGCGCCACCGCATGGGCGATGGCCGCGTCCACCTCGTCGTCGTACGGGTTGGACACCACGACCGACAACGCAGGCGCCACGTAGCCGCGGGCCACCGGCGCAGGCACGTCTTCGGGCTCGGACGGGGCCTCTGCGGAATCCGTCTGGGCCTCTTGCACCGGTTCCGGCGAAGCCTCTTCGCCCGGTACGTCGGCTTCGGCGGTCTCCTCGACCGCCGGCGCCTGCACGGGTTCGGCAGGCAGTGCTTCGGCCGGGGGCAGTTCCTGCAAGGCCTGCGCAGGCTCGTCGGCCAGGGCCTCGCTCTCCAGCGCGGCCAGGCCGCTGCCGACCTCGGTCTGCAAGATCTCGCGCAGCTCGGCCAGCACCTGCTGGTTCGGTTCTTTCAGGAAGCCTGCGGCAAACTGGTGCAGCAGGCGGCGGATGTCGTCGGCCGCCGCCAGGAACACACGGGCCTGGTCGGCCGTGCCTTCCCCGCGCAGCTGCACGTGCTGGAGCGCATGCTCCAGGGCGCGCGCCATTTCCGACAGGGCATGGAAGCCGACGGTGGCCGAGCTGCCGGCCAGCGAGTGCGCCAGGGCCACGGCCGTGTCGGGCAGCGGTTCGTGCAGTTCCAAAGCCCATTCCTGCAGGCAGGTGGCCAGGCGGCGCGACCATTCGTCGGCCTCGTTGAGGTACACGTTGTACAGCGGGATGCCGATGCGCAAGGTCTCGATGACCTTCACCGCCTCGTCCTGCGCGGCCGCTTCGGCGTCGGCATCGGCGACCGGTTCGGCCGGGACATCCTCGACCCCATCCTCCATGGCTTCCACGACCTCGACCATGTCCCGCACGGAGGCCATTTCGGGCTCGGTCTCGGTGTGTGGTTCTGGCTCGGTTGCGAGATCGTCCTGGTGGGCGGCGGTGTCCGGCAACGCACCTGCCGCGTCGGACTCCAGTTCGGGCACGTCCAGCAGAGAGTCATCCGCGGTCAGATCGGGCAAGGCCTCGGCCGCCAGGTCCTCGGGCAGGTCCAGCGCCAAATCGGCCAACTCGGCCTGCGACAGTTCGGACAGCGCCGCAGGTTCTGCCGCGTCCACCAGCACGTCGTCGAGCGAAGGCAGCGGCACGTCCTGCACCGGCTCCTGCGCAGGGGCCTCGGCGACCGGGGGCAATTCTTCCGCCAGAGCCTCGGCGAACACCGAAAAGTCGATGTCTTCGGCCATTTCGGGCGCTGCGGCTTGCGCAGGCTCTTGCGGCGCTGGTTCGGCTCCGGCCAGCTCCGGCATTTCGGTGTCTGCGAAGTCGAGCATCGGCGGCTCGTCTTCGAGGATCAGGTCGAACTCATGGGCCGGCACGGATGCCGTCGCGGGTTCGATGGTCTCGGCAGCAGCGGGGGTGGCCTGCACCTCCGGCGTTTCGACAGGCAGATCGATCTCGGGCAAGGGCTCCGACAGGTCCTCGGCCACGGTCGGCACCGGCTCGGCCACCGCTTCGGCCACGACGCCACCGGCCGAGGGCACGGCCAGCGGCAGGAAGGTGCCGGTGTCGCGCATGGCTTCGGCCGATGCGTTGAACGCCCGGGGTTGCCAGGCCGAGGCATCGCCGGCAGCAATGTCGTCCGCCCAGGCACCGAAGGCCCGCAAGGCCTCGCCCGACAACTGCAGCAGGGCCGGGGGCATGGGCTTTTGCTCTGCCAGCCAGGCGTTGAGCACCTGCTCCATCGACCAGGCCGCTTCACCGAAGGCATCCAGGCCCACCATGCGCGAGCTGCCTTTGAGCGTGTGGAACGCGCGCCGCAGCGTGGTCTGTTCGCTCAGGTCGGCCGGCTTGGCCTTCAGGGCGTCGACCGCGGCCAGTCCGTTGACCACCACTTCGCGCGCTTCTTCCAGGAAGATGTCGAGCAGCTCGTCTTCCTCATCGTCCTGCGTGGCATCGGCAGCCGCCACGGGGGCCGGTGCGGGCGCCGCAGGCGCGGGGGGAAGGCTCTCCACGGGTTCGATGGCGGCCGGCGGGGCCTCGGCCAGCGCCGCTGCGGAGGAAGGCAATTCCAGCACTTCTTCCAGCGTCGGGGCCAGTTCGCCCAGCGACTCCTGAACCACCTTGGGTGCAGGCTCCACGCGGGGAACGATTTCGGGCGCGACCACGGGGCCGCGCTCTTCGACCTTGGCGATCAGTTCCTCGGGCGCATCGGTGGCACGGCCACGGGTGCGGCCCATGAGAATGCGCAACTCGCCCAGCTCTTCGTCATAGACGAACAGCTTGCGGGCCATGGTGCGCTGGTAGCTCAGCATGTCGATCAGGAAGCCCAGGGCCCCCAGGCTGCTGCCCAGCTTCTCGAACACCTGCTGGCGCTCGGATTCGGGAACCTGGCCGATCAGCAGACGCTCGACGGTGTCGCGCATGCGCAGCACCGCCAGCGATGCCTGGTCCAGGCCCAGCACCGACAGCACACCGCGCATCTGCGCCAAGCGGCCCGGCACGGGCGCCAGCGTGGACAGGTCGTCCGGGCTGCGGAAATATTGGTCCAGGGCCTTTTCGGCTTCGCCGAGCGTGGACCGGAGCTCGTCCACCACGCTGCCCATCGTCTGGTGGTCGCTGACGCGGCGGTACAGCTCTTCCATCCAGGGCTCGAGGGGGGCCGATTCGCCGCCCGCGGTCACGTTGTCCAGCCGCTCCGCCAGCCGCGCGGCGCGGTCCGCCATGTATTCGTGTGCCGAGTCCAGCTCTTCGAACGTGGCCTGCAGGTACAGCACGGCCGTCGCCACTTCCATGGCGAGGGCCGGCGACGGAGGCTCTCCGGAGCGGGTGGTCACCTCCACGGCGCGGGTCAGCGCCTTGGCGAGGCTGTCGCTGCCCGGGTGCAGCTTGGACAGCGAATCGCACACCAGGCTGAACTGGTCGGTGGCCGGCTTGAGCTTGTTGCGGTCGCCGCCTGCGAGGGCCGACCAGGTTTCGGTGGCGGCCGACATGCGCTTGCGCGCCTGGGCCAGCAGCGCCGGATCGAACAGCCCGAACCGGGGGGTTTCGTAATCGACGGCCTTGAACCGGTCTAGGCCGAACGCCTGGCGCACGGCCTGCAGTGCCGATCCATCGCCCGCGGGTTCGTTGGCCGCCAGCGGCCGCGCCTGGGAGCAGAAAAAGAGCAGGTCCTGCACCAGCCGGTCGGCAATGGTCGGATCGCCCTTGGCCAGGGTGGCATATTGCATGAGCACGCGGGAGGCCACGCGCTTCACGTACAGATCGGGGTTGAGCCGCCCCTTGGAGAGCGCCTCGAAGAAGCCCGCGCAGATCTTCCAGAACGCGCGCGACTGGCGGTCCGACTGCGATGCCACGAAGGCCAGGCAGATGTCGCGCAGATCGCTTGCCGCGGTCAGGTCGCCCGTCTTGACGATGCGCAGCACGGCCGAGTCGAGCCGCGCACGCGCCTCGGGGCCGTAGTCGAGCGGCGGCACGGACACGGCGAAGTCGGGCTCGCGAAAGCGCCTCTCCACCGGCCACAGGTCGGCCGGGTGCACACGTTCCGCACCCGCCAGCGCCTGGGCATCGCGGTATTGGGGAAACAGCGCCACCGGCGAGACGGATTTGCCCGCCAGCACGCTTTCCAGGTATTCGACCAGCGCGAAGCTCGCGCGCTCGATCACGCCGGCGGCTTCGTCGCTGCACAACTCGGGCCGGTGCACGAACTTCTGCACCGCTGCCTCCATGGCACGCAGCACGAGCGCGGGCGGGCCCATGCCCACCATCTCCAGCGCCCCGCTGGCCTGGTGCAGTTGCTGCCGCGCGATGCGCAACGTGCCGGCGTCGAGCGACGCCAGATCGGATTCGCGTGCCAGCTCGGCGTCGCGCACGAAGCGGCGCATGGCCTTGACGGCGCCGTCGAGGGACTTGCGCAACTCATCGAGCACCCAAGCAAGAGGACCCAGGTCCTGCTCACCCTGGGTCCAGTCTGCGGCGGGTGCGTTTGCGGCGTCAGTAGATGACATGGATTCGTCCCCGGCTCCGCGAGCCAGTTCGTTGATGGGTCCGCGCGTCAGGCGATCTTGAAACGTGCAACCGACTGGCGCAGCTCTTCAGCCATGTGCGACAGCTCGCGCACCTGCTGGGCCGTCGTGCGGGTGCCCTCGCCGGTCTGTTCCGTCACCGCAAAAATGTGCTGGATGTTGTCGGCCACTTCGTTGGCCAGTTCGGCTTCGCGGGACGTGGAGGACGAAATCTGCTCGATCAGGTCGGCCAGGCGGCGCGACACGCGATCGATCTCGGTCAGGGCCGTACCGGCGCTGTCGGACAGTCGGGCCCCTTCCACCACACCCTGCGTGGAACGCTCCATGGCGGCCACGGCATCCTGCGTGTCGGTCTGAATGGCCTTCACCAGCGCCGAGATCTGGCGCGTGGCATCGGCGGAGCGCTCGGCCAGCCGCTGCACTTCTTCCGCCACCACCGAGAAGCCGCGACCGGCTTCACCGGCCGATGCGGCCTGGATGGCGGCGTTCAGTGCCAGCACGTTCGTCTGCTCGGTAATGTCGGAAATCAGCTCGGTGATTTCGCCGATCTCCTGCGACGATTCGCCCAGGCGCTTGATCCGCTTGGAGGTGTCCTGGATCTGGTCGCGGATGGAATTCATACCGCCGATGGCGTTCTGCACGGCTTGCAGGCCGGAATCGGCCGCTTGCAGCGACTGGCGCGCCACCGAGGCGGATTCCTGCGCTTGCGTGGACACTTCGTTGATTCGGCTCGCCATGTCGAGCACCGAGCGGCCGGTTTCGCGAATTTCGCGCAGTTGCTCGGTCGAAGCGGCCAGCAGCTCGGTCGAGGTGCTGTCCACCTGGGACGTCGTCTGTGCCACGCGGGTGGCCGTGTTCTGCACGCTGCCCACCAGCTGGCGCAACTCTTCCACCGTGTAGTTCACCGAGTCGGCGATGGCGCCGGTGATGTCTTCCGTCACGGTGGCTTCCTGGGTCAGATCGCCTTCGGCGACCGACTGCAGTTCGTTCATCAAACGCAAAATGGCGGCCTGGTTGGCGTCGTTCACGCGCTTGGCTTCCTGCTCCTGGCGGCGGGCGTCCTTTTGCTGCGATTCGGCAGAGGCCTGGCGCGAACGGCTGTC
Organism: Acidovorax sp. SUPP2825; assembly: GCF_030158995.1. Classification (NCBI taxonomy): domain Bacteria; kingdom Pseudomonadati; phylum Pseudomonadota; class Betaproteobacteria; order Burkholderiales; family Comamonadaceae; genus Acidovorax; species Acidovorax sp. SUPP2825. Next base: position 182,950 of record NZ_BQXK01000001.1, on the reverse strand, counting down.
CATCAGCTGGACGCGCGAGATGCCGATACCGCACAACAGCACGAACAGGCCGGCGATGGCCAGCGCAGCGAACTGGCCGGCACCCAGGCCCGTCTGGGACGACAGCTTGGTCTGCAGGCCTTCCAGCTGGCGGCGCAGCGGTTCGCTGTCGGCAATGATGGCGGACTGCGCTTCACGGGCGGACACCAGGCCTTGCAGGTTACCCAGAATGGCGCTGGCTTGCGAACGCGTCTGTTCGTAGAGCTTGATCAGGCTTTCCAGCTGCTCGCGGGTCTGCGCGTCCCGGGTGGCGGCCAGGCGCAGGTCGGCGCTGCCGTCCAGCATGCCCTGGGCGATTTCCTTGAACGAGTTCAAGTCCTTGCCCAGCAGGAACACGGCCTCGGGGCTCACGCCTTCGGTGGTCTGGAATTCGTTGGCGGACTTGCCGATGCGCTGGGTCAGCATCACCAGCTGGCCGGCGGCGGAGATTTCAGCGGCCGGGGCGTTCTGCTGCAGCTTGAGCGAGGAGATCGTTTCGGCGATTTCCAGCAGGTCGGACGACTGGCGGTTGATGGTGCGAAGCGCGTCGCCCACCTGCGTCAGGATCTTCTGCTGGCCCATCACCACGCTGGCGTTGCGCTCGGCCCGCTCCATCAGCGGCGTCACGGCCTCCAGGTCGGGCTTGAACGTCTCGCCCAGCGCCTGCACGTTGCGTTCGTTGTCGCCGCTGTTCAATGCGCGCACGTCGCGTGCCAGCGAGCCCGAGCTTTCCATCACGTCCGGAAAGGCCTGTGGGCTGCCCACCAACGCCTGCGAAACGGATTTGGCCAGGCGTTGCGACTGCATCAGCGACTGGCCGGTCGCGGCCAGCTGCTGTGCGGAACGGTCGGCCTGCTGCAGCACCCAGCCGGCGATCGCCGCCAGCACGATCACGCCGATGGCCAGCAGCATCAGCAGGCGGCGCTGGTGGCTGGCGGCCGTGGCTCGGCCCAGCAGGGGCAGCGAGATCAGGTCTTCGTCGGCGACTTCGCCCTCTGCGAACTGCGAGATCGCAGAAGGGTCACCCTGCACGCTGTTCATGGCGTCCGCCTGGTAGGAGTCACGCAGCGAGGACGCATCGGACGTCAACGGATCCAGTCCGGCATCCGCTCCCGAAAGCCCTGGGTTGGCATCCGGCTCGGCGGGCTTGCGGTTGAACATTTTTGCAAATGGGTTGACGACGGACATGGTGCGGCCTTACAGAAAAACTCAAGCACTGATGCTGAGGAAAGCGGGGTGTTGGGACAGGGCTTGCAGGTTGAGCTCCTGCCATTGGACTCCCTGGGAATCCAGATACGTGGTGCCGTAGAACGGGGGCGCGTCTTCGGCGGGGGGCTCGGAGGAAACAAAGGCTTCCGTGCCGCGCAGGCCGGCCAGGCGATCGACCAGCAGCGCGGCGTTCACATCGAGCACCGCATTGAAAGCCAGCAGGCTGGCATCGGCCAGCGCCTGCTCGGTGCGGTTGGACGGCAAACCGAGCAGACCTGCCAGATCGACCACGCCGATCAGCGAGCCGCGCAGGTTGGCCACCCCGAGGAACCAGGCATGGGTATAGGGCACGGCTTGCACGCCCGCCCAGGGAAAGATCTCTCCCGACTGGCCCAGCGGCAGCAGGAAACGGCGCCCCGCCGACTCGACGGCCAGCCAGGACGAAACAGACACACCCTCGCCCCGCGCCGCCTGCAGGCGGGCTGCAAGGCGGGTCTGGAGCTCTCTCAGCGCTTCACGGTTGGCCATGGACGGTCCGGGCGCTTTTAGTTCAGTGCGTCGATCTTGGCTTGCAGCTCGGCAGGATCCACCGGCTTGGTGATGTAGCCGCGAGCGCCCTGGCGCATGCCCCACACCCGGTCGGTCTCCTGGTTCTTGCTGGTGCACATGATGATCGGCACGTCAGCGAACTGGGGGTCTCGGGTGATGGCGCGCGTGAGCTGAAAGCCGTTCTGGCCCGGCATCACGACGTCCATGAGGATCAGGTCGGGCTTTTCTTCCGCGAGGCGGCGGAAGGCTTCTTCGGCATTTTCCGCGGTGCGGACCTGCATGCCCTTTTTTTGCAGCAAGTCGGTCAGAAACATCAACTCGGTCTTCGAGTCGTCAACGACCAGTACTTTCTGGATAGGCATTACATCGCTCCTTGTTGGGCATTACCGAACTGCTGAACTGCTTTCAGCAGCTGGTCTTTGGTAAATGGTTTGGTGAGATATTCCTGGCACCCCACCATGCGTCCACGCGCCTTGTCGAAAACGCCGTCCTTGGAGGAGAGCATCACGACGGGCGTGTCGGCGAAGCGCGCGTTGCGCTTGATGATGGCGCAGGTCTGATAGCCGTCCAGCTTGGGCATCAGGATGTCGCAGAAGATCAACTGGGGCTGGTAGTCGTTGACCTTGGCCAAGGCATCGAAGCCATCGTCGGCGAGCAGCACTTCGTGGCCACCCTGCTTGAGAAAGATTTCTGCGCTGCGGCGGATGGTATTGCTGTCATCCACGACGAGCACCTTGAAGGATGCGCCTGTTGTAGTCAATTTCGTCACCGCTCCTGAAGGGGAAATAACAACGCTGGCAGGAGCCGCGCCTCAGATCTGGACCATTTCGAAGTCTTCCTTGCGAGCGCCACACTCCGGACAGGTCCAATTCATGGGCACTTGATCCCACGGCGTATTGGGCGCTATTCCGTGCTCAGGAGAACCTGTTGCCTCGTCATATATCCAACCGCAAATCAAGCACATCCAGGTTTTAGGGTCCGTCACAGCTTAAATGGCCTTCACATAGAATGCAACGATTGTATCCAAGCATCTCAACGGGAAGGCAGTTTCCGTGCCAACCGTTACGCTGGTGCGGCGCCATGACCACAGATTCCCCCCTCCCCCCAGACCTCTCCCTATCCCCCGATGAAGCCGACGACGACGGCGCCACCCCCGCCTGCGTGATGGTGTTCAACGCCAACGACCCGAGCGGGGCCGGCGGGCTGACGGCGGACATCGCCACCATCGCCTCCGTGGGCGGCCACCCGATCGCGGTGGCCACGGGCGCCTACATCCGCGACACGGCCGAGATCTTCGACCACTACGCCTTCGACGACGAGGCGGTGGCCGAGCAGGCGCGCACCGTGCTGGAGGACCTCACCGTGCAGGCCATCAAGGTGGGCTTCGCGGGCAGCCCCGAGAACCTGAGCGCCATCGCGTCCATCGCGTCCGACTACGACGACGTGCCCGTGATCGCCTACATGCCCAACCTGTCCTGGTGGCGGGACGACCTCATCGACCAGTACCTGGACGCCTTTCAGGAACTGCTGCTGCCCCAGGTCTCGCTGTTGGCAGGAAACCACAGCACCCTGTGGCGCTGGCTGCTGCCGGACTGGACCAGCGAGAAAAAACCTTCCGCGCGCGATCTGGCCATGGCCGCCTCCGAACTGGGCGTGCCTTATGTCCTGGTGACCGGCATTCCCGCGCCCGAGCAGTTCGTGGAGAACGTGCTCGCCTCGCCGCAGACGGTGCTGGGCAGCGGCAAGTTCGAACTGTTCGAGGCCACCTTCGCCGGTGCCGGCGACACGCTCTCGGCCGCCCTGACGGCGCTGGTGGCCAGCGGCAACGACCTGGGCGAGGCCACGAGCGAGGCGCTCGCCTACCTGGACCGCTGCCTGGACGCCGGCTTTCGCCCGGGCATGGGCCACATCATCCCCGACCGCATGTTCTGGGCGCAGCCCGACGACGACGAGGATGACGAAGACGGCGAGCCCACCCCCGACCCCACCGCCATCGACGGCTTCGTGATGCCACCCCATGACACCCAGCACTGACCTCAACCTCTCCCTGTTCGAACGCGCCAAGGCGCTCATCCCCGGCGGCGTCAATTCGCCCGTGCGGGCCTTCAAGGCCGTGGGCGGCACGCCGCGCTTCGTGCAGCGTGCGCAAGGCGCCTACTTCTGGGACGCCAACGGCCAGCGCTTCATCGACTACATCGGTTCCTGGGGGCCGATGATCCTGGGCCACGGCCACCCGGCCGTGCTCGATGCGGTGCAGAAGGCGGCGGTCGAGGGCTTCAGCTTCGGCGCCCCGACCGAGCGCGAGGTCGAGCTGGCCGAGGCCATCATCGCGCACGTGCCCTCGATGGAGATGATCCGCCTCGTCAGCTCGGGCACCGAGGCCGGCATGAGCGCCATCCGCCTGGCGCGCGGCGCCACGGGCCGCAGCAAGATCATCAAGTTCAACGGCTGCTACCACGGCCATGCCGATGCCCTGCTGGTGAAGGCCGGCTCGGGCCTGGCCACCTTCGGCCACGCCACGAGCGCGGGCGTGCCGCCCGAGGTGGTGCAGCACACCCTGGTGCTCGAATACAACGACATCGCGCAGCTGGAGGAGGCCTTCGCCCTGCATGGCCGGGATCTGGCCTGCCTGATGATCGAGCCGATCGCCGGCAACATGAACTTCGTGCGCGCCAGCGTGCCGTTCATGCAGCGCTGCCGCGAGCTGTGCACGCAGTACGGTGCGCTGCTGGTGTTCGATGAGGTCATGACCGGTTTCCGCGTGGCGCTGGGCAGCGCCCAAAGCCTGTACGCCCGGAGCATTCCCGGCTTCCAGCCCGACCTCACGGTACTGGGCAAGGTGATCGGCGGCGGCATGCCGCTGGCGGCGTTCGGCGGGCCGCGCGCGATCATGGAGCACCTGGCGCCGCTCGGGCCCGTGTACCAGGCCGGCACGCTGTCGGGCAACCCCGTGGCGACGGCCTGCGGCCTGGCCACGCTGCGCGAGATCGCCCGGCCGGGCTTCTACGACGCGCTGGGCGCACGCACCCGCTCGCTGGTCGAAGGCCTAGCCCGGGCGGCCCAGGCGGAAGGCGTGCCGTTCAGCGCCGACAGCGAAGGCGGCATGTTCGGCTTCTTCCTGCTGCCCGAGCTGCCGCAGAACTACCCCACGGTGATGGCGACGGACGGCGCGCGGTTCAACACGCTGTTCCATGGCTTGCTGGACCGCGGCGTGTACATCGCCCCGGCGCTGTATGAAGCCGGCTTCGTGAGCAGCGCGCACACCGCGCAGGACATCGACGAAACCGTGGCGATCGCGCGCGACGTGTTCCGCACGCTCGCCGCCCGCTAGGGACCGAACCCGCCCGCGGGTCAATCACTGCCCACCCACGGCGCTTCGGGTGGTGCGGCGCCGCTTCGCGCGGCCGCCCTGCAAAGCAGGCGCGCGGCGCACAGTGTTCGCGAAGCCACGCATGTTGCGTGGCATTTTGACCGACGGCCCGTTCCGCCGGGATCGCGAGCACCCATGAGCCCCATCGACCTTCTTTCTTCCTTCAGTGCCTGGAACACCCACCGCAAGGCCCAGGTCCAGTCCGGAAATTCCCCGTCCTCCGCCTCGGGCACCGACAGCCAGACGCTGCAGAAAGCCATCGAGTCCCTGCTCAAGGGGTTCCTGGAAAAGCTGATCAAGGACTTGAGCGGCCAGCAGGGGTCCGGTTCATCCGGCGGCTCGGGCGGCGGGTCGCCGTCCCCTTCGCCGGCACCATCTCCGGCCCCGTCTGTCTCGCCCTCGCCCGCCGCCGCGCCTTCTTCGGGACCGTCGCCGGCACCGTCCCCCGGTGCGGCCACACCGGCGCCCGCGCCCACGCCCACGCAAGCCCCGGCGCCGACGGCAGCGGCGCCCACGCCCGACCCGTCCACGATCACGAACGCGCCCAAGCCATCGCCGACGCCTGCACCGCCGCCCCCCACGGAGGTGGGTTCGGGCGGCAAGGCACCGGCGACCGCGCCGTCGGCAGCCCCCACACCGGCCCCATCCCCGTCAACGAATTCAGCCGTCACCAAGCCGCCGGCGAACATGAAGGTCGCCGAGCCCACGGGCGTGGAAGAGGTGAACAAGCCCATCATCGTTAAGGCGGGCACGACCTACGACGGGCAAGGCAAGCTGTTCAACGCCGGCGCCGGGCTGAACGGCGGCGGCACCGCCGAAACGCAGTTGCCGATGTTCATCCTCGAGCCGGGCGCATCGATCAAGAACCTGCAGTTCAAGGGCGGGGACGGCATCCACCTGCTGGGCGATGCCAAGCTGGACAACGTGCACGGCCTGCAGACCGGGGACGACTTCGTCACCGTGGATGGCGCGGAGAACAAGGCGGTCGACGCCCAGCGCGCCGGCATCTCGGCGAAGGACCTTCCGAGCGGCCCGGCCCAGGTGGAGATCACGAACTCGTCGTTCCAGAACAGCCACGACAAGGCGATCCAGATCAACGGCGACGTGAACCTGAAGCTTCAGGGCATCTACGCGGACAACATCGGCCAGCTGGCGGTCACGCGCGGCGGCTACCCGATCACGGCGAATGTGGACATCTCCGATTCGACCTTGCAGAACCTCAAGGCCTTCACCTTCCGCTTCGACTCCAAGCACTCCACCGTCAATATCTCGAACACCGATGTGGACGGCGGCAAGACGCCGGTGAACGTGATGGCGGGCGACCCCAGCAAGATGCACGGCGCCGGCAGCGTGCGCCAGTCCGTGCAGACGGTCGGGTGACCTGACGCCACAACGGCGAAGGCCCTGCCGGCGCAGGAAGGCAGGGTCTGCCTTTCCCGCGCTGGCAGGGCCTTCGCGCTTGGGGGCGGTTCCTGCCGCCCGGCTCAGTGGCGGAAGTGGCGCACGCCGCTGAACACCATGGCCACGCCGCGCTCGTCGGCAGCGTCGATCACTTCCTGGTCGCGCATGCTGCCGCCGGGCTGGATGACGCAGGTCGCGCCCGCGTCCACCACCACGTCCAGGCCGTCGCGGAAGGGGAAGAACGCGTCGCTCGCCACCACCGTGCCGGCCAGCGAGAGGCTGGCGTGCTGCGCCTTGATGCTGGCGATGCGCGCCGAGTCCAGGCGGCTCATCTGGCCGGCGCCCACGCCCATCGTCATGCCGCCCTTGCAGAACACGATGGCGTTGCTCTTGACGTACTTGGCGACCTTCCAGGCGAACAGCAGGTCTTCCATCTCTTCCAGCGTGGGCTGCTTCTGGGTGACGACCTTGATGTCGATCATCGACAGCTCATGGTTGTCGGCCGACTGCAGCAGCATGCCCGAGCCGATGCGCTTGGCATCCATGGCGTTGCGGCCACGGTGCCAGGGCGTGTTGCTGCCCAGCGCGTATTCCGCCGCGTCCAGCGCCGGGGGCAGCGCGATCTTGAGCAGCCGCACGTTAGCCTTGGCCTTGAAGACCTCCAGCGCCTCGGCCGTGAAGTCGGGGGCCATCAGCACCTCCACGAACTGCTTGGCGATCTGCTGCGCCGCCGCGCCGTCCACCGGGCGGTTGAAGGCGATGATGCCGCCGAACGCGCTGGTGGGATCGGTCTGGAACGCCTTGCCGTAGGCGCCCAGGGCGTCGAGCCCCACGGCCACGCCGCACGGGTTGGCGTGCTTGACGATCACGCAGGCCGGCACGTCGAAGCTCTTGACGCATTCCCAGGCGGCGTCGGCGTCGGCGATGTTGTTGTACGAAAGCTCCTTGCCCTGCAACTGCACGCCGGTGACGATGGAGCCGGGCGCGGGGTACAGGTCGCGGTACAGCGCGGCCTGCTGGTGGCCGTTCTCGCCGTAGCGCAGGTCCTGCACCTTGGTGAAGATGCCGTTGCTCTGGCCGGGGAAGGCAGTGCGGGCGGGCACGTAGTCCTCGGCCAGCTTCTCGGCCTCGAACGTGACGGACGAGAGGTAGTCGCTGATGGCCGCGTCGTACTGCGCGATGCGGTTGAACGCGGCGACCGACAGGCCGAAGCGCAATGCATCCGACAACTTGCCCGACGCCTTCAGCTCGCCCAGCACGCTCTCGTACTGCGCGGCGTCGGTCACCACACCCACGTCCTTCCAGTTCTTGGCAGCGCTGCGCACCATGGCGGGCCCGCCGATGTCGATGTTCTCGATCGCGTCGGCCAGCGTGCAGCCGGCCTTGGCCACCGTGGCCTCGAAGGGGTAGAGGTTGACCACCAGCAGGTCGATGGTGTCGATGCCGTGCGCGGCCAGCGCGGCCATGTGCTCGGGCAGCTCGCGGCGCGCCAGCAGGCCGCCGTGCACCTTGGGGTGCAGCGTCTTGACGCGGCCGTCCAGCATCTCGGGGAACTGGGTGACCTCGGCCACTTCGGTCACGGGCAGGCCGGCCTTGGCCAGCAGCTGGGCGGTGCCGCCGGTGGACAGCAGCCGGATGCCCAGCGCGTGCAGGGCCTGGGCGAATTCAACGATGCCGGTCTTGTCGGAGACGGAGAGAAGTGCGTTCATGGCAGGGGGTGGGGTTTGATTGAAATCGGGCTTCAGCACAATATCCACTAGGGCATTACGCTATTAAATTTATAGCAACTGAATTACAGCAGCTTGTGCTCCACCAGCTTCTTGCGCAAGGTGTTGCGGTTCAGTCCCAGCCATTCGGCCGCGCGGGACTGGTTGTTGTCGGCGTGGCTCATGACCACTTCCAGCAGGGGCTTCTCGACCAACCGCACCAGCATGTCGTACATGCCGTCCGGTGTCTCGCCCCCTAAGTCGCGAAAGTAGCCCTGCAGGCTCTCCCGCACGCACTCTTCGATGTGTTTCTTGCTCATGCCGCCAGGTCTTCCTGTTTTTCGCTGGGGTCTGCGTCCTCGGTGTGCGCGGGGGGCAGCCGGTCCATCCGTTGCCCGATCGCATCCAGATAGTGGGCCACCGCGTGCCACTGTTCGGAGCAGTCCTCGATGGTGTTGATGTGTTGCCTGAACGCCTCACCGCCGGGCAGGGCCCGCACGTACCAGGCGATGTGCTTGCGCGCGCTGCGCATGCCGGTGAACTCGCCGTAGAGGCGATAGTGGTCCTGCAGGTGGTCCAGCAGCAGGCGCCGCACCTCGGCCACCAGCGGCGGCGCCAGGTGCTCGCCCGTGGCGAGGTAGTGGCCGATCTCGCGGAAGATCCAAGGCCGGCCCTGCGCCGCGCGCCCGATCATGATCGCGTCGGCGCCCGTGGCGGCCAGCACCTCGCGCGCCTTCTCGGGCGAGGTGATGTCGCCGTTGGCCACCACCGGCACGCGCACCGCGGCCTTCACGGCGGCGATGGTGTCGTACTCGGCCTGGCCTTTGTAGCCCTGCTCTCGCGTGCGGCCGTGCACCGTCAGCATCTGGATGCCCACGCCCTCGAACGCCCGGGCCAGGGCCACGGCGTTCTTGTGCTCCTGGCTCCAGCCGGTGCGCATCTTGAGCGTGACGGGCACGTTGCGCGGGGCACAGGCCTGGACCACCGCCTCGGCGATTTCCCGGGCCAGGGCCTCGTTCTGCATCAGGGCGGAGCCCGCCCATTTGTTGCAAACCTTCTTGGCCGGGCAGCCCATGTTGATGTCGATGATCTGCGCGCCCCGGTCCACGTTGTAGAGCGCGGCCTCGGCCATCATCTGCGCGTCGGTGCCGGCGATCTGCACGGCGATGGGGCCGGGCTCGCCCTCGTGGTTGGCCCGGCGCGAGGTCTTGAGGCTGTCCCACAGGTCCTTGCGCGAGGTGACCATCTCGCTCACCGCGTAGCCCGCTCCCAGCGCCTTGCACAGCTGGCGGAACGGCCGGTCCGTGACGCCCGCCATCGGGGCGACGAACAGGCGGTTCGCCAAAGGAATGTGGCCGATGTGCATGGGAGGGGGGAGGCAGCGCGTGCTGAAAAAGGAGGCAGGATTGTAGCTGCTCAAAATTTCAGCAAATGAAAAGTGCGTCCGGCGCTGCCACCGCCCCCCATCGGCGGCCCGCCGCGCCGTTCTTCAGCGCGCCCCGCGGCGCTCGCGGGCCATGTGCTGCAGGTAGCTCACCAGATCGTCCAGATCGCTGTCGCTGAGCCGGTCCGGCGCGAAGCCGGGCATCGACTGCCCGGGCCACTGGCGCACGCTGGCCGGGTTGCGCACCAGCTGGCGCAGCGCCTGCGGCTGGAAGTACTCCACGGGGCTCATCGGCAGGTTCAGGTCGGGGCCCAAGCGCGCCTCGCCGCCGCCGTTCATGGTGTGGCAGACGAAGCACTGCGCCACGAAGATCGCCTGGCCGCGCCGGCGCGCATCGCCCGCGGGCACCTCGGGCGCGACGCCGATCCGGGGCCAGCGCTTTTCCGGCGACTCGCGCACGTGCAGCCGGGCCACGGCATAGGGCCACTGCTCGCTGAGCACGCCGTCGGCCACCGGCCAGACGATGTAGAACGGCCCGGGGCCCGACGCCTTGCCCGGCAGCGCGGGCCAGGGCGCACCGGCCGGCTCGACCGCCAGCCAGGCCTGGCCCCGACCCGGGCGCAGCACCAGCGCGCCGGGCAACTGGGCGACGAAACCATCGAGCGCCACCGCCTCCAGCACGTCGCCCGCGCCCAGGCCCAGGCCGTTCAGCACGGCGGCCAGGGGCACGGCACGGTAGCGCATGGGCCGGTGGTAGGCCACGTCCGCGGGCACGTCGATGTCGCGCGCCTCGGGGTGGCGCAGCAGCGTTTCGGTCTCGACCTGCCGGGCACCGCCCGGCCCCTCCAGGTGCAGGACAGCGGCCTGCGCCGCACCGGCCAGCCAGCAGGCCAGGCCGAACGCGCCCACGGCCAGGGCCCGGCGCACGGCCGGGACGGAAACATCGAACCATTGCATGGTGGGGAACCTCCTCTTGTATGGGTGTGCGGCGGCGGCCCACCGGCGGGCCGCACCGCGGCGCGATCGTAGCGGAGCCCAAGCGCCTGTCCGACAGCGAAGGCTCGCCGGCGTCCCCTAAACTGCGCCCCAGTTATGGAAATCTGGATGAACCACCTCATGGACCTGCTGGCGCTGCCCCAGTACGGCCTCAGCACGGTGTTCATGGTGTCGTTCATCTCCGCCACGCTGCTGCCGCTGGGCTCCGAGCCCGCGGTGTTCGGCCTCATCAAGCTCAACCCGGAACTCTTCTGGCCCGCCGTGCTGGTGGCCACCGCGGGCAACACGCTGGGCGGCGCCCTCAGTTGGTGGATGGGCCTGGGCGCGCACAAGGCCGTGGACCGCGCCCGGGGCGAGCATTCCAACCCCCGCGCCCTCGCCTGGCTGCAGCGCTTCGGCCCCAAGGCCTGCCTGCTGAGCTGGCTGCCCGTCGTGGGCGACCCGCTGTGCGCGGTGGCCGGCTGGCTCAAGCTGCCCTTCTGGCCCTGCGTGGCCTACATGGCGGTGGGCAAGTTCGGGCGCTACCTGGCCATGACGGCCGGGCTGCTGTACCTCTGGCCCGAGGCCGGGCGCTGAATTTCATTTGCTACTAATTCAATAGCAATATGCCCTAGTGATTCATGCGCTGGGGCCGGCTTTCACTCTGAACCGGCTGAATGCACCTGGCCCGGGTTGGGGCATGCGCCAGCACTTCACACCCCGCCACGCCCGGCGGTCCTGCCCAAGGTTTGCATCCAGGACAGTCCGGAACGCATCACGCCCCGGGCGCGGTGGACTCTCCTTGCGAAGCATCGGGGCCGCCCCAGTCTTCCGGCAGCGCCGCCCTGTCGCGCAGCACCCCGTTGACCTCCGCGCCGAAGATCAACGTGGTGGCGCTGATGTACAGGAACACCAGCGTGGCCACCACGCCCGCGAAACTGCCGTACACCAGCGCGAGCTTGCCGGCGCTGCGCAGCGTGTACGACAGGGTGGCGGCCGCCCCCACCCACATCGCCGCGCCCACGATGGCGCCCGGCACCACGGTGCGCAGCCGCTGCCGCAGATCGGGCAGCCAGCCGTAGAGCAGCGCGTACAGCACCGTCAGCACCAGAAACGCCGTGCCGTAGCGCACGCTGTTGCGCAGCCAGGGCGTCTCCTGGCCCACGCCCACGTTGCGCTCCAGCAGCTGCCACACATAGGGCATGACGATCACCGAACTGAACGCCGCGAAGATGCCGCCGCCCACCACCACCGTGAACACCGTCACCTTGATGCGCGCCTTCCAGAACGGCAGGCCGCGCTCGATGCCGTACGAGCGGTTGAGCGCCGTGCGCACCGCCTGCATGCCCGACGACGCCGTCCACAGCGTGACCAGAAAGCCGATCGCCAGCAGCGCCTGGTTGCGCTGCGCCAGCACCTGCTGGATCACCGGCTGCATCGCGTCGCGCACCACCGGCGGCGCGTATTCCAGCACGCGCTGGGCCAGCGCCGCAGCATCCCCCGGCTCGCCCACATAGGCCGCCGTGGCCGACAGCAGGATCAGCAGCGGGAACATCGCCAGCACCGAGGAGAACGCCATGCTCCCGGCCTGGTTGGCGCTCTGGTGGAGGATGTAGTTGCGGACCGCCAGGGCGATGACGGGCAGCCCCGGCACGGACCAGGCGATTTGCCGCACGCGGTGCAGGATGGTCTTCGGTGCCATGCGTTTGTCCAACTCTGCATCCTTCTTCGTTCCGCCGATCGACCGGCGCTCATGTGAAACCAACCCATCGACACGCGAAGCGCCAGAAGGCCCAGCGGGCTTGGTGCCGCACCCGCTGACTGTCGCCCAAGCCACGCAGGCCCTCTGTAGGACTCGAAGAACATCCTAAGCCGCCCATCGGGCCCGCCTCACCACGATGCCAGCGCCGCTGGCTGCAGCGCGCAAGACCTTGGACAGCCTGCACAGGTTACAGATGCATCCAGTGGTGACCGATCCAATATTCCGAACAGCGGAAAGATAGACTGCGCGCGGTCGTTTCCGGAGAAGTCCGGACGACCGGGTTCATTCAATCAATACAACGGAGGAATTTCATGAAACGATTTCTGTGGGGCCTGGGAATGGCCCTGGCGCTGATCGCCCCCGGGGCGCAAGCGCATGGGAGCGCAGCAGCAGAAGCATCAGCAGCAGACGGCCGCTGGACCCGGCTGGTCACCACGGGCGAGGGGCCGTCCGTGCGTTCGACGCCCGCCGTGGCGCCGGTCCTCGGGTCCATCTACCTGTTCGGCGGGGTCAAGGACGATTTCGCCAGTGGCCAGAACACGTTCTACGACGACCTGTACCGCTTCGACCCCCGCCTGGCCCGGTGGACGCCGCTGTCGCCCCCCGGCGCCAAGCCACCGGCCCGGGCCTTCGCCGCGAGTGCCGCCGTGCCGGCGCGGCACTGGATGCTGGTGTTCGGCGGCGCCAACTACAGCGCCGACCTTTCCTCGCTCACGTTCTTCGACGATTTGTGGGCCTACAGCGCCCTGCTGAACCGCTGGACGCAGTTACAGCCCGGCAATCCGGGGCCTTCGGCCCGATCGCGCCCCGCCATGTGGGTGGACGGCGAGAAGGTCTATGTGTTCGGCGGCATCCAGACCGACTTCCACACCTTGAACGACCTGTGGGCCTTCGACCTGCGCACCAACCTGTGGACCCAGATCATCGCCAATGGCGACGCGAACTCGCCGACCTCGCGCCATGAGGCCGCGGTGGCCGGGCGCGCATGGGACGGGCAATTGACGCTGTACGGCGGGCAATTCAGTGACAGCGACGGCTTCGTCTCGTTGAACGACACCTGGCGCTTCGACCTCGCCACCCGCCAGTGGCAGAACATCACGCCCGCCGAAGCCGACAACGTCGATGCGCCCCGCCACCAGGGATCGACCGTGCAGATCGGCCACGCGCTGCTGATGGCCGGGGGCGACCTGCCGGGCGGCAGTTCCGGCTGCGGCGCCGCGTTCCCGCAGAACGCCACGTCCGAACTGTGGCGCTTCAATCTGCACGACCGCACGTGGCGCCTGCTGGCCCCGGGCGGCGATGCCTTCCCGGCGCTCAAACGCACCAACGCGGCCGCGGTGGGAGGCGTGATGTACGTGTTCTCGGGCTTTGGCTTCTCGTGCCAGAACGATGAGGGCGGACAGGTGTGGAACCCTGACGTCTACGCGTTCCGGCCCCGCTGACCGGGGGCGCCCGGGGGCTGCGCAAGGCAGCCTTCGGGCGCCGGTCTGGGCGCTCAGGCATGAGCAGGATTCGATGGGTAGTCGTCTCTGATCTAAAGCTTGATGACCAATGGCCGGCCCCAGAAATCCATCGGATAAAGGTGAGCACCGACGAACAGACGGGCGCTGTAATCGACCCAGAGCGTGCACTTGTCAAGTCAACTTGAAGATCGACTATGCAGCGGTTGCTGCCGGTCAACCAGCATGGTGTGGAAAACAACTGCCGGCCAGAAGCAGCCGTTGACCACTGTCCGTATCGTGGCTACTCACTTTCTCTTCAGCGGCAGATGCCCGGGCGTCGGAGCCCTTTGTTCGTCAACGAACCCACGTTGCCGGGATCTGTTTGCGGTTTCCGCGCTGAGAACGGGCTACATCTGTTGGGACTTAGATGACCTGTGGGGCAGCTGAACTATGATCTCCCGCGACTAAATTCTTTGTGGAGAACCGGCCCTTCGGGCCGCACGGGGAGGGAGCCGCGTGATTGAAACGATTCTATTGGCGGACATAGCGTCCTATAGGCCAGATTCGCAGTCGCTACGCGACCTCAAGGAAGTTAACTACTTTTACGGGGCCAACGGCTCTGGCAAGACCACGATCTCGAGGGTCATCGCCGCCCCATCGCATCCAGACCACGCCAACTGCCGAGTTGTATGGAAGAGCGGCCGCCCAATCGAGACGCTGGTCTACAACCGCGATTTCGTCGAGGAGAACTTCGGCGGAGAAGACATCAAGGGTGTATTCACTGTAGGCAAACGTAGCGTCGAAGCGTTGCAGGAGATCTCTCGCCTCAGAGCCCAGTCCGTCGAACTAGTGGCAAAGATTGCACAACGACGCGAGACGCTTCGCGGCACGGATCCGGAGACCGAGGGGGGCAAGCTCGCAGAACTCGGCGAACTGGGCAAGAAGCTGACGGCCAGATGCTGGCAGCAAAAGCTCAAACATGAAGGTCAATTGGCCGGCGCGCTCGAAGGCTATCGCAACGACAAGGCCAAGTTTCTCAGGAAGGCTCGGGACACGCGGGCGTCCGAGCCGGGGCCGGACTTCGTTCCGGCAACCATCGACGACATGCGCGAGCGAGCCAAGACCGTCTATGGCCCTTCGAAAGCTACTGAAACCTTCATTCCGACACCGTCCGCCGCGAGGCTCATTGAGCTCGAATCGGCGCCCATCCTCGCGAAGGTTGTTGTCGGCAAGAAGGACGTAGACGTCGCAGCGTTGATCGAGAGATTGGGAAACAGCGACTGGGTCAAGCAGGGCCAGCCTTATTTGGCGGAGAGCGAGGGGGCCTGCCCTTTCTGCCAACAACGTTTGCCCCCGAACCTCGCCAACAGCCTCTCACAGTATTTCGACGAGGCATTCCTCGCCGACACGTCGGCCATCTCGGCGCTGGAGGCTGAATATAGACGGGAGGCTCAGTCATGGCTGGAAACTATCGCCGCGCCGCTAGACGGAAATCATCCGCGATTGGACATCGACAAGCTGAGGACGCTCCGGGACGCCGCTTCGGCACGCCTTGAGGCCAATCTGCTCTCGATCGCGGCGAAGCGGCGAGAGCCGAGTAGGCCCATTGCTCTCCAAAGCTTCGCTGAGGCGGCCGACGCCGCCTTGGGTCCAATCGCAACGGCCAACTCGGCAATCAAGACGCACAACGCTACCGTCGCTAATCTGAATGTCGAGAAGTCTCGCCTGACAACGCAAGTGTGGCGCTATATCGTCGACGTAGAGCTCAAGACCGATTTGGATGAGCACTTCCAAAAGGCGGCGAGCATTCAACGGGCCATCGATAGCCTGAACGAGCAGATCACAAAGTTTGAGACCGAGGAAAGGGGACTGCAGCGGCAGATTCAGGCCCTGGAGAAGGAGGCCACCAGCGTTCAGCCAACGGTCGATGAAATCAACAAACTCCTAGGCTCCTACGGGTTCAATAGCTTCACTATCGAGCGAGACGGGAGCCACGATCGATACCGTTTACGGCGGTCGGACGGATCGAGCGCCCGCAAAACGCTCAGCGAGGGCGAACGAACATTCATCACATTCCTCTATTTCTACTTTCTCGCTCAGGGCAGCGCGAGCGGCATCGACACACAGAGCGACCGAGTAGTTGTATTGGATGACCCGGTGTCCAGCCTCGACAGCGATGTGCTGTTCATCGTCAGCAGCCTGATCCACCGCTTGATCGAGTCGATCAAGGCGGGGCAAGGGCCGGTAAAGCAACTCTTCGTGCTCACTCACAACGTGCACTTCCACAAGGAAGTGTCGTTCGACACCAAGCGCGGTACGGGCTCGCTACGCGGTGAGACGTTCTGGGTCGTTCGCAAGATCCGCGGGCAATCGTTAGTGGAGTTCCACGATGGCAACCCGGTGTCGAGCTCATACGAAATGCTTTGGGCCGAGCTCCGCCGCCCGGGGACACCCGCCCCTAGTATCCAAAACACCTTACGACGAATCCTAGAAACGTACTTCAAGATCTTGGGCGGGTGGGATCTCAACAGGATGTGGGAAAACTTTGACCCTGCAGAGCAACCCGTGTGCAAGTCTCTCTTCTCTTGGGTCAATGCTGGTTCGCATGGCGCTCTTGACGACTTGCACTTGGCGCTTGACGACTCGTCGATCGAACGCTATCTCCGAGTATTCAAGAAAGTGTTCAAGGTATCGGGGCACCTACCGCATTACAGAATGATGATGCGAGAAGTGGCGGCGGAGGCCCAGTAGATGCCTTGCTGCATTCGTTACGGATGGACTGCTATGTCGCAAGACTAGGCCGTGAACTGCGGCCGCCCAGAACGTCCGGTACTCGGAGGGCCTAGACATCGTCGACCGGCACCTGTGGGTCGATAGCCATCGCTTGCGAGCTGGCTCGCGGATGACGGCAACCAGCCTGAAGCGACTCATGCATCTCTCCACCCATCACGCTGGCGGCTTGGCCGCGCTCAATCCTTGAGGCTCACCCCCAGATTGCCCAGCTTTTTTGCATACGAGTCCCTGCGTTTTGCTGCCTTTGCAGCGGTTTCGGAGGCGGCTTGGACTGCTTTCGGGCCTTTAACCGCAGCAGCTTTGATCAATGCGAACTTGTGAGCGGCATCTGCCTCGGCCAGCTTGAAAGTGGCGATGAGTGCAGCATGGGCAACGGATGGATTCACAGGTACTCCATATCGATCAGCGGCGTCACCCTTCAATTTGGACGTCGGTGCGAAGCAAGGCGGTTCTCAATTCGCGATTCGCAGGTTTTGAAACATCCACCTTTTGAACAGCCAGGTCGAACGGTGAGCCTGGCTTGATGCTGGTTGGCAGTATCTTTTTTGCTGGATTCTTGGCGGGGTACGTGCCCTGACCCGGACACATGCGAACGGAAAACCCGAATTCTTCGAGTGCACCTTTCGCATACAACTCCGCTAATTGTTGAAACGTGACGAAGGTCGAACGTTTAACGTCTTTGAATCCTGGCCGACTGACGTCACGAACGATCTCGAATTTACCAAGCGAATCTCGCTGTGTATCGGTAAACGGATGGAGCAAGAAAGTCTGACGAACCCCATTTTTGGACACCAGAGTGTGTTCGACGGCTATATCGGTTAACAGCATATTTTTCTCGCTCTTCAAGCTGCAGTTGCACAGCACATCATTCGCCATCCCACCCAAAGTCGCAGATCGTGCTTTCACACCACGCCGCTGGGAACCAATCGCTTGGGGTCTAAAACTGCCTGCCAATGGGGGACTGAATAAGAGTCCGAAATCAGCCTGAAACTACTGTTCAGCCGAAAGAGAGCATGCTGGCCGATAGATGTCTGCTGCGAGAAGCCTATCGCGAGCGTTCAGGTCAACGGACTGGCCGAACTCCACCACTGCAATATGCATCTGCGGCAAGGCTCTATCCAAGAAGCGCTATTTCGCTCTTGTTGAAATCAAGGAATCGAGAGCGCCCTAGACAGGCCTGCATTTTCCTGAGCGCTGGCCGACGCCCGCAAACGTCGGCCAAGCTTGAAAAACCGACACGTGCCGGTTTAAACGTTGAACAGGAAGTTCATCACGTCGCCATCCTTGACGACGTATTCCTTGCCTTCCGCGCGCATTTTGCCCGCGTCCTTGGCGCCCTGTTCGCCCTTGAAGGCGATGAAGTCCTCGAAGGCGATCGTCTGCGCGCGGATGAAGCCGCGCTCGAAGTCGCCGTGGATCACGCCCGCAGCCTGCGGGGCGGTGTCGCCCACGTGGATGGTCCAGGCGCGCACTTCCTTCACGCCCGCCGTGAAGTAGGTCTGCAGGCCCAGCAGGTTGAAGCCGGCGCGGATCAGGCGGTTCAGGCCGGGCTCGGCCTGGCCCATCTCGGCCAGGAACATGTCGCGGTCCTCGTCGCTCATCTCGGACATTTCCGCTTCCATCTTGGCGCAGATGGCCACGACGGGTGCGTTCTGGGCAGCGGCGTATTCCTTGAGGCGCTCCAGCAGCGGGTTGTTCTCGAAGCCGTCTTCGCTCACGTTGCCCACGAACATGGCGGGCTTGGCGGTGATGAGGCAGAAGGGCTTGAGCAGCGGCGCGTCTTCCTTGCTCAAGGGCACGGTGCGCGCGGGCTTGCCCTGGTCGAGCGCGGCCTGGATGGGCGTGAGCAGGGACACCAGCTTGGCGGCTTCCTTGTCGTTGCCCGACTTGGCGGCCTTGCTGTAGCGGTTGAGCGCCTTTTCCACCGTGGCGAGGTCGGCCAGGCACAGCTCGGTCTGGATGACTTCGATGTCGGAGATGGGGTCCACGCGGCCGGCCACGTGGATGACGTTGTCGTCCTCGAAGCAGCGCACCACGTTCACGATGGCGTCGGTCTCGCGGATGTGCGCGAGGAACTGGTTGCCCAGGCCTTCGCCCTGGCTGGCGCCGGCCACGAGGCCCGCGATGTCCACGAACTCGACGATGGCCGGCACGATGCGCTCGGGCGTGATGATGCCGGCGAGTTGCTGCAGGCGGGGATCGGGCACTTCCACCACGCCCGTGTTGGGCTCGATGGTGCAGAACGGATAGTTCTCGGCGGCGATGCCGGCCTTGGTCAGCGCGTTGAAGAGGGTGGACTTGCCCACATTGGGCAGGCCCACGATGCCGCATTTCAGGCTCATGGCAGGGCTTTCAGGTGTTCGGGAGACAAACCCGCGATTTTACGGGGTGGGCCCGGGCCCCTGGCGGCCGGGCGGATCCCGGCCCTTTTCGAGCGGGCGATTCAGTCGAAGCGCAGATCGGCCGCGACAGGCTGGCCCACGCGCAGCATGCGGCCCGCGCCTTCGCGCACGATGGCGTTCATGCCGAAGGTAATGGCGCCGCCCAGCCGGCGGTCGTGGCGGTAGGTGCGCATCATGTCGCTCACCTCGGGGCTGCTGGCGGCGGTGGCCGGGTCGATGTCCGGGATGGGGCAGCGCGCGCAGGGCTTGGTGGGCTGCAGGTGCACTTCCTCGCCCTCCCCGGTGCCGATGTAGAGCCGGTCGATGCGGTCCTCGTCGTGCGCGTGCAGTCCATCGACCACGATGTTGGGGCGAAAGCGCTCCATGCCCACGGCCGCGTGGCCAGCGGCCCGCAGCCGCTCGTTCAGCCCGTCCAGCGACGCCTGGCTGGCCAGCAGCAGCGGAAAGCCGTCCGAAAAGAGGTTGGGCACCTCCAGTCCGTCAGTCCACTTGGGGCTGGACAGTCGGCGGTGCTCGGGGTCGAACCGCACCATGCGGCAGGGCTGGCCCAGGAAGTCGGTGAACCACTGGGCGGCCAGCGGGCCCATGTCCCAGGCGGGCACGGTGTCGTCCCACAGCCGCACCGTGGCCGGGCCTTCCACCTGGTCGATCGCCACGTGCAGCGCCAGCATGCCGGGGGCGCGCAGCACCATTTCGTGCACCTTGAGCTGGGGCCGGACCAGGGCCATGCGCGGCAGCGTGCGCTGGGTGAGGAAGTGGCCGGCCGCGTCCACGACCATCCAGGCGCGGTCCAGGTCCAGCCCGGTGTCGGTGAGCAGCGCCTGGCGCACTTCGATGCCGGCGCAGGATTTGACGGGGTGGACGAACAGGCGCGCGATGGTGCCGGCAAGGTCGTGGTCGGGGCGGAAAGTCACGGGAAAAAGCTCCAGGGGCGCGGGCGCGAAACCCATCGGTGAAAGCGGGATTGTGCCCGCCCGTGCCGCCTTGGCCGGCTCCTACAATGCCCGGCATGGCCCAAACCTTTGATGTATGTATCCGTGGCGCTGGCGTCGTGGGCCGCACCCTGGCCCTGCTGCTGGCGCGCGAACGGCTCCGCGTGGCCCTGGTCGGCACGCCCGCCCCCCCGGCGGCCGATGTGCGCGCCTATGCCTTGAACGCCGCCTCGCGCGGGCTGCTCGAATCGGTGCGCGGGTGGCCCGATGCCGCCCACGCCACCGCGGTGCGGCAGATGCAGGTGCATGGCGACCAGGGCGGCGAGGTGACGTTCGATGCCGAACGCCAGGGCACCGAAGCGCTGGCCTGGATCGTGGACGTGCCCGCGCTGGAGGCCCGCCTGGCCGATGCCCTGCGGTTCCAGCCCCAGGCCGAATGGGTGGACGCCCCGGTGCCCGCCGCGCTCACCGTGGTGTGCGAGGGCCGCGCCAGCCGCACGCGCGAGGAATTCGGCGTGGACTTCGCCACCATGCCGTATGGGCAGCACGCGGTCGCCACCCGGCTGCAGTGCGAGCAGCCCCACGGCCAGGTGGCGCGGCAGTGGTTCCTGCCCGACGGCATCCTGGCCTTTTTGCCGCTGGACGGCGCCGCGGGGAACTCCGTCGCGGTCGTCTGGTCAGTCTCGCAGGACCGGGCGCAGCGCCTGGCGGCCCTGGACCCCACCGAATTCGAGCAACAGATCCAGCAAGCCAGCCAGAACACGCTGGGCACCCTGCAGTTGAGCGCGGACCGCGCGGCCTGGCCGCTGCAGCAGGCCCGCGCGGACCGCTGGTGCGGCCCCATGGCGGCGCCGGGCCAACCGGGCGCCGCGCGCAGCTGGGTGCTGGCGGGCGATGCGGCGCACAACGTGCATCCGCTGGCCGGCCAGGGCCTGAACCTGGGGCTGGGCGATGCGCAGGCGCTGGCCCGCGTGCTGAACGGGCGCGATTACTGGCGCGGCGTGGGCGACCTGCGGCTGCTGCGCCAATACGAGCGCGAACGCAAGGCGGCCCTGCTGCCGATGGGCTGGACGATGGACGGGCTGCAGCAGCTCTTCTCGCGCAGCGAAGGGCCTTTGACGGCGCTGCGCAACTGGGGCATGAAGGGCTTCGAGCGCAGCGGCCCGCTCAAGGATTGGGTGACGCGCCAGGCCATGGGCCTGCGCTGACGGGATGGACCGAAGGGCCGCAAGGCGGGCCGCTGGCGACCGCCGCGGCGCATTGATGAACAACGAGCTGAAGAACGAAAGAATCGCATGAAACTGATCTCCTCCCTGCTGGCCGGCGCCGCGCTCACTCTGTCCCTCGGCGCGTTCGCCCAGGAAACGGTCATCCGCAAAGCGCTGTCCGACCGCATTCCGCAGCTGGAGAAGATCGACGAGGTGCGCAGCACGCCCATGCAGGGCCTGTACGAGGTGCGCATCGGCACCGACCTGTTCTACACCGATGCCAAGGGCAACTACCTGATCCAGGGCGAGCTGATCGACACCAAGGCCCGCCGCAACCTGACCGAAGACCGCATCAACAAGCTCACCGCGGTGGACTTCGACGCGCTGCCGTTCAAGGATGCCTTCACCATCGTGCGCGGCAACGGCAAGCGCAAGATCGCGGTGTTCGAGGACCCCAACTGCGGCTACTGCAAGCGCTTCGAGAAGGACCTGCAGAACGTGGACAACGTTACCGTGTACATGTTCCTGTATCCCATCCTGAGCCCCGATTCGGCCGAGAAGTCCCGCAACATCTGGTGCGCCAAGGACCGCGTGGTGGCCTGGCAGGACCAGATGGTGCGCGACAAGCCGGCGCCCGCCGCCAGCTGCGACACCGCGGCCGTGCAGCGCAACCTGGCCTTCGGCAAGAAGCACAAGATCACCGGCACGCCGACGATCATCTTCGCCGACGGCTCCCGCGTGCCGGGCGCGATCAACGCGCAGGAAGTCGAAAAGCGCATGGCCGACGCCGGCGGCTCCGGCAATTGAGCCCCGGCGTGCGCGGCGGCTGCCGCGGCGCACGCTCCTGACCGCCGGGCGGCGCGGACCACTCACTGCGCCGGCCCGGGCCTTCCCCGACCCTTCAGCGCCGCACGCACCATGTCCGTCCTTCGCCACGCCCACCCCGCCGTCCACTACCGCGTCGAGCCCGCGCAACTGCACGCCCACCTGTTCAGCGTGACGCTGACGGTGGCCAGGCCCGCGGGCCGGCAGGCGCTGTCGCTGCCCGTCTGGATTCCCGGCAGCTACCTGGTGCGCGAATTCGCCAAGAACCTGCAGAACCTGCGCGCGCAGCAGGACGGCAAGGACGTGCCCCTCGCCCAGCTGGACAAGTGCCGCTGGGAGGTGCAGTGCCGCAACGACCACCCGCTGGTGCTGACGTACGAAGTCTGCGCCTACGACACCTCGGTGCGCACCGCTTTTCTGGATGCCACGCGCGGTTTCTTCAACGGCACCAGCCTGTGCCTGCGCGTGCACGGCCAGGAGGCCGCGCGACACGACCTGGAAATCGTGAGCACGCCCGCCGTGACGCGCTGGTCCGTCGCCACCGGGCTCGCCGCCGAGAAGACCACGCGCGCCGGCTTCGGAACCTACCGCGCCGAGCATTACGACGAACTGGTGGACTGCCCCGTGGAGATGGGCCCGTTCTGGAGCATCCGCTTCACGGCCTGCGGCGTGCCGCACCGGCTGGTGATCGCGGGCGCCGCCCCCTCGTTCGACGGCAACCGCATCGTGGCCGACGTGCGCCGCATCTGCGAGGCCGGCATCCGCTTCTGGCACGGCAGCGGCAAGCCGCCCTACCAGAACTACCTGTTCCTGCTGAACGTGGTGGACGACGGCTACGGGGGCCTGGAGCACCGCAACTCCACCGCGCTGATCTGCGGGCGGCGCGACCTGCCCCGCATCGGCCAGGCACGCGCGCCCGAGGGCTACAACACGCTGCTCGGGCTGGTGAGCCACGAGCACTTCCACACCTGGAACGTCAAGCGCCTGCGCCCGGCGGAGTTCGCGCAATACGACTACACGCAGGAGAACTACACGCGCCTGCTGTGGTTCTTCGAGGGCTTCACGAGCTACTACGACGACCTGCTGCTGCGCCGCGCGGGCCTGATCGACAACGCCACCTACCTGCGCCTGCTCGCCAAGACCGTCAACCAGGTGCTGCAGACGCCCGGCCGCAAGGTGCAGTCGGTGGCGCAGGCCAGCTTCGACGCCTGGGTCAAGTACTACCGCCAGGACGAGAACACGCCCAACAGCACGGTGAGCTACTACACCAAGGGCTCGCTGGTGGCGCTGTGTCTGGACCTTGCGCTGCGCCGCGAAGGCCAGGCCACGCTGGACGACGTGATGCGCGCCCTGTGGGAACGCTGCGCCGCCGGCCCCATGTCCGAAGCCGACCTGCTCGACGCGATCCAGGCGCTGGCGGGCCGCTCGTTCGCCACCGAGATCGCGCAGTGGGTGCACGGCACCGAGGACCTGCCCCTGGCCGAGCTGCTGGCGGCCAACGGCGTGACGCTGCAGGGCGAGCCGGCGCAGCTGGCCCAGCGCCTGGGCGTGCGGGTGTCGGAAGGCCAGGGCCTGCAGATCAAGGTGGTGCTGCGCGGCGGCCTGGCCGAGCAGGCGGGCTTCGCGGCGGGCGACGAATGGCTGGGGATCGAGGTGCAGGGCGAGGCCTGGCGCGTGCAGCGGCTGGACGACGTGCCGCTCTACGCCGGCGTGGAGCCCCGCGTGACGGCGCTGGTGGCGCGGGACCGGCGGCTGCTCGAACTGCCGCTGGAGTTGCCCTCGACGGCCCATGCGGGCGCCGAGGCCGAAGTCGACACCATCGGCCTGTCGGTGGCCGATGCGGCCCTGGCCAACCGCTGGCTGGACGGCGCCGCGGGCCAATAGAGGACCCTGGCAGAGGCTTTCCGGGGCCCCTTGGGTATAGTCTGCCGATCACAACGAGCAACGGAGATACCCCTTGGCCTACGAAGTCATCGAGGTCCGCATCGAGGCGGACAAGGTCGGCGTCATCACGCTGAACCGGCCCAAGCAACTGAACGCGCTGAACGACCAGCTCATGAACGAGTTGGGCGAGGCGCTGCAGGCCTTCGACGCCGACGAGAAGATCGGCTGCGTCATCGTCACCGGCAGCGAGAAGGCCTTCGCCGCGGGCGCGGACATCGGTGCCATGGCGCAATACAGCTTCGCCGACGCGTACAAGGGCGACTACATCACCCGCAACTGGGAGCGCATCCGCTCCATCCGCAAGCCGGTGATCGCGGCGGTGAGCGGCTTCGCCCTGGGCGGCGGCTGCGAGCTGGCCATGATGTGCGACTTCATCATCGCGGCCGACAACGCCAGGTTCGGCCAGCCCGAGATCAAGCTGGGGGTCATCCCCGGTGCCGGCGGCACGCAGCGCCTGCCGCGCGCGGTGGGCAAGTCCAAGGCCATGGACATGGCCCTCACCGGCCGCATGATGGACGCCGCCGAGGCCGAGCGCGCCGGCCTGGTCAGCCGCGTCGTGCCCTTCGCCCAGCTGATGGACGAGGCCCTGGGCGCCGCGCTGCAGATCAGCGACTTCTCGCAGATCGCCGTGATGGCGGCCAAGGAATCGGTCAACCGTGCGTTCGAGAGCGGGCTGTCGGACGGCGTGATGTTCGAGCGCCGCCTGTTCCACGCGCTGTTCGCCACCAGCGACCAGAAGGAAGGCATGGACGCCTTCGTGAACAAGCGCAAGGCGACCTTCACCCACCAGTGAGGCACCCCGCCGCGCGGCCCCTGCCACGGGGCTGCGCCACAACCCCCGCCGCTGCCCTCAGCGGCTTTTTTTCGCCCGCGACGGCGCCTTGGCGGCCGGCACCGGCAACCCGGCCTGCCAGTGCGCCGGATCGGCGAAGCGCTCCACCAGGAAGTCCA
Source organism: Acidovorax sp. SUPP2825 (assembly GCF_030158995.1). NCBI lineage: Bacteria > Pseudomonadati > Pseudomonadota > Betaproteobacteria > Burkholderiales > Comamonadaceae > Acidovorax > Acidovorax sp. SUPP2825. The sequence goes on along the minus strand of NZ_BQXK01000001.1, from coordinate 158,079 downwards.
GCAGCGCGCGCAGCGCCGGCGGCACCTGCCGGCGGGATGCGTACACGCCGTGCACTCCCAGCGTGCGCGGCGCACAGGCCGGCAGCAGCGCCGTGAGCCGCCCCTGCGCGATCAGCGGCGCGGCGGCATAGACCGGCTGCAGCGTCACGCCCGCGCCGTGCAGCGCGGCGGCCAGCAGCACCTGCGATTCGTTGGCGCTCAGGTTGCCGCCCACCGGCACCGCGATGCGCTCGCCCCGGTGCGTGAACTCCCACAGGCTGCGCCCGAAGTACGAATACGTGAGGCAGTTGTGCGTCGCCAGGTCCTGCGCACGGCGCGGCGTGCCATGCGCGGCCAGGTAGGCGGGCGCGGCGCACACCACCGATGCGCATTCGCCCAGCGTGCGGGCGATGAGGTTGGGGTCCAGGTCGTTGCTGATGCGCACGGCCAGGTCGATGCGCTCCTGCACGAGGTTGACCGGCCGGGAATCGATGTGCAGGTCGATGGCCACCAGCGGATGGCGGCGCAGGAACTCGGCCACCGCGGGCGACAGCACCTCCTGCGCGAGCGACTGCGAACTGGCCATGCGCAGCAGGCCGCGCGGCACCTCGGCCCCCTCGCCCACCGGCACCGCCATCTCGGCGGCCAGCTCCAGCATGCGCCGGCAGCGCGCCAGGGCCTGCTCGCCGGCCGCCGTGAGCCCGAGGCGGCGCGTGGTGCGGTGCAGGAGCCGGGCGCCGGCCCAGGCCTCCATCTGCGCGAGGTAGCGCGTGACCATGGCGCGCGACATGTCCAGCGATTCGGCGGCGGCGGTCATGCTGCCGCGCTCGGCGATGCGCACGAAGACGTCGGCGGCGGTGAGGCGGTCCATATTCGATCGATCGATGCAACAAAGCTTTGCATGGTAGGGGATTTTTCGGCCGATCCAGGCAACCTACGATCCAGCCCATTCCTCATTTCCTTTAACTAAACCCTCGCTGACCAGGAGCCCGCCATGTCCCGCACACCCCGATTCCTTCGCACCCTGATCGCCGGCGCCGCCAGCCTCGGCTTCGCCGCCGTGGCGCTGGCCGCCGGCCCGCTGCAGCTGCAGGTGTACAACCCCGGCACGAAGAGCCTGTTCCCCGTGTCGTCGGAGCTGATCACGGGCGAGACCGAAGCCGTGCTGATCGACGCGCAATTCCAGCGCGACGACGCCCAGGCGCTGGTGGAGAAAATCCGCGCCAGCGGCAAGAAGCTGACCACGGTGTACATCAGCCACAAGGACCCCGATTTCTACTTCGGGCTGGACGTCATCCAAGCCGCCTTCCCCGCGGCCCGCATCGTCGCCACGCCGCAGACGGTGGCCGGCATCCAGGCCTCCAAGGACGGCAAGCTCGCCCACTGGGGCCCCATCCTCAAGGCCAACGCCCCCCAGGCCCTGGTGGTGCCCGAGCCGCTGCAGGGCGACACCATCACGCTGGAAGGCCAGGCCATCCAGGTGGTCGGCCTGAACGGCCCGACGCCCGGCCGCACGGTGGTGTGGATTCCCTCGCTGAAGGCTGTGGTGGGCGGCGTGCCGGTGGCCGCCAACATCCACGTCTGGATGGCCGACACGCAGACGCCCGAATCGCGCCGCGACTGGCTCGCCACGCTCGACCAGATCGACGCGCTGCAGCCGGAGGTCGTGGTGCCCGGCCACTTCGTGCCGGACGCCAGCGGCCGGGAGCCGCGCAGCACGGCTTCGGTGGCATTCACCCGCGGCTACGTGAAGGCCTTCGAGGAAGAAGCCGCCCGCGCCAAGGACTCGGCCGCGCTGGTCGCCGCCATGAAGAAGCGCTACCCGCAACTGGGGGAATCGTCGTCGCTGGAGCTGGGCGCCAAGGTCATCAAGGGCGAAATGAAATGGCCGCAGTGAACGCCGCCGCACCGTCTGCGGTGCTGCACTACGTCTTCGACCCGCTGTGCGGCTGGTGCTACGCCGCCGCGCCGCTGGTGCAAGCCGCCCGGCAGGTGCCGGGCCTGGCGATCGCGCTGCACGGCGGCGGCATGCTGGCCGGCCCCAACCGCATCGCCATCACGCCCCGGTGGCGCGACCACGTGGTGCCGCACGACCGGCGCATCGCCCAGCTCACCGGCCAGCCCTTCGGCGAGGCATACTTCGAAGGCCTGCTGCGCGACCCGACGGCGGTGATGGATTCGGAACCGCCGACCACCGCCATCCTGGCCGCCCAGGCCCTGGACCAGCGCGGGCTGGACATGGCGCACCGCATCCAGCACGCGCACTATGCGCAAGGCCGCCGCGTGGCGGATGCCGCGGTGTTGCAGGATCTGGCGGCCGAACTGGGCCTGGACGCCGAGGCGTTCCGCGCCGCCTTCGCGCAATGGCAAGGCGCACCCACCCAGGCGCACTTCGCGGAAAGCCGCCAATGGCTGGCCCGCGCGGGCGGCCAGGGCTTTCCCACCCTGGCGCTGGAGCAGCCCGGCGCGCCGCTGCAGACGCTGGACATCGGCCCCTGGCTCGGCCAGCCCGAGGCCTGGAAGACGGTGCTGCGCCAGCACCTGGAGGCCGGGCGGGCCGCCATCGCGCCGGCTGGCAGTGCCCTGGCTTGTCGCCCGGACGGCTGCGCGATCTGATGGCGGGGGGGCATCCCCTGCCCTGCGTTTTTCAGCCGGGGAACACCGGCTCGCCCAGGTTGAGCATCAGCCGGTTGGCCCAGGCGAAGATGGCCACGGCGTGCACGGCGTCGAGGATTTCCAGGTCCGACAGGCCGGCCGCGCGCAGCGGCCGAACCTGGTCTGCACGGAACGCGCCGGGCGCGCGCGTGAGGTCGATGCTGGCCTGCACGATGGCCTGTTCGCGCACCGTGGTGCCCGCGCCCTGCGGCTCGGTGAACACCTGCACGATCACGTCGTTGCGCTTGGTCAGTTGCTCGAACCGCTGCGCATGCACCGAGGCGCAGTACACGCAGCCGTTCACGCGCGAGACCACGGCACTGGCCAGTTCGCGCTCGGCGCGCGACAGGCCGCCGGGCGCGTACATGATCGCGTTGAACACGATGGACCGCTCCTCCAGGATGCGCGGCTGGTGCACCAGCACGCGGTAGTAGTCGCTGGTCTTGGCCTTGGGGTGGCTGGCCTCCAGCACCGCCAGTTGCGCGGGCGAGGCCTGCGCCAGGTCCAGCACGGGCAGCCAGGCTTTCCACTCCAGCGTTTCGCTGGTGTAGCCGTTCACGCGCACGGGCTCGCCGGGCTTCGGCAGGTTGGCCGGGTGCACGAACGGTGCGGCGGCCGGGGCCGGCTCGCCAGCAGCGGCGGCGGGCGAAGCCGCCGGCGTGCCGAGCGCCGCCAGGGCCTGCAGCCCCGCCACCACGCGCACCTGGTAGGCCACGAAGGCGATGAGCTGCGCCAGCGCCACCACGGCGGGCGTGGACAGGCCGGCGGCGGGCAGCTGCAGCAGCGCCTCGCGGTCACCCTCCACCGGCCGCGCGGCCAGCAGGTCGGCAAAGCGCAGGATGGCCTGCAGGCGCGGGTCCTGCACTGGCGAATCGCCCGGGTCCAGGGCCGCGCGCTGCGCGGGCGTGAGGTCGGCCAGGCCCTGCAGCCGCGCCGTGTAGTGCGCCGCCACCGGCGCGCTGCCGGCCTGGGTGGCGATGGCCCGCGCCGCCAGCAGGCGCTCGGCCAGGGAGAGGCCCTCCAGCGCGGGATCGAACAGGCTGTCGTAGCTGCCCTGGGTGGCGGCGACCACCTTGTCGCGCTGGTGGCGCACGGCGTGCACGGGGTCGCCGGGGGTCAGCGGCACCAGGGTGTCCACCAGGTCGGGGGAAAGGGATGCATCGGTCATGGTCGGCTCCGGTGGGGCGGCCCGTCGGCCGCCAGGGATCTCAGTGTTTTAGGGCTGCAGCACAGATTCTTCTAGGGCAGTTTGCTTCAAAAACGATAGCACCTGCCGCCACGAGTGTTCGTCGGCCCAGGCGTTGGGCGCGGGCGCGCCGCCGCCGGTGCTGAGCCGGCCCGAGACCGGGTGGGCGTGCACGGTCTGCGTGGTGGGCAGGTAGGGAAACAAAATCGAATGCCCTGCGCCCGCGTAGTCGTACTGCGCCACCGGGTGCGGGTGCGCATGGGCCTTGAGCCGCTCCACGACCATGCGGCCGTAGCGCGACGAGGGCCAGGAGCCGTCGTCCTCGGCGGTCAGCAGCAGCACCGGGCCGCGGATGCGCTCCACGCGGATGCGGGCGCGCTCCACGGCGTCCTCGTCCTGCAGCGCGGTGAGCAGCGCGTTGGCATGGCGGCGCGGCTCGGGGCCCTCGTCCCACGGCGCCCAGGTGGCCGTGCGGTTGTTTTCCCACAGGTGCGGCAGCGGCTGGCCGCGGAAGATCCACGCCGGGCCGTTGCGGCTGTCGGGGCCGTTGGCGGGGTTGCAGGCGTTCTGCGCGCTGTGCACCACCGCGCCCGGCACGTAGCCGATGACGGCGGAGACCTGCTCGGGGAACAGCGTGCCCAGCAGCAGCACCAGCTCGCCGCCGCGCGACTGGCCGCTCAACGCGACGAAGCCGCCGCGCGGGCGCACCGTGCGGTGCAGCCAGGCGAGCGCGGTCTCGAAGTATTCGAGGTGCGTGTCCGAGATGTGGTCGGGCCGCCCCGGCGACTGGAAGTAGCCCAGCGCCAGCGCCGCGTAGCCGTGCGAGGCGTACAGCGCGGCGCGCGGCTCGTTGATGCCCCCGCCCGAGCCGTTGAGCACCAGCACCGCCGGGTGCGGGCCCGGGCCCGGCGGCAGGAACAGCGTGCCTGACAGGCCTTCGTCACGTACGTCGCGCCGCACCACGCCGGGGCCGACCAGGTGCTGCACGAATCGGCCCGAGAGCGGCGCCCCGCCGGTGGCGGTGCGCTCCAGGGCGATGTCGGTGGTCAGCGGTGCCGCCGGGGTGCTGGCGAACAGAGCGCGCGGCGCCTGCCCGCCGTCGGGCACCTGCGACCACACCAGGCCCATCGGCGACACGCCGGCGTAACTGCCCGACCGCGGCGCGTCGCGCGACAGGTCCACCGTGCCCTGGGCATCGGCCTCGAAGACGGCCTCGGCGCGCCAGGCGACGCCCGGACCGCGCAGGGTGCGGCTGCGCAGCGTGACGGTCTCGCCCGGCACGAGCCCGCTGGCCACGACGTGGCGCGGCACGTCGATCAGCGCGTCGGCGGGGGTGATGGTGAGCGCGGCCACGCCTTACTTGCCCACGCGGGTGACTTGCAGGGCGGTGGTGCGGTCGCTCAGGATCGGCTCGACCTTCAGCCCCTTCTTGGCCGCCCAGATGTTCTGGTAGTGGAACAGCGGGATCTGGCCCACGTCGTCGGTGACCAGCTTGGCGGCATGGCGGAACACGGCCTCGCGGCGGCGCGCATCGAACTCCACCGTGGCGGCGTCGAGCGCCTTGTCCACCGCTTCGTTGCTGTAGCGGCCCCAGTTGTTGGCGCCCCGCCCGCGCTGGGCGTCGGTGGTGGCCAGCGTCTGCAGCAGGCCGTAGCCGGCCTCTCCCGTGCCGTTGCCCCAGGCGATCACGCTGACGGCGAAGTCGTTCTTGTTGGCGCGGCTGGCGTACGAGGCCCAGGGCAGCACCTCCACCTTGGTCTTCACGCCCGCGCGGCTCCAGAACTGGGCCACGGCCTGCACGGTCTCGGGGGCCTGCGGGTAGCGGTCGCCGGGCACGTGGATGGTGATCTGGAAGCCCTGCGGAAAGCCGGCCTCGGCCAGCAGCTTCCTGGCCTGCTCCACGTTGTAGGGAATGTCCTTGACCTCGGGGTTGTAGCCGAAGCTGCCCTTGGGCATCCACTGGTTGGCCTCGGTCACCGTGCCCTGCAGCACGCGGTCCACGATGGCCTTGCGGTTGATGGCCAGCGACAGCGCCTGGCGCACGCGCACGTCCCGCAGCGGGTTCTGCGCGAGCGGCTTGCCCGCGTTGTCGGTGACGAACTCGTTGGCGCCGGCCTTGAAGCTGGGCTGCAGCAGCAGCGCGCGCAGGCCGGGATAGGTGTACACGCTCACGCTGGGCGTCTTGCGCAGCTTCTCCACGTCGGTCACGGCGACCTTGTCGATCACGTCCACATCGCCCGCCAGCAGCGCGGCGGTGCGCGCCGCGCCGTTGTTGATGTAGCGGTAGTTCACCTTTTCCCACAGCGGCTTGGTGCCGTAGTAGCTCGCGCTGCGCTCGAACACCGTGCGGTCGCCCGGCACGTACGAGACGAATTTGTAGGGCCCCGTGCCCACGACGGCGCGGCCGGCGTTGTAGTCCTCGGTCTTGGATTTTTCGCCCACGTGCTTGCTCACGATGTAGATCGAGGCGATCTCCAGCGGCAGCATGGGGTTGGGCGTGTTGGTCTTGACGATGACAGTGTGCGCGTCCTTGGCCGTGGTCGATTCGACCGTGCGCAGCGCGCCCGCATAGGACGCCACGCTGCCGGGCACGTTGCGCGCGCGCTGGAACGAGAACACGATGTCGTCGGCGGTGAAGGGCGTGCCGTCCTGCCACTTCACGTCGGTGCGCAGCTTGAACTCCCAGGTCTTGTCGTCCAGCGTCTTCCAGCTGGCGGCCAGGCCGGGCTCCAGCTTGCCGCCGTCGCGCGAGTTGACCAGCGAGTCCCAGAAATGCAGCGCCAGCGAGCGGTCCCCCGCGTGGTTGTTGAGCTGCGGATCGACCGACGACACCGGGTCGGCGAAGCCGATGGACAGCGTGTTGCCGTTCTGCGCGAGCGCGCCGGTGGCACCGGTAGCGGCGAGCAGCGCAGCGGCGGCCAGGGTGGCGAGGCGGAAGGAAGTCATGGCGGGCCTTTCAGGAAAAAACGAACGGGATACGGCGGGCAACGGGCGGTGGGCGGTCAGCAGTCGTTGAGATGGCAGGCGCTCTCGTGCCGCACGGCGATGCCGCGCAGCCGCGGCACCTCGGTGGCGCAGCGCGGCATGGCGTGCGGGCACCGGGGGTGGAAATGGCAGCCCGAGGGCGGCGAAATGGGGCTGGGGATCTCGCCGCGGATGGACGAAAAACGCGTGCGCCGCGCGGCCACGCTCGGGATCTCGGCCAGCAGCGCCTGCGTGTAGGGGTGGTTGGGCCGGGCGAAGAGTTCCTCGACCGGCGCGCTCTCCACCACGCGGCCCAGGTACATCACCACCACGCGGTCGCACACGTGTTCCACCACGCCCAGGTCGTGGCTGATGAACAGGTAGGTCAGGCCCAACTGGTCGCGCAGGTCCATGAACAGGTTGAGGATCTGCGCCTGGATCGACACGTCCAGCGCCGCCACGGCCTCGTCGCACACCAGCAGGCCCGGCTGCACCGCCAGCGCGCGGGCGATGCCGATGCGCTGGCGCTGCCCGCCGCTGAACTGGTGCGGGTAGCGGTGGCGCAGCGCCGGGTCGAGCCCCGCGCGGCGCAGCTGGGCGCTCACGTAGTCATCGAGCCCGGCGGCATCGGTCAGGCCGTGCAGCAGCGCCGCCTCGCCCACGATGCGCGAGACACGCAGGCGCGGGTTCAGGCTGGCGAACGGGTCCTGGAACACCATCTGCGTGCGCAGCCGCGCGGCCAGCCGGTCGCGGTGGCTCAATCCTTCGAGCGGGCGCCCGTCCACCCGCACCTCGCCCTCGGTGGCCGGCAGCAGCCCGGCAGCGATGCGGCCCAGCGTGGACTTGCCGCAGCCCGACTCGCCCACCAGGCCCACGACCTCGCCCGCGTGCACCGCCAGGTCCACGCCGTCGACCGCGTGGGTGACGACCGGCGCTCTGGAAAGGCCCAGGCGCCGCAGCGCCCGGCCCACGCGGCCCGGCGGCGGCTGCTGGCCGAAGCGCTTGGCCACGCCGCGCAGCTCCACCAGCGGCGGCGCGGTGGCCGTGACCGGGGTGGCGCCGCCATGGCCCGGCGGCGAAAGATCGTCGCGAACCCCGCTCATGCCGCGCCCTCCCCGTTGCCCGGGTGGAAGCACCGCACCGCGTGCGCCGGGGCGTCGGCGCGCGGGTGCGTGATGGCAGGCGGCGTTCCGCAGGCGGCGCTGGCGCGCGCGCAGCGCGGCGCGAAGGCGCAGCCCGGCGGCATGTGCAGCAGCGACGGCGCCATGCCGGGAATCTGCCGCAGCCGCTCGCCGCGCCGGTTGGCGCTGGGCAGGCTGCCGATCAGGCCCTGGGTGTAGGGGTGCTGCGGGTGGTCGAGCACATCGTCCACCGTGCCGTGCTCCACGATGCGCCCGGCATACATCACGGCGATCTCGTCGGCCAGGCCCGCCACCACCGACAGGTCGTGGCTGATCCAGATCAGCGAGGTGCCGCGCTCGCGCACCAGCTTTTGCACTTCCGACAGGATCTGCGCCTGGATGGTCACGTCCAGCGCGGTGGTCGGCTCGTCGGCGATGACGAGGTCGGGCCCGTGCAGCAGCGCGATGGCGATCGCCACGCGCTGGCGCATGCCGCCCGACAGCTGGTGCGGGTAGGCGCGCAGCCGGTCGTCGGGGCTGGGAATGCCCATCAGCGCCAGCGTGTCGCGCGACAGGGCGCGGACCTCGGCGGTGGTGGCGCGGCGGTGCGCCTTCACGGCCTCGATCATCTGCGTGTCCACGCGCAGCACCGGGTTGAGCGTGGCCATCGGGTCCTGGAAGATCATGGCGATGCGGTTGCCCTGCAGCGCGCGCCGCTCGGCGGCCGGCAGCGTGGTGAGGTCGCGGCCCTGGAACAGCACCTGCCCGCCCTCCACGCGGCCGGGCGGATCGACCAGCCCCATGATCGAAAAGCCGGTGACGGATTTGCCCGAGCCCGACTCGCCCACCAGGCCCAGCACCTTGCCGCGCCCGAGCGTGAACGACACGCCGTCCACCACCGGCAGCACGCCGGCGCGGGTGTGAAAGCGCGTGCGCAGGTCGCGCACCTCCAGCGTGGGAACGCCGGCGGGCACAGCTGCGGCGGACGCCGGGATCGGGGAAGACGATGCGGTGCCCATCATTTCTGCAGCCTCGGGTTGAGCACGTCGCGCAGCTGGTCGCCCACGAGGTTGATCGCGACGATGGTGAACAGCAGCGCCAGGCCGGGAAAGAAGCTGATCCAGTATTCGTTGGACAGCAGGTACTGGTAGCCGTTGGAGATCAGGAGGCCCAGCGACGGCTCGGTGATCGGCACGCCCAGGCCCAGGAACGACAGCGTGGCCTCCAGCGTGATGGCGCGCGCCACCTGCAGCGCGCCGATCACCAGCAGCGGCGGCAGGCAGTTGGGCAGGATGTGCCCGGTGACGATGCGCCAGCCCGGAATGCCCTGTCCGCGCGCGGCCTCCACGTATTCGCGGCGCGCCTCCACCAGCGCCTGGCCGCGCGCCGTGCGGGCGTAGTAGGCCCACTCCAGCAGCACCAGCGTGAGCACCACGTTGCCCACGCCCTTGCCCACGTAGGCCAGGATCATCAGCGCCATGAGGATGGTCGGGAACGACAGCAATAGGTCGACCACGCGCATCAGCAGCGCATCGACCTTGCCGCCCGCGTAGGCCGCGAGCAACCCCACCAGCGTGCCGATCACCGCCGCCACCACGGCCGAGCCCACGCCCACCAGCAGGCTGATGCGCAGGCCGTACACGATGGCCGAGTACAGGTCGCGCCCCTGCCCGTCCGTGCCCAGCCAGTAGGTGAAGGTGCCCTCGGCGTTGGCCGCGCCGGGCTTCAGGCGCGCATCCAGCACGTCGAGCTGCATCAGGTCGTAGGGGTTCTGCGGCGTGATCCAGGGCGCGGCCAGCGCCGCGATCACCACCAGCGCCAGCACGGCCAGCGCGGCGGCCGCGGTGCGCGAGCGCAGGAAATCCGCCGCCACGCGGTACCAGATCGACCGGTCGTCGAAGCCCCGCGCCACGGAGGCGTCGGGCGAAACCACAGGCTGCGTCATGCCGCGCCCTCCACCCGGGCGCGCGGGTCCAGCAGGCGGTAGAGCACGTCCACCACCAGATTGAGCGTCACGAAGATCACGACCACCACCATCAGGTAGGCCACCACGACGGGGCGGTCCAGGCTGTTGATGCTGTCCAGGATCAGCTTGCCCGCACCGGGCCACGCGAAGATGCTTTCGGTCACCACCGCATAGGCGATGGTCGAGCCCAGTTCCAGGCCCAGCACCGTGACGAGCGGGATCAGCGTGTTGCGCAGCACGTGCATGCCCATCACCCGCGCGGGCGACAGGCCCTTGGCGCGCGCGAACTTCACGAAGTCCTGCGGCAGCACCTCGCGCACGCCGGCCCGCGTGAGCCGCAGCACCAGCGAGATCTTGAACAGCGCCAGGTTGAACGCCGGCAGCGCCAGATGCTGCAGGCCATCGAGCGTGAGGAACGACCACGGCACGCCGAACAGCTCGCGCGTGGCGCCGCGGCCGCTGGCGGGCATCCACCCCAGTTGCACGCTGAACACCATGATGAGCATCAGCGCCACCCAGAACGCCGGCAGCGAAAAGCCCGCGATGCTGACCGCCATGAGCGCCTTGGACACCGCGCTGTCCGGCCGCATGCCGGCATAAAGCCCCAGCGGCACGCCCAGCACCACCGCCAGCACCAGCGCGGCCAGGGCCAGCTCCAGCGTGGCGGGCAGGCGCTGCAGGATCAGGCGCACGGCGTCTTCCTGGTACACAAAGCTCTTGCCCAGGCTGCCGTGCAGCGCGCCGTCGATGAAGGCCAGGTACTGGCGCCACAGCGGCTGGTCGAGCCCCAGCCGCGCGATGGCGGCCAGGCGCTCCTGCTGGTTCATGTCGTCGCCGATCAGGATGTCCACCGGGTTGCCGATGGCGTGCAGGCCCACGAAGACGATCACCGTCATGGCCAGCACCACCAGCAGCGCCTGGCCCAGGCGGCGCAGCAGCCAGCCGGTCATGGCCGCGGGGCCGCGGGCGGCCGCGAGCGTTTCAAGGCAAAAAGGCCTCCAGTGCAATATCCACTAGGGCATATAGCTATTATTTTCATAGCAATCATCGCGTAACCTCCGGGGCGCTTTCGGAGAGGGCCGGGGCACTGGCGGCCGGAGCGGCGCCCTCGGGGCCATAGGCCGGGAAGGCCGCCGGCGTCCATTCGTCGCCGTCCAGCTCGGGCTCTTCGTAGCGCTGCATGGCCGCGTAGTGCAGCGCAGCATCGTCGGCCAGCAGGCGGGCGGCCAAGCCCCGCGCCAGGCGCTGGGCGCCATCGCTGATCTGCGGGATGTCGCCCGCGCCTGCACCCTGCGACAGCGCGCCGCCGTAGTTGAAGCAGTGCACGCGGTCCAGGCCCGGGCAGGCGCCGGGCGCCTTCTCCTGGAACTCGAACAGCGGCCCCAGGTCGGGCGAGGCGGCCAGCTCGACATCGTCCTCGCCGGCCGGCGGCACGAAGCGGTCCTGCCACAGGCGCACGGCCGGCGCGAACGCGGCGAACTCCGGGCGCAGCGCCCAGTCGGTGCGAAAGCCGGTGCAGAAAACCACGAAGTCGGCGGCCAGCGGGCCCTTGGCGGTCTCCAGGCGCAGCGCGCCATCGGGCCGCACGGACGCGCCGTGCACGCCGGCCCCCAGGTGGAAGTGCGCGTTGGCGTGGCGCGACACGCGCAGGGTACTGCCGTGCGGCGGCGGCACCTGCTGCACGTTCAGGTAATGGCGAAAGCGCCACTTCCATTCGTCCGGCAGCGACCAAAAGCCATGGGCCATGCCAGGGTTGCCCGCGCCCTTGCCCTTGTTCACGCGGGGCAGCTCGGCGCGGCGCACCAGCAGGTCCACGCGCGCGGCGCCGGCCTCCAGCGCCGTGGCGGCCGAATCCATCGCCGAGGCCCCGCCGCCCACCACCGCCACGCGCAGGCCGCGCAGCGCGGCGCCGTCCCACACATCGGCCGAGTGCGCCCAGCGGCCCGCCGGCAGCGCCCGCGCCCAGTCGGGCACCCAGGGGCCGCCCAGGCCGTCGCGGCCCGTGGCCAGCACCGCATGGCGGGCCAGCACGTGGTGGGGCGCGCCGCCGTTGGCATCGTCGGCCAGGTCGATCCGCACCAGGCCGTCGGCGCGCGGATGCACAGCCAGCACGCGCTGGCGGTTGCGCACGTCCAGGCCCAGCACGCGGCGGTACCAGCGCAGGTAATCCATCCACTGCAGGCGCGGGATCTTGTCCAGCGCCGCCCAGGCCGGCAGGCCGAACTGCGATTCGAACCAGGCGCGGAAGGTGAGCGCCGGCAGGCCCAGCGCGGGCCCCGTCAGCTCCTTGGGCGAGCGCAGGGTCTCCATGCGCGCCGTGGTCGCCCACGGTCCCTCGAAGCCCTCCGGCGCGCGGTCGAACAGCGGCGCCTGCACGCCCATGTGCGCTAGCGAGGCGCCCAGCGCCAGCCCGGCCATGCCACCGCCGACGATGGCCACGTCCAGCACCGGCTCGCCCGCCTCGGTCAGCCGCGGCGGCACCCAGCGCCGCGCGGGCAGGCCCAGCCATTGCAGGTCCTGGCGCAGGCGCGCCTCCAGGGCGACGAGCCCGGCGGGTGCGGGCGCAAGGGTGGAATCGGTGGGGGTGGCAATCGTCATTCGGAAACCTCGGAAGCAGTGGGGCCGGCATCGCCGCCGTAGAGCGCCTGCAGCAGCGCGGCATGCGCTTGCGGGGCGTGTTGCACGAATCCCGGCAGCGGGCGGGCCGCCTGCAGCAGCGCGTCCGCCACGGCCTGCACCTGCGGCGTGACGGGCTGCGCCTGGGGCGTGATGACCCCGAAGAAAAAAGGAATGTCGGTGTCCAGCGGCCGCACGGCCACGCCGTCGCAGGGCAGTCCCAGCGCGGTCAGCGGCTCCAGCACGGCCACGCCCAGCCCGGCGCGCACGGCGGCCTGGGCGTTGACGGACGAATTGGTCTCGATCGCATCGCGGCGCGCCAGTCCCGGCTGGCCGACCTGGGCCAGCGCCCGGTCGATGCGCCCGCGCAGGCGAAACGGATTGCTCAGGGTGATGAGGCGGCGCTCGGCCAGGGCCGCCAGCGGCACGACCGGTTCGGCGGCCAGCGGGTCGTCCTGCGGCAGCACGGCCATGCAGGCGGTCTGGGCGATCCAGTGCACCTGCAGCCCGCGGTGCTCCAGCGGCAGGCTGGTGGCCCCCAATTGCACCGCGCCCGTGAGCACGGCATGCACCACCTCTTCGGGCGAGGTGCTGCGCAACTGGATGGCGGCACTGCCGGTGTGCGGCTCAGCCAGCCGCAGCGCCTGGGGCAGCAGGCCCACGGCCAGCGCCGAGGTGGCGGCCAGGCGCAGGGGCCGGGCCTCGCCGCGCGCGATCTCGGCGGCGCGATCGCGGATCTGCCGCAGGCCGCCGAGTGCGCGCTCCACGTCCTCGTACAGCAAAAAGCCTTGCTCAGTGGGCGTGACGCGCGGGCCGCCGCGGGCGAAGAGCGCATAGCCGATCTCGGCCTCCAGTTCCTGCAGCGAGCGGCTGACGGAAGGCTGCGAGCGGTCCAGCAGGCGCGCGGCCGCGGTCACGCTGCCGGTGGACATCACCGCGGCGAAGGCTTCGAGATGGCGCAATTCCATGGGCTTGATTTCATGCGTTTTGTGAAATCATGAGGCCCTTGCATGCGAAATACAAATACTTTGACCACATATGCAAATGCCGAAGGGGCGCAAGCGGGGGCTCGACGCTCGCCTTCGGCCTTGCGGTCGAAAGGGTTTTGGGGTCGTCAGGCTTTCAAGGCCTCGGCGACGGATGCGGCCAGGGGCGTCGTCGGCCGGCCGATCAAGGCGCTGAGCTGGCGTGCATCGTCGAACAAACCTCCACGCGCGGCGCCCGCATCGCTGTCCGCCAGCATCTCGGCCACCGGCGCGGGCAGGCCGACGCTCACCAGCAGATAGCGGTACGCCGCCTCGGGCATGTCCTGGTAGACCAGCGGCTTGCCAGCCTGCCGCGCCACCTCCTGGGCCAGCTCGGCCCGCGTGTAGGCCCCGTCGCCCGCCAGTTCATACACCTTGCCGGCCGGGCTGTCCGCAGCGGCCAGCACGGCTGCCGCGGCGGCGGCGTAGTCCGCCCGCGATGCGGAGGCAAAGCGCCCCTCGCCCGAAGCCCCCACCAGCACGCCACGGCCCAGCGCATCGCCGATGCCCATCAGGTTGTTCTCGGTGTACCAGCCGTTTCGCAGCAGCACGAAGGGCACACCCGATTCCTTGAGCAGCCCTTCGGTCGCCAGATGCTCCAGGGCTAGGCCCAAGGGGGACTCGTCCGCATGCAGCAGGCTGGTGTAGGCGATCAGTTGCACCCCGGCCCGCACCGCCGCCCGTATCACGTTGCCATGCTGCGCGACCCGGCTGCCGATCTCGCTGGAAGAGATGAGCAGCACGCGGTCGATGCCCTGCAGCGCGGCGTCCCAAGAGGCCTCATCGCCGTAGTCCGCCTGGCGCAGCTCAATGCCTGCGGGCAACACGGCCGCGCTTTTCTCCACATTGCGCACCGAGGCCACGATCTGCGAGGCCGGCACCCGCGTGAGAAGCTGCTGGATGACGAGGCGGCCGAGCTGGCCATTGGCACCGGTGACGAGCAGGCGGGGGGAAGAAGTGGACATGCAAAGATCCTCTGGGTATGGATTGGAGAGGAGGTCTATATTAGGAACCGCCCCAACTTCCACAAGAAGGCAGCTTTTCATGCCCTGGTTACCTGACGCTCACCCCCCTGCCCCGGCCGCCCCCGAGGCCCTTGAAGCCCTCGCTGCCACCCAGGCCTGGATGCGCGAGCGCCCCGAAGGGCTGGACCTCGGCCAGTGCCCGGTGCGCGACGTGCTGGACCACATCGGCGACAAATGGACCACGCTGATCCTGCTGACGCTCGCCCCGGCCCCCTTGCGCTTCGGCGCACTGCAGCGGGCCGTGCCCGACATCTCCAAGCGCATGCTGGCCCAGACCCTGCGGTCCCTGGAGCGCGACGGCCTGCTGACCCGGCACGTCTTTCCGACCAAGCCGCCCAGCGTGGAGTACCGGCTGTCGGCTTTGGGGCAGTCGGTGCTGGCGCCGTTGTCGCAGTTGCTGCAGTGGGCGGAAATGAACCATCGGAGCATCCGCAGTGCGCGGGAACGGTTCGATGGCGCGGCGGTGCAACGGCCGGCAGAGGCGGTAGCACCCGCCGCGATGGGGTGACTGGACGGCGGCTGTCGTGGCCGCCGGGCTCCGGGGCCATGGGGCACGAGGGAAGCATGAATCCCCACCATCCTTTGCCCGCCAGCGGGCCGAAAAAGCAAAAGGGGCTGCGTTTGCACGCAGCCCCTTTTTTGTTTGGTGGCGCTTCACGGATTCGAACCGCGGACCTGTGGATTATGATTCCATCGCTCTAACCGACTGAGCTAAAGCGCCTAAGCCCTCAATTATAGCGCGACTTTTTTGGCGTTCAAGACTTTTCTTGTCGCCCCTTCCAACACGGCCGGCGATCGCCTCGGGCCTGCACGTAAAATCGCGCCCCCAGCCCCTGGATGTAAACCATGAACCGCTGCCCCACTGCTCGTTTTTCCTTTCTCTTCGCGCCCTTGCTGGCCAGCGCCCTGCTCTGCGGCGCGGTCCTGCCCGCCGCGGCCCAGGTGGTCGCCCCCCTGGGCGGCGTGCGCACCTTTCCTGAAAATGCCCTGCGCGGTACGCTGGCCATCAACAGCACCGTCGATGCGCAGCTGGATGGCAAGGCCATCCGCATGGCCCCCGGCATGCGCCTGCTCAGCCCACAGAACACGCTGGTCATGGCCCACTCGGTGATCGGGCAGAAGTTCACGGTGAACTATGTCGTCGAGGCCAGCACCGGCATGCTGCTGACCGCCTGGATCCTCAGCAAGGACGAAGCGGCCCAGCCGCGCAAGGGTGCGACGGCGACGGACCGCAATTTCATCTTCGAATCCGAGATTCCCAAGCGATAGACAGGCCCTGGCGCCGCCAGCGCTGCGGCCGCTGGGTGCGCCATCCCTTTCCAGCCGCACGACCGGCCCCGCCCGCCATTGGCCGCGGGCAGCGCTACCGACACCAGAGATTCCCCATGAGCAAAAAAGTCTTCATCAAAACCTTCGGCTGCCAGATGAACGAGTACGACTCGGACAAGATGGCCGACGTGCTGCATGCCGCCCAGGGCTACGAGCCCACGCAGAACGTGGACGAGGCGGACCTGATCCTCTTCAACACCTGCTCGGTGCGCGAGAAGGCGCAGGAGAAGGTCTTCAGCGATCTCGGGCGCATCAAGCACCTGAAAGAGCGGGGCGTGAAGATCGGCGTGGGTGGCTGCGTGGCCAGCCAGGAAGGCGCCGAGATCATCAAGCGCGCGCCCTACGTGGACGTGGTGTTCGGCCCGCAGACGCTGCACCGCCTGCCCGAGCTGCTGACCCAGCGCGAGGTGCAGCGCCGCCCGCAGGTGGACATCAGCTTTCCCGAGATCGAGAAATTCGACCACCTGCCTCCCGCGCGCGTGGAAGGCGCCAGCGCCTTCGTCTCCATCATGGAAGGCTGCAGCAAATACTGCAGCTACTGCGTGGTGCCCTACACCCGCGGCGAAGAGGTGAGCCGGCCGTTCGACGACGTGCTGGTCGAGGTCGCTGGGCTCGCCGACCAGGGCGTGAAAGAGATCACGCTGCTGGGCCAGAACGTGAACGCCTACCTGGGCAAGATGGGCGACACGGCGGAAATCGCCGACTTCGCGCTGCTGCTGGAATACGTGGCCGACATTCCAGGCATCGAGCGCATCCGCTACACCACCAGCCACCCCAACGAATTCACGCCGCGCCTGATCGAGGCGTATGCGCGCATTCCCAAGCTGGCCAGCCACCTGCACCTGCCGGTCCAGCACGGCGCCGACCGCATCCTCATGGCCATGAAGCGGGGCTATACCGCCATGGAATACAAGAGCACCGTGCGCAAACTGCGCGCGATCCGGCCGGACCTGGCCATGAGCAGCGACTTCATCGTGGGATTCCCAGGCGAGACGGAAGAGGACTTCCGCAAGATGATGAAGCTCATCGACGACGTGCACTTCGACAACAGCTTCAGCTTCATCTTCAGCCCGCGTCCAGGCACGCCGGCCGCCAGCCTGCACGACGACACACCGCACGAGGTGAAGCTGCGCCGCCTGCAGGAACTGCAGGCCGTGATCAACGGCAACATCAAGTCGATCAGCGAAAGCCGCGTGGGCACGGTGCAGCGCATCCTGGTCGAGGGTGCGTCCAAGCGCGACGCCAACGAGCTGATGGGCCGCACCGAATGCAACCGCGTCGTCAACTTCGTCGGCCAGCCCCGGCTGGTCGGGCAGATGGTAGACGTGGCCATCACCGAGGCCAAGGCCTACACCCTGCGCGGCGAGGTGGTGGTGCGCGAACCGGCGCTGGCGCACTGAGCCGCATGGGCGTGGCATTCGCAATGCGCTTCCTGCGCCGGCAGCAAGGCGTCGCGGCCTTGGGCGGCCTGTCGTTCCAGCAGATGCTGCTGCTGGCCTTCCTCCTGATCGCCGGGCTGCTGGGCGCCAGTTCACTGCGGGCGATCTTCACGCTGGAGCAGCTGATGGGCCAGAGCCGCAACGGCGCGGCCGAGGCGATCCAGCTCAACGCCTCGGCGCAGAGCCTGAACGGGCGCAGCCAGACACTGGAGCGCGCGGCGCGCCAGTCCCTGGTGCTGGCCGACAAGTCGCTGCGGCGGCGGTTCGACGAGGTCTCGCGCGAGGCTCGCGACATCCTGCAGCGGCTGGAGGCCAAGGGCCTGCCGCCGGACCTGGCCAACCAGTGGCGCAAGCACCTGGGCGAGGTCACGTCGCTGCTGGACGGCCCCGCAGCGCTGTCGCTGGAAAACGAGCGGGTGGTGGCGGCGCTGTTCCTCGAACTGGACGCGCTCAACGGCACCATCGCCCAGACCGTGCAGGACATGAATGCGCAGCGCAGCACCGAGCTGCTGGAGAAGATCGAGGCCAGCCGGCGCGAGGTGACGCACCAGGTGGTGGGCGTGATCGTGCTGGCGCTCGCCCTGGCGCTGGCCTTCGGCATCTGGCTGGCCCGGCCGTTCAAGCGCATGGAGCACGCCATCCGCCTGCTGGGCGAGAACGACCTGTCGCAGGCGGTGGACCTGTCCGGCCCGGTGGACATCCGCCGCGTGGGCCAGCAGCTGGAATGGTTGCGCATGCGGCTGCTGGAGCTGGATGCCGACAAGGCCCGCTTTCTGCGGCATGTCTCCCACGAACTCAAGACGCCGCTGGCCTCGATGCGCGAAGGCGTGGCGCTGCTGCAGGACGGCGTGACGGGCGAGCTGACCGAAGGCCAGCGCGAGGTGGTGGACATCCTGCACCAGAACACCCTGGTGCTGCAGGGCGAGATCGAGGCGCTGCTGCGCTTCAACGCGGCGGCGTTCGAAGCGCGCCAGTTGCGCCGCGCGGAGACCGACCTGCTCGCGCTCATCGAAAGCCAGGTGGAGGCCCAGCGCCTGCACTGGCAGGCCAAGAAGCTCGACGTGGTGGTGGAGGGCGCGCCGGTGGCGCTGCAGATCGACGCGGAGAAGATCGCTCCGGCGGTCAGCAACCTGCTGTCGAACGCCATCCGGTTTTCGCCGCGCGGCGGAACGATTCGGATCACCTTGTCACGTTTTCCCGACCGGATTCGCATCGATTTCGCGGATGACGGCCCCGGAGTGCATGAGAATGACCGCTCCCGCATCTTCGAACCGTTTTATCGGGGTGTGCGCCAACCCGAGGACGCCGCACGCGGCACGGGCATCGGCCTGTCCATCGTCCAGGAATACGTGAGCGCCCACGGCGGCCACGTCACCCTTGTGGAAGACGGCGAACGCACCCCCTTCCGCATTGAATTGCCCCATGTCTCCTGATTTCCCGTCGCACTCCGTCCCGCGAGCGGTCATCGGTGCGCGCAGCGCCGGGCCGGCCGGCCTGCTGCTGGCGGTGGCCCTGCTGAGCACGGGCTGCGCCAATCCACCGCCGGCGGCGCCACCGCCACCTCCGCCCGTGGAAGTGCCCGCGCCCACCACCCCGCCGCCGAAGGAAGAGCCCGACGAGCCCCCCGCCCCGGTGTCCGAACCCGCCAGTAAGGACAACAACGGCAGCCAGCGGCCTTCCGTTCCGCGGCAGATGCTGCAGTACGCGGACAAGGTGCGCAGCATGGGCACGGCGGAGCTTGCCGCCGAGATCTCGCAGTTGTCCAACGCACAGCAGCAGTCGCCCGAAAAGCCGCTGCAGCTGGCCATCGTGCTCATGCACACTCGCCAGCCGCCCGACACAGCCCGGGCCCTCGGGCTGGTGCAGCGCGTGATGGCCGACACCACGGCGCCCGCACCGGCCTTGCATCCCCTGGCCCGCCTGCTGGAAGGCCGGTTGCTGCAGCAGCGCCGGCTGGAAGACCAGCTGGACCGGCAGAACCAGCAACTGCGCGATGCCCAGCGGCGGATCGACCAGCTGAACGACCGACTGGAGGCCATGCGCGCCATCGAGCGCAGCCTGAACGCGCGGCCCGGCGGCGGCGTCAACGACCCCGCCAAGGGCGCGCAGCCCCCTCCCGCCGCAGAACCCCAACGCTGACCGCCAACCGATCGCCACCATGAAAGCTTCCTCCGGACACCGCCAACGCATCCTTGTGGTGGACGACGACGCCGACATGCTGCGGCTGCTGTCCCTGCGCCTGCAGGGCGCGGGATACGAGGTCACGGCGGTGACGTCCGCCGAGGCCGCGCTCGCGCAGCTGGACATCGACCGTCCCCAGCTCGTGCTGAGCGACGTCCGGCTGCCGGGGCGCGACGGCCTGGCGCTGTTCGACGAGGTGCGCTCGCGCCACCCCTCGCTGCCGGTCATCCTGCTGACCGCGCACGGCACGATTCCCGATGCGGTGGAGGCCACGGCGCGCGGCGTCTTCACCTACCTCACCAAGCCCTACGACGCCAAGGACCTGCTGGACAAGATCGCCCAGGCCCTGGCGTTCAGCACGCCCACGGCGCAGGCCACCCGCGCCGACGACGCCTGGCGCGCCGAGATCATCAGCCGCTCCAACCGCATGGCGGACCTGCTGGCCGAGGCCCACATGGTGGCGCAGTCCGATGCCAGCGTGCTGCTGCTGGGCGACAGCGGCACCGGCAAGGAACTGCTGGCGCGCGCCATCCACCGCGCCAGTCCCCGCGCCAGCCGGCCCTTCGTGGCGGTCAACTGCGGCGCCATTCCCGAGGCGCTGCTCGAATCCGAACTGTTCGGCCACATGAAGGGCGCGTTCACCGATGCGGTGACCAACCACAAGGGCCTGTTCCAGGCGGCGGACGGCGGTACGCTGCTGCTCGACGAAATCGGCGATATGCCGCCCGCCCTGCAGGTCAAGCTGCTGCGCGTGCTGCAGGAGCGCGCCGTGCGCCCGGTGGGCGCGAGCCAGGCGACGCCGGTGAACGTGCGCATCATCTCGGCCACCCACCGGGATCTGGAAACGGCCATGGCCGCCGCCCAGTTCCGGGAAGACCTCTACTACCGCCTGAACGTGGTCACGCTGACCCTGCCCACGCTGGGCGACCGGCGCGAGGACATCGCGCTGCTGGCCAACCACTTCCTGGACAACCTGGCCCGCAAGTACGACAAGCGCCTGTCCGGCTTCTCGCCGGAGGCCTTGAAGGCGCTGACCACGGCCGCCTGGCCCGGCAACGTGCGACAGCTCTTCAACGTGGTGGAACAGGTCTGCGCCCTGTCCACCACGCCCCTGGTGTCGCTGGGCCTCGTGCAGCGCGCCCTGCGCACGCCCTCGGCCCAGGTGCTCAGCTTCGCCGAGGCCCGCCAGCGGTTCGAACGGGAGTATCTAGTGGACCTGCTCAAGATGACGGACGGCAACGTGGCCGACGCCGCCCGCCTGGCGCAGCGCAACCGGACCGAGTTCTACCGGCTGCTGCAAAAGCATGCGCTGACCCCGGGCAATTTCAAGGCCGATGCGGGCGCGGCAGACGATGTCGCCGATGAGCGACAGGACTAAGTCGTTGATTTAAAAGGAAATGTGGTTTCCTACCCAGGGATGGGTCGCTGAATCCCGACAGATTCGGCCGTTTTGAAGTGGTTTTGCTGCGCCGCACAACTACTTACAGACCAAAAACGTCGTAAGTCTTTGATTTAAAAAGACTTTTAGAAGCTGGCACAGGGTTTGCCCTATAGACCGGCATGACGCAAGAAATTTCCTCCTCTACCGCCCGCCCAGCGCACCGCGCTGATGCGAACCGGACACCTGCAGCAGGAGTGGCTGCAGGACAGCCACCGGTGCAGGCGGCCCGGGGTGAAACCTCTGCGCGTCCGGCCCCGTCCTCGGCCTTCGGCGCGTTTGTCGCCGAAAGCCGGACGGCCGCTTCTTCCCCAACGACAACCCAACTTCGCAGTGAGGGAACCATGGACCCACATCAATCTTCCCGTGCAGGACGTGTCGGCGCTGTTGCGCACGCCCCCGCCGTGGTGGCGCGGCGCGGCGCCACGTACCCCCGGCCGGTGGCCTCTGACCGCAGCACGCTGCGCGAAGAACGCCACCCCAACTCGCTCACCGCACCGCCGGTGCACCGCGGCTCCATGGCGCCCCTGCCATGGCGCGGCTTCTGGAACAGCATCGGCACCGCCTTGCTCATGCGCCTGAACGGCCAGCGCAACCGCCCCGCGGAAGGCTCCGAAATCACCGAAACGTGGCAACAGGCCGCCCAGCAGCGCCGCCTGGTGTTCATGCTGCTGACCGTGGCCAGCAGCGCGCTCGCCACCACGCTGTTCGCAGGCGTGCAGCCCAGCTACGACAGCGCCTGGCTTGAATACGGCCAACTCGCCCTGTTCGCCCTGCTCTCCACCTGGGTCGTCACCGGCTTCCTGACCGGCGTGATGGGCTTCTGGGTCATGCTGCGGGGCGACGCGCACGCGCTGTCCGCCGCCAGCGTGCGCAACAACCCGTTGAACGCCGACGCGCGCACGGCGATCATCATGCCGATCTGCAACGAGGACGTCTCCACCGTGTTCGCCGGCCTGCGCGCCACCTGCGAATCCGTGGCTGCCACGGGACATGCCAAGACCTTCGACGTGTTCGTGCTGTCCGACAGCTACGACCCCAAGATCGCCGCCGCCGAGCGCGCCGCGTGGGAAGACCTGCGCGCCGCCCTGGCCGCCAACGGCAACCAGCCGCAGGTCGAGGTGTATTACCGCCTGCGCACCCGCCGCAGCCACCGCAAGGCCGGCAACGTGGCCGACTTCTGCCGCCGCTGGGGCAAGGACTACCGCTACATGGTCGTGCTCGACGCCGACAGCGTGATGAGCGGCGATTGCATCGTCTCCATGGCCAAGCTGATGGAAGCGCATCCCCGCGCCGGCATCATCCAGACCGCCACCCAGGCCATCGGCCACGTCACCCTGCACGCCCGTGCACAGCAGTTCGCCTCCCGCGTGACGGGCCGCCTGTTCACGCTGGGCATGCAGTTCTGGCAACTGGGCGAGTCCCACTACTGGGGCCACAACGCGATCATCCGCGTGCAGCCCTTCATGGAGCACTGCGCGCTGGCCCCGATCAAGGGCACCGGCGGCATGAGCGGCGGCATCATGTCGCACGACTTCGTGGAAGCAGCCCTGATGCGCCGTGCCGGCTACCACGTGTGGCTGGTGTCCGACCTGGTCGGCAGCTATGAGCAACAACCGCCGGACCTGCTGTCCGAGCTGCAGCGTGACCGCCGCTGGTGCCAAGGCAACCTGCAGAACGCCCGCCTGATGGCCGAGCCCGGCATCCATCCCGTGCACCGCGCCATGTTCGTCACCGGCGCCATGGCCTACCTGTCGGCGCCCCTGTGGCTGGCCTTCATCACCTTCGGTACGGCCCTTTGGCTGGCCGGCGCCCGCCTGGTGTCCGACTGGAACATCCTGCCCAGCGAACTGATGGCGCTGTGGGCCTGGACGCTGTGCATGCTGTTCCTGCCCCGCGCTCTGGGCGTGGCAGCGATCTTCATGAAGGGCGAGCAAAAGCAGTACGGCGGCACCGCCAGCCTGATCAAGAGCGCCGGCCTGGAAAGCGTGCTGGCCATCCTGCAGGCCCCGATCCGCATGCTGGCCCATTCGCTGTTCGTGATCATCGCCCTCACCGGCCTGAAGCTGGAATGGAAGTCGCCTCCCCGCGAAGCCAACGCCGTGCCCTGGAGCGATGCGGTGCGCCAACTGGCCCCGATGACCGGCGTGATCGCCCTGCTGGGCCTTGGCGTGGCGCTGATCGACCCGAGCGCGCTGATCTGGCTCATGCCCGTCGGCCTGCCGCTGGCCCTGTCCATCCCGCTGGTGGTGGTTTCCAGCCAGATCGCCCTGGGCCGTGCCGTGCGGGCCCAGCGCCTGCTGCTGATCCCCGAAGAGGCATGGTCGCCGCCCGTCCTGCGCCGCGCATGGATGCATGCCACCCAGCTGAAGAACCGCCCCCAGCGTTCCGCAGCCCCGGTGCTGAAGGCGGCCTGAACGACAGCAACCTGCCAAACACGCGCCGCCCACCGCGGCGCTTCAATGAAAAAGCCGACCCTCGGGTCGGCTTTTTCTATGGGAAGGTGAATGGTGACCGGGCCGGCGCGAGCGCGTGGCGATCGGCCAAGCTCGGAGATCGGGCTCCATCCACCAAGCGCACACGCACGCACCGATAGATCAAAGTCTTTTCGGGCTCCAGCGCATGATTCACTAGGGCATATCGCTATATTTTTGATAGCAAACTGCCGCCACCGGTGCCTGCGGTCCGCCCGGCACGGCGGGCGTCGGGGCTCGGGTCAGAACGGCAGCTTCGGCATCCCGCCGCCGCCCAGGCCCTTCATGCCACCCATGCGCTTCATCATCTTCATGAGGCCGCCGCCCTTCATCTTCTTCATCATGCCCTGCATCTGATCGAACTCGTTCAGCAGGCGGTTCACCTCCTGCACGTGCACGCCGGAGCCGGCGGCGATGCGCTTCTTGCGCGTGGCCTTGATCAGCTCGGGCTTGCGGCGCTCCAGGGGCGTCATGCTCTGGATAATGCCTTCCTTGCGGCGGATGTCCTTCTCGGCCTTGTCCATGTCCACCTGGCCGGCCTTGGCGGAGAACTGGGCCGGCAGCTTGTCCATGAGGCTGGACAGGCCGCCCATCTGCTTCATCTGCTGCAGCTGCGACAGGAAGTCGTTCAGGTCGAAGCCGTCGCCGCTCTTGACCTTGGCTGCGAGCTTCTGCGCCGCCTCCATGTCCACGCCCGCGCTCACCTGCTCGACCAGCGCAACGATGTCGCCCATGCCCAGGATGCGGCCGGCATGGCGCTCGGCATCGAACACTTCCAGGCCGTCGATCTTCTCGGACACCCCGGCGAACTTGATGGGCGCACCGGTCACCTGGCGCACCGACAGCGCCGCGCCGCCGCGCGAGTCGCCGTCCAGCTTGGTCAGCACGATACCGGTGAGCGGCAGCGCCTCCTTGAAAGCGCGGGCGGTGTTGATGGCGTCCTGCCCCTGCATGGCATCGACGACGAACAGCGTCTCGACCGGGTTCAGCGCAGCGTGCAGTTCCTTGATTTCGTTCATCAAGGCTTCGTCGATGGCCAGGCGCCCGGCCGTGTCCACCAGCAGCACGTCGAAGTAATGCCGCTTGGCGTAGTCGATGGCCGCGCGGGCGATGTCCAGGGGCTTTTGGTCGGCCGTGCTCGGGAACCACTCGGCGCCGGCCTGCGCCGTCACGGTCTTGAGCTGCTCGATGGCGGCGGGCCGGTACACGTCGCCCGACACGGTGAGCACCTTTTTCTTGCGCTTTTCGATCAGGTGCTTGGCCAGCTTGGCGGTGGTGGTGGTCTTGCCCGCGCCCTGCAGGCCGGCCATGAGGATCACCGCGGGCGGCTGGGCCGCCAGATTGATGTCGGCGATGCCCTCGCCCATGGTGGCGGCCAGTTCGCGGTTCACGATGGACACCAGCGTCTGCCCCGGCTTGAGGGAGCCCAGCACCTCCTGGCCCAGGGCCTTCTCCTTCACGCGGGCGATGAAGTCGCGCACCACCGGCAGGGCCACGTCGGCCTCCAGCAGCGCCATGCGCACTTCGCGCAGCATGTCCTGGACGTTGGATTCGGTGATGCGGGCCTGGCCGCGCATCTCCTTGACGAGTCGCGTGAGTTTTTCGGTAAGGGCGGAGGCCATAGGAGTGTTCCGGAAGTGCCCCTGTGCCTGGGCGGCTGGTGCCGCAGGCAGGTCCGCCGGGGGCGGGCGAAGGGCTAAACTGTGAGTCCATGATTTTACCCAGTGCGTCTCCCGTCAGCTGGCTGCTGGCCTTGTCCGCGGCGATGGCTTACGCCGCCCCCGCCGTGGCCGCCGCGCGGTTCGGCGGCAAAACGGGCCGCACTGCGCTGTGGGTCGCCTGGGGCCTGCACGCGGCGGTGCTGGCCTACAGCCTGCTCGGAGGCGCGCCGCACTTCGGTTTCGCGCCCGCCCTCTCGATGACGGCATGGCTGGTCCTCACCGTGTACGCCGTCGAACGCCAGATGTTTCCCGAACTCCAGGCCCGCTGGCTGCTGGGCGCCCTGGGCTCCGTGGCGGTGGTGCTCGCGCTGCTGTTTCCAGGCCAGCCCCTGCACGTGAACGCATCCGCCTGGCTGCCGCTGCACCTGGCGCTGGGCATCGCGTCCTACGGTCTGTTCGCCGCCGCCGTGGTCCACGCCTGGCTCATGACCCGCGCGGAGCGCAAGATCCGCCAGGCCGCGGACCCGCACAGCGGCATTCCCCTGCTCACCCTGGAGCGCCTCACGTTCCGCTTCGTGATGGCCGGCTTCGTGCTCCTCACCGCCACGCTGGTGGCCGGCTGGCTGTTCGGCGAAACGCTGTACGGCCGGGCCTGGAACTGGGAGCACAAGACGGTGTTCTCGGTCCTGTCATGGATCACGTTCGCGGTGCTGCTGATCGGGCGCGCGCGTTTCGGCTGGCGCGGGCGCAGCGCCGTGCGCGTGCTGTATGCCGGCGCGGGCCTGCTGCTGCTGGCCTACGTGGGCTCGCGCTTCGTGCTCGAAGTGGTCCTGGGACGCGCCGCATGAAATACCTCGTCCTGCTGGCGGTGCTGGTCATCGCGTTCGGCGTGTGGCGCAACCAGCGGCGCCGGGAGATGCCGCCGCCGACCTCGGCGCGCCCCGCCTTGCCGCAGGCCATGGTGTCCTGCGCCCGGTGCGGCATGCACATCCCCCGCTCCGAGGCGCTGACCGACGGCGGCGCGAGCTACTGCAGTCCCGAGCACCAGCGCCAAGGGCCGGCGTGAAAGGCCCCCGCCCGTGCCGGCCCTGAAACGCGCCAGCGCCCTGCTGTCGGCCGACGCCCCCTTCGCCCGGTTGTGGGGCAGCTTCCTGTCGGGCCGCATCATGGTGGCCGCCGCCCTGCTGCTGCTGCAGGGCCTGGGCGTGGCGCTGAACCAGTCCTACGAACCCCTGCTGCTGGGCATCTGCGCCGGCTACCTGGTGGCCACCGTGCTGCTGCTGGTGCTGGCCGGCAATGCGCCCCCCGGGCCCCATTCATGGCTGCAGTGGATGTGCTCGATCGGCGTGGACCTGGCCTTGATCAGCACGCTGCAGATCCTGCACGTGGGCTCCATGAACTTCACGCCCCTGTTCGGCCTGCCCATCCTGATGGCCGGCGTGCTGGGCACGCTGACCCTGGCCCTGGGCACGACCGCGGCGGTGACGCTGTTGCTGCTGGCATGGGCCTGGTGGCTGGGCAGCAGCGGCGGCTCCGACGCCACGCAGCGCTATTTCCAGACGGCCCTCACCGGCACGGGCTACTTCATCGTCGCCTACCTGGTGCACCAGCTCGCCTCGCGCCTGAACCGGGAGCAGCAGCTGGCCCAGGCCAGCCAGATGGCGGCCAAGGTGCAGGAACAGGTGAGCGCCCTGGTCATCCACAACCTGTCGGACGGCGTGCTGGTGCTGGACCAGCGCGACACCGTGCGCATCGCCAACCCCGCGGCGCTGCGGCTGCTGGGCACCAACGCCCGCCACGCCCTGCCGTTCTCCATGGCCCATTCCTCGCCCTGGAAGCCACTGCTGGCCATGGCGCGCCAGACCTTCCAGAAAGGCCAGCCGCAAAGCGCCGACGTGGACGTGCTGCACCCGGGGCAAAGCCCGCTGGCGCTGCACGTTCGGGCTTGGCTCACGTCGTCGCAGGAGATCGCGCGCGAGACCGGGGGCGAGCACCTGTGCGTGATGTTCCTGCACGACCTGCGCGAGATGGAGGCGCGCCTGCGCACCGAAAAGCTCGCCTCGATGGGCCGCATGTCGGCCGCCGTGGCCCATGAGATCCGCAACCCGCTCGCGGCCATCATGCAGGCCAATGCCCTGCTGGAAGAAGAACTGCACGAGCCCGGCCAGAAGCGCCTGGCCCACATGGTGCAGCAGAACGCCGAGCGGCTGGCCCGCATCGCGGAGGAGGTGCTGGACATCGCCCGGGTGCAGCACCAGATCAGCCACGCCCCCGCCTCCACCGTCGTGCTGTGCGATGCGGTCGCGCAGGTCTGGGGCGACTGGCAGGCGCAGGACCCGGGCAAGCGCCGGGCCCAGCTCGCGCTGGAGGCGGGCCGCGCGCCCGTGGAGTTCGACGCCGAACACCTGCGCCGCGTGCTCGTCAACCTGCTCGACAACGCGCTGCGCTACATGGGCGGCGAGCCCGACTCGCTCTACGTGGCCACCTACGTCAGCGCGGCCGGCTCCGTGGCGCTGCAGGTGTGGAGCGACGGCGCGCCGCTGGACAAGACTGTGGAGCGCCACCTGTTCGAGCCCTTCTTTTCCTCGGAAAGCCGCTCCAGCGGGCTGGGCCTCTATATCTGCCGCGAGCTGTGCCAGCGGCACGGCGCGTCGATCGGCTACCAGCGCCTCACCCGCAACCTGCCGCGCGGTGCGGTCGGCGGCAACGCGTTCACGGTCGTGTTCCGCAAGAACGCCCGGCCGCAGGACCCGAACACCACGCTGTTTGACACAATCGTCGTCTGACCCCGCACGCACCTGTCCATGAACGCCAACGCCGCCACGATCCTCGTCGTCGATGACGAACCCGACCTGCGCACCCTGTACGAGCTGACGCTGCTGCGCGAAGGCTACCGGGTCGAGACGGCAGGCAACCTGCAGGAGGCCCGCCAGCAGCTGCAGGCCCGCAAGTTCGACGCCGTGATCACCGACATGCGCCTGCCGGACGGCTTCGGCATGGAGCTGCTGCACGAGCTGCGCGACCAGCAGCGGCGCGAGCGCTGCGTGGTCATGACGGCCTATGGCTCGGCCGAGAACGCGGTGGAGGCCCTGCGCTCGGGCGCCTTCGACTACCTCACCAAGCCGGTGGACCTCAAGCAGTTCCGCTCGGTCGTCGCATCGGCGGTCCAGGGCACGGGCGGCGTGCCGCCGCCCCGCTCGGCCCGTCCCGGCACCGCGCCGCGCGCCCCGCAAGAGGCCGTGGCCGGCGGCACCACGCTGTCGCTGGACCGGCTGGTGGGTGAGTCCGAGGCCATGCGCAACGTCAAGCAGCGCATCGCCAAGGTGGCGCGCAGCATGGCGCCCGTGCTCATCCGCGGCGAATCCGGCACCGGCAAGGAGCTGGTGGCGCGCGCGCTGCATGCCAGCAGCCAGCGCGCGGACGGACCGCTGGTCGCCGTCAACTGCGGCGCCATTCCGGAAAACCTGCTCGAAGCCGAGTTCTTCGGTGCGCGCAAGGGCTCGTACACCGGCGCCACGCAGGACCGCGACGGCTACTTCCAGGCGGCGCGCGGCGGCACGCTGTTCCTGGACGAGATCGGCGACCTGCCGCTGGCGATGCAATCCAAGCTGCTGCGCGCCATTCAGGAACGCAGCGTGCGGGCGCTGGGCTCCACGGGGGAAGAGACCGTGGACGTGCGCATCGTCAGCGCCACCCACCGCGACCTGTCGGCCGATGTGCAGTCCGGCCGGTTCCGCCAGGATCTGTATTACCGCCTCAACGTGATCGAAGTGGTCATCCCGCCGCTGCGGGAACGCCGCGAAGACCTGCCCGCCCTGTGCGCCACGCTGCTGGCACGCATCGCGCAGGAATCGGGCGCGCCGGTGCCGCCCCTCACGCAGAACGCGCTCGACCGCATCGCCATGCACCCGCTGACCGGCAACGTGCGCGAGCTGGAAAACCTGCTGCACCGCGCCGTCGCCCTGAGCGATGGAGAAGAGCTGCACGTGGAGCCCCCGCATGCCTCGGCCGCCGATGCCGCGCGCGCCGATGCGGGCGCATCGCCCGTCCCCGGGGGGGAGCCGCCCGGCAGCGGCACGCCGCGCAGCGCCAACCCGGCCGCCTCCGTGCCCTTGCCCAGCGACCTGCAGGCCTGGCTGGACCAGCAGGAGCGCGAGATTCTGGTGCGGGCCCTGCGGGACACCGGCTTCAACCGCACCGCCACCGCGGCGCGGCTGGGCATCAGCCTGCGGCAGATCCGCTACCGCATCGCCCGCCTGGACATTGCCGCGCCCAACGACAGCGACGCGAATGACGACAGCGAATGAGGCACCGCACCCCGGCCCAGTGCCCTGCCCGGAGGCGGGGGACAGGCCGGTGTGGGACGACGGCTGGTACCGGGACGCCACGCGCGAGCCCTCGCCCAACTTCGGGCCGCGCCCGGCCCAGGCGGTCATCGATCTCATCGTCGTGCATTCGATCAGCCTGCCCCCCGGCGAATACGGCGGCGGGCAGGTGCACCGGCTTTTCACCAACACCCTCGACTGGGATGCGCACCCCTACTACGCCGGCATCCGCGGGCTGCAGGTGTCGGCCCACTTTTTCATCGAGCGCGACGGCCGGCTCTGGCAGTTCGTGGACTGCGATCTGCGGGCCTGGCATGCCGGGCCGTCGAGCTACCGGGGCCGCGCCAACTGCAACGACGACTCGATCGGCATCGAACTGGAGGGGCTGGAGGGCCAGACCTTCGAGCCCGCCCAATACGCCACCCTGGCGCGGCTTTGCGCCGACCTGCCGCTGCGCTACCCCATCGCCCACGTGGCAGGCCACGAAGACGTGGCCCCCGGCAGAAAGCAGGACCCGGGGCCGGGCTTCGACTGGCTGCGGCTTCGAGCGGACCTGCCGTGGCCACCCGACGTGTTTCCACTGAAGTCAACCCGACCACCGCCATAATTGAGGGTTTTCCCCAACCCTCTGCACGCGAGACGCCAAACCGCGACACTCTGGGCCCGCTGCCCTCCCGCCATGGAAGACAGGGCCCACGCGGCTCCTGAAGTCAAAACGCCCGGCGTCCTGCGCCAGACCACGTTTTCCCGTCTCCCAACCGCATCCACACGGCCTTTGCGCCATGCCTCGGCCACGGCTTCCAGGCCATGGAAACAGCATGTTTCCAGAATCCGGAGCAGAGGGCGCTGTACACTACCGGTAGTGTCTTGCTACCATTGCACACCCTAGATATAGCGTGTGGGCCAGCACCCAACCCCCACCCCGTTCTCCGCTTTGGCGCCGCCTTACGGTCCGCCAGATCCGCCTTTTCCGACAGCTCCCAAAGGACCTTTCATGCAAGCTGCGCTAAACCCTTCATCCACCACCAACGCTACGGGGCAGACCCCCACTGCCGCAGACGAATCGCCGGCGGCGCAGCCCGGCAGCGACCTGCTGACGCACTACCAGATCATTCGCCGCAACGGCGCGGTGGTGCCGTTCGAACCGCAGAAGATCGCAGTGGCCCTGATGAAGGCGTTTCTCGCCGTGCACGGCACCCAGGGTGCCGCTTCGGCCAGCGTGCGCGAAGTCGTGGACACGCTGACCCAGAACGTGGTGCGCGCCCTCATGCGCTCGCGCCCGGGCGGCGGCACGTTCCACATCGAGGACGTACAGGACCAGGTCGAGCTGGGCCTGATGCGCGGCGGCCACCACGAGGTCGCGCGCGCCTATGTGCTGTACCGCGAGCGCCGCTCGCAGGAGCGCGCCCACCAGCAGGAGCAGCGCACCCCCGCCGTGCCCACCCTGCACGTGATTGACCATGGCCAGCGCGTGCCCCTCGATGAAGCGCGCATGCTGAGCCTCATCCAGGCCGCCTGCTCCAACCTGGGCGCCGACATCCAGGCCGCGCCCATCGTGGCCGAAACCATGCGCAACCTGTACGACGGCGTGCCCATGGACGAGGTGTACAAGGCCTCCATCCTGGCCGCCCGCACCCTGATCGAGAAAGACCCCGACTACACCTACGCCACCGCGCGCCTGCTGCTGCACACCATCGTGCGCGAGGTGCTGGGCCGCGACGTGGCGCCCGGCGAAATGGGCGCCGCCTACGCGAACTACTTCCCCGTGTTCATCCAGAAGGGCGTGGACAACGACCTGCTGGACCCCCGCCTGCTCGAGTACGACCTGCAAAAGCTCGGCGCCGCACTGAAGTTCGAGCGCGACCAGCAGTTCGACTACCTGGGCCTGCAGACGCTGTACGACCGCTACTTCCTGCACGTGCGCAAGAGCCGCATCGAACTGCCCCAGGCGTTCTTCATGCGCGTGGCCATGGGCCTGGCGCTCAAGGAAGACAACCGCGAAGCGCGCGCCATTGAGTTCTACGAGGTGCTCTCGTCGTTCGACTTCATGTCCAGCACCCCCACGCTGTTCAACAGCGGCACGCTGCGCTCGCAGCTGTCGTCGTGCTACCTGACCACCGTGCCCGACGACCTGGACGGCATCTACGAGTCGATCAAGGAAAACGCGCTGCTGTCCAAGTTCGCCGGTGGCCTGGGCAACGACTGGACCCGCGTGCGCGCACTGGGCTCGCACATCAAGGGCACCAACGGCGAATCGCAAGGCGTGGTGCCGTTCCTCAAGGTGGTGAACGACACCGCCGTGGCCGTGAACCAGGGCGGCAAGCGCAAGGGCGCCGTCTGCACGTACCTCGAAACCTGGCATCTGGACATCGAGGAGTTCCTGGAGCTGCGCAAGAACACCGGCGACGACCGCCGCCGCACGCACGACATGAACACGGCCAACTGGATTCCCGACCTGTTCATGCGCCGCGTGATGGAGAAGGGCACCTGGACCCTGTTCTCGCCCTCCAACGTTCCCGACCTGCACGACCTGTTCGGCACCGACTTCGAAAAGGCCTATGTGGCCTATGAAGAGAAGGCCGCGCGCGGCGAGATCAAGCCCTCGCGCACGCTGCAGGCGACCGACCTGTGGCGCAAGATCCTCACCATGCTGTTCGAAACCGGCCACCCCTGGATCACGTTCAAGGATGCCTGCAACGTGCGCTCGCCCCAGCAGCACGCCGGCGTGGTGCACTCGTCCAACCTGTGCACCGAGATCACGCTGAACACCAGCGACACCGAAACCGCGGTCTGCAACCTCGGCTCGGTCAACCTGCTGCGCCATCTGAAGGACGGCCCGAGCGGCCGCGAGCTCGACCACGTCAAGCTGCGCAAGACCATCTCCACGGCCATGCGCATGCTCGACAACGTGATCGACATCAACTACTACGCCGTCGAAAAGGCCCGCGCCTCCAACATGCGCCACCGCCCCGTGGGCCTGGGCATCATGGCCTTCCAGGACAGCCTGTACGAACTGCGCATTCCCTACGCATCGCAGGCCGCGGTCGAGTTCGCCGATCGATCCATGGAAGCCATCTGCTACTACGCCTACTGGGCTTCGACCGACCTGGCCAAGGAACGCGGCCACTACGAAAGCTACAAGGGCTCGCTGTGGGACCGCGGCATCCTGCCGTTCGACACGCTCGAGCTGCTGGAGAAGGCCCGCGGCGGCTTCGTGGAAGTGGACCGCTCGTCCTCGCTGGACTGGGATGCGCTGCGCAAGAAGATCGCGCAGGACGGCATGCGCAACTCCAACTGCGTAGCCATCGCGCCCACCGCCACCATCTCCAACATCGTCGGTGTCGATGCGTCCATCGAGCCCTCGTTCGGCAACCTCTCGGTCAAGTCGAACCTGTCGGGCGAGTTCACCGTCATCAACGGCTACCTGGTGCGCGACCTCAAGCGCCTGGGCCTTTGGGACGACGTGATGGTCATGGACCTCAAGCACTTCAAGGGTTCGCTGCACTCCATCGACCGCGTGCCGCAGGACGTCAAGGCGCTGTACTCCACGGCCTTCGAGGTCGAGCCGTCGTGGCTCGTCGAGGCCGCATCGCGCCGCCAGAAATGGATCGACCAGGCGCAGAGCCTGAACATCTACATGGCGGGCGCATCGGGCAAGAAGCTCGACGACACCTACAAGCTCGCCTGGGTGCGCGGCCTCAAGACCACGTATTACCTGCGCACGCAAAGCGCCACGCACGTCGAGATGAGCACCGTGAACACGCGCCAGCTCAACGCCGTGTCGTCGGGCACCGACGGCGGCGGCGCACAGGCAGCATCCAAGCCCAGCGCGCTCGAAGCCGCTGCGGCCGCAGCACAGGCACAGGCCGCGGCATTGCCCGCGACCGACGTGAAGTTCTGCGCGATCGACGACCCGACCTGCGAAGCCTGCCAGTGATGCGCACGCCATGCGCGGCACCCTGATCGATCAGGGTGCCGCGCATGTGCAGTGAAGCAACAAAAACATGGCTGCATCACGCTCCAGCGCTTTTAATTTTGCAGCGCTGCTTTCATAATCCGACCATTGGAAAACCTATGCTGACCTGGGACGAAGAAGTCAAGCCCTCATCGCAGAAACTCTTGGACGGCGGTCTGCAAAACAACCGCCCGGCGGAGTCGCCGTCCGCGCTTTCGCAAGCCGCTGCGGCACCCGCCGAAAGCCTGCCCACCGGCAGCACGCCCACCCCCTCTGCCCCGCCCGCCGACACCGTGCATCGCCGCGTGAATGCCGCAGACAAGCGCATCATCAACGGCCAGACCGACGTCAATCAGCTGGTGCCCTTCAAGTACAAGTGGGCCTGGGAAAAATACCTCGCCACCTGCGCCAACCACTGGATGCCGCAAGAGGTGAACATGACGCGCGACATCGCGTTGTGGAAAGACCCGAACGGCCTGACCGAAGACGAGCGCCGCATCATCAAGCGCAACCTCGGCTTCTTCGTGACCGCCGATTCGCTGGCCGCCAACAACATCGTGCTGGGCACGTACCGCCACATCACCGCGCCCGAGTGCCGCCAGTTCCTGCTGCGCCAGGCCTTCGAGGAAGCGATCCACACGCACGCCTACCAGTACATCGTCGAATCGCTCGGCCTCGACGAGAGCGAGATCTTCAACGCGTACAACGAAGTCGCCTCCATCCGCAACAAGGACGAGTTCCTGATCCCCTTCATCGAGGCGATCATGGACCCCAACTTCAAGACCGGCACGCCCGAGACCGACCAGACGCTGCTCAAGTCGCTGATCGTGTTCGCCTGCCTGATGGAAGGCCTGTTCTTCTACGTCGGCTTCACGCAGATCCTCGCGCTCGGCCGCCAGAACAAGATGACCGGTGCCGCCGAGCAGTACCAGTACATCCTGCGCGACGAATCGATGCACTGCAACTTCGGCATCGACCTGATCAACCAGCTCAAGCTGGAGAACCCGCACCTGTGGACCGCGGAGTTCAAGGAAGAGATCAACGGCCTGTTCATGAAGGCCGTCGAGCTCGAGTACCAATACGCCGAAGACACCATGCCACGCGGCGTGCTGGGCATGAACGCCTCCATGTTCAAGGGCTACCTGCGCTACATCGCCAACCGCCGCGCCACGCAGATCGGCCTGGAGGCGCTGTTCCCCAACGAAGAAAACCCCTTCCCCTGGATGAGCGAGATGATCGACCTCAAGAAGGAGCGCAACTTCTTCGAGACCCGCGTCATCGAGTACCAGTCCGGCGGTGCACTGTCCTGGGATTGACCTCCCGACACATTCCAGGCCATGCATTTTCATTCCACGTCCCAGACCGGCAGCGCTGCAAAGCCCTGCCGTGCGGGGCGTTCCCGTGTTCATGGCGATGGGACTCGTCCCATCGCCATGGATCGCTCCATGTCCAATGCAGGCGTGGAGTGCTCTTTGCAAATTGACCCAAGGAGAAAATGATGGCAACTGCGAAAAAGACCGCCGCCAAGAAGGCAGCACCCGCGAAGAAAGCCGCCGCCCCCGCCAAGAAGGCTGTGGTAGCGAAGAAGGCCGCCGCTCCGGCGAAGAAGGCAGCGCCCGCCAAGAAGGCCGCGGCCCCCGCCAAGAAGGTAACGGCTGCGAAGAAGGCAGCAGCACCGGCCAAGAAGGCCGCCGCTCCAGCGAAGAAGGCAGCGCCCGCCAAGAAGGCCGCCGCCCCCGCCAAGAAGGTGACGGCTGCGAAGAAGGCAGCAGCGCCGGCCAAGAAGGCCGCTGCTCCGGCCAAGAAAGCCGCAGCGCCAGCGAAGAAGGCAACGGCCGTGAAGAAGTCGGCTGCACCGGCCAAGAAGGCGGCTGCACCAGCGGCCAAGAAGGCCAGCGCCAAGCCAGCGACCGCGACCAAGAAGGCCGTGACGTCGGCGAAGAAGACCTCGGCCGCACCTGCTGCCAAGAAGCCTGCCGCAGCACCGGCCGCCAAGAAGGCCGCCGCGCCCAAGAAAGCCGCCAAGGCCCCTGCGCCCGCGCCTGCAGCCCAGACCACGCTGAACCCCCAGGCCGCCTGGCCCTTCCCTACGGGTGGCAAGCCGTAAGGCCCACGTCCACGGGAAGTCCCGCCAACCCGGTGCCCTGCACCGGGTTTTTTTATGCCTGCGTCGCGCGCGCAGCGTGCGGCGGCAGGCCTGTGCCTCTCGGCTTACTCGGGGTGGAAGTCGAGCACGTAGTTCTGCGGCCCGCGCTGCGCGATCTTGAGCGCGCCCATGCGGTTACCCAGCGCGGCACAGCGCACCAGGGGCCAGTCCCGCTCCAGCCCGAAAAGCAGCGCGCCCCGCCAGGCGTCACCGCAGCCGGTGGGGTCCACCACCTCGGCCGGCGCCGCGACCGGCACGTTGGTGCGCTCGCCGTTCTCCCAGACGTCGCAGCCCTCGGCGCCCAGCGTGACGACAAGGCCGCGCACCTTGCGGGAGATGTCCTGCAGGCTCCAGCCCGTGCGCTCGCACAGCATGCGGCCTTCGTAGTCGTTCACGGTGATCCACGTGGCCTGATCGATGAATTGCGCCAGTTCCTGGCCGTTGAACATGGGCAGGCCCTGGCCCGGATCGAACACGAACGGAATGCCCGCCTCGACCAGTTGCGCGGCGTGCTGCAGCATGGCATCGCGGCCATCGGGCGCGATGATGGCCAGGCGCACGTCGGGCTCGGCCACGATGCGCGAGCGGTGGGCCTGCATCATGGCGCCGGGGTGGAAGGCCGTGATCTGGTTGTTGTCGCGGTCGGTCATGATCATCGCCTGGGCCGTGTAGAGGTCATCCACCTGCCCCACGTGGCGCGTGTCGATGGCCAGGCTGCGCAGGCGCTCCTGATAGCCGGCGCCGTCGCTGCCCAGCATGGCCATGGGCACCGGATCGCCGCCCAGCAGCTTCAGGCTGTAGGCGATGTTGCCGGCGCAGCCGCCGAAGTCGCGGCGCAGGGAAGGCACGAGGAACGAGACGTTCAGGATGTGCAACTGGTCCGGCAGTATCTGCTCGGCGAAGCGGCCCTCGAAAGTCATGATGGTGTCGAACGCCAGGGAACCGCAAATCAAGGCAGCCATAACAAATCCGGTGAAGAAGAAAAGATCCGAAGATCAGGGATAGAAAGCCAGAACACGGTAGCCGGAGACGCGCGCGCCGCCCGTGGCCACCACCATGGGCAAGGTGCCGCTCCATTCGCCGCCGGGCGCGATCTCCGCGGGCGCCCCCAGGTCCTGGGGCTGCAGCACGCGGCGCAGCACCGGCCGGTCCTGCGTGTCGGTCAGCGTGAGCTCCACCGACGGCATGGCCACGGCAAAGCCGGCACGGCTCTTGATGGACAAGGCCAGCTGGTACGAGTCGCCCCGTCCCTTGTTGAAGGACGAGCTGTCGATCACCACTTCGGTGATGCGGCGCGGGGCGGCGATGGCGCATTGCAGCGGGACGCACAGCGCCTGGAGGACGGGCCGCGCACCCGGGTACTGCGATGCCAGCCGGTCGCGCTCCTGCACCGCCAGCTGCAGGCCGAGGCCTGCGGCCAGGGCCATCAGCAGCACGGCCAGGCCGGCGCGCACCGCCGGCTTGCCCCAGAAGGCCTTGCGGCGCGCGGCGCGCATGAAGCCCGGCTCATCAGCGGCCGTGGCATGCACCGCATCGTCGTCCTCGTCATCGTCTTTCGCCGGCGAGTGCAGTGGCAGGCGGTGAACGGAAGGCTGCGCACCGGCCTGGGCCGCGGAGGCGATGGCCGCTTCTGCCGGCAACGCCACCACGCCTTCCAGCCCACCACCGGCCTGCGTGGCGATGGCCACCGGATCGGTGTCGGCATCGATGGCTTCCAGGGCCATGTCCATGGCCACCGCCTTGGCGATGGCATCGTCGGTCGAAGCCTGCCGCCCATGGCCATCCGGCACATCGGCGGCGGCTAGCAGCGGCCCGTCGTCCAGATCGTCGGGCCATTCCGAATCGCGCAACTCCGCGAAGGGCAGTTCATAGCCCGCTGGCTCGGGTGGCGTTGCGCTGCGCGCGCGCCCTGCCGCAGCCGCTTCGTCCTGCGGGGTTGTCGGGGCGGCGGGCACCGCACCGATGGGCCGTTCAGCGGCAGCCACCGATCCCGGCAAAGCCCATCCCGATGGCAGTGGAGGTAGAACGGGCTTGGCCGGCGCAGCAGTGGAATCCGTCGCGCTTGAGCGGGTTCGCCAAACCAGCGGAGACGCAGGCTCCAGGCTCCAGTCGGCGGGCGGCTCCACGCCCGGCGACGCCAGCGGCCGCGCGGTGAGGTAGCTCGGCACCAGCGGCGGCTCCGGCACCTCCAGCGGCGCGGGCAGGGCGGGGTCGCCCATCGGCAGCGGTGCGGTCGGCGCTGGCGTTGGAGGGGACGAAGAATGTGGCGGTGCCGGGGCCGCAGAGGCGGTGGGCCCGCGTGGCACGCCGGGCGCGGGCGCTGTTGGAGAGGGTTGCGGCACGCTCGCCGCGCCGGCCCCCCAGGCCCGTTCGGCAGGCGCCGGCGGCCGCACGGTCGCGCGCGGAGCGTCGGGAATGGCCATCTCCGGCAGCAGGTCCTGCGACGCCGAGCGCACCAGATGGGCCGCCGCATCGAAGACCTCCTTGCACTGCCCGCACCGCACCCACCCATCGGAGATGCGCAACTGGTCCGCGACGACCTTGAAGGTCGTGCCGCAGGCGGGGCAGCGTGTGATCTGGCTCATCGGCTCGGGATTGTAGGTGGGCGCCATGCCCGCCCGAAGGGCGGCACGGCCCTGCCCGTCACCGCGCGGCCACCATCAGGATCCAGCCCTCCTGCGTGTCGGCCACCTCCAGGGGCAGCCACGGCGCATAGGCCTCTTTCAGCTCGTCGGCCTGGCGCTCCAGGATGCCGGCCAGCACCAGATGGCCTCCGGCCGCCACATGCGCGCACAGCAGCGGCGCCAGCACCTTGAGGGGCGTGGCGAGGATGTTGGCCAGCACCGTCTGGTAGGTGCCGCTGGCCTGGTCGGGCAAGCCCGCCTTCAGTGCCACACCGTTGGCCTCGGCGTTCAAACGCGTGGACTCCACGGCCGCCGGATCGATGTCCACGGCATCGACATCCGTCGCACCGAACTTGGCGGCGCCGATGGCCAAGATACCGGAGCCGCAGCCATAGTCGAGCACGCGGCCCAGCGGGTTGCCGCTGGCGCCGTACGGCGCGCCGTTCGCCGCGATCCACCGCAGGCACATGCGCGTGGTGGGGTGCGTGCCGGTGCCGAACGCCAGGCCGGGATCGAGCCGGATGCTGCGCGTGGCCTGGGCCGGCAGCTCGTGCCAGGTGGGCACGATCCAGAAATCCGGCGTGATGTCCACCGGTGCGAACTGCGATTGCGTGAGGCGCACCCAGTCCTGCTCGGGCACGGTGGCCACGCCCAGAACGCGGCAGCCTTCGAAGAAATCCTGCACCTCCAGCAGGGCCCGCGCCTCCTGCGCTTCGGCTTCGTTCTGGAACAGCGCCACCACCCGGCTGCGCTGCCAGCCGTCCTTGGGCGGCGGCATGCCGGGCTCGCCGAACAGCGCCTGCTCGGCATCGGTCTGCGCGTCGGCATCCTCGACCGACACGCTCAGCGCCTGCAGCGCATCGAGCGCATCGCTCAGGGACTCGACCCGGTCTTCGGGGCACATCAGGCTCAGCTCAAACATGGGAGACCTCCGGGAGAAAACGAAAATGCTGGCACCCGTTGCCAGGTGCCAGCATGCAAAACCACCACGCGCGGCGATCTCAGCGCTTGTGCTGCGACAGCCACTCTTCCAGGTAATGGATGTTGGTGCCGCCCGCCACGAACTTGGCGTCCACCATCAGCTCGCGGTGCAGCGGCACGTTGGTGTTGATGCCCTCGATCACGGTTTCGGACAGCGCCGTGCGCATGCGGGCCAGCGCCTGCTCGCGCGTGTCGCCGTGCACGATGATCTTGCCGATCATCGAGTCGTAGTTCGGAGGCACGTAGTAGTTGGTGTAGGCGTGCGAGTCCACGCGCACGCCCGGGCCGCCCGGCGCATGCCACATGGTGATGCGGCCTGGCGAGGGGATGAACTTGTACGGGTCCTCGGCGTTCACGCGGCATTCGATGGCGTGGCCGCGGATCTCGATCTGGCGCTGGGTAAAGGGCAGCTTCTCGCCGGCGGCGACCATGATCTGCGTCTTCACGATGTCCACGCCCGTGATCCATTCGGTCACCGGGTGCTCCACCTGCACGCGGGTGTTCATCTCGATGAAGTAGAACTCGCCGTTTTCATACAGGAACTCGAACGTGCCCGCGCCGCGGTAGCCGATCTTCTTGCAGGCGGCCACGCAACGCTCGCCGATCTTCTCGATCAGCTTGCGCGGGATGCCGGGCGCCGGCGCCTCCTCGATCACCTTCTGGTGGCGGCGCTGCATGGAGCAGTCGCGCTCGCCCAGATAGACCGCATTGCGGTGCTTGTCCGCGAGGATCTGGATCTCGATGTGGCGCGGGTTCTGGAGGAACTTCTCCATGTACACGGCCGGATTGCCGAACGCCGCGCCGGCCTCGGCCTTGGTCATCTGCACCGCGTTGACGAGCGCCGCCTCGGTGTGCACCACGCGCATGCCGCGTCCGCCGCCGCCGCCCGCGGCCTTGATGATGACGGGATAGCCCACCGCCTTGGCGATGCGGCGGATCTGCACCGGGTCTTCTGGCAACTCGCCTTCGGAGCCGGGCACGCAGGGCACGCCCGCGCGGATCATGGCCTGCTTGGCCGAGACCTTGTCGCCCATGGTGCGGATCGACTCGGGCGTGGGGCCGATGAACTGGAAGCCGCTCTTTTCCACCCGCTCGGCGAAGTCGGCGTTCTCGGACAGGAAGCCGTAGCCGGGGTGGATGGCCTCCGCATCGGTCACCTCGGCGGCCGAGATGATGGCGGGCATGTTGAGGTAGGACAGCGGCGAGGGCGCGGGGCCGATGCACACCGCCTCTTCGGCCAGCTTCACGTACTTGGCATCGCGATCCGCCTCGGAATACACCATGACGGCCTTGACGCCGAGTTCACGGCAGGCGCGCTGGATGCGCAATGCGATTTCGCCGCGATTGGCAACGAGGATTTTCTTAAACATAGGTTTCTTCGCGGCTCATCACCCATGCGCGGGCACATGCGAGTGCGGTTGGCGTGGCCTTGCCCGGGGCAAGACGGCCGGCACCGGCGACGAGGATTTTCTGAAACATGGACGTTCCCTGGCGCCCGGCAACGAGGCCGGCGCGCCCGACAAGGACCGAGGAAGACATGCGCAATTTATTCGATCACGAACAGGGGCTGCCCGTATTCCACCGCCTGGCCGTTCTCTCCCAGGATGCGGGTGACGGTGCCGGACTTGTCGGCCTCGATCTCGTTGAGGATCTTCATGGCCTCGATGATGCAGATCGTCTCGCCTTCCTTGACCTGGCTGCCCACCTCGACGAACGACTTGGCGCCCGGGCTGGAAGCGCGGTAGAACGTGCCCACCATGGGCGACTTCACGATGTGGCCGGTCGGGGCGGCCGGAGCGGGCAACTCGGCCACCGGGGCGGCCGCCGTCGCGGGTGCCGGGGCCTGCTGGGCGGGTGCGGCCACATATTGCTGGACCACCGCACCGCCGCTCTTGACGATGCGGACCTTGCCTTCTGCCTCGGTGATCTCGAGTTCTGACACATTCGACTCGGACACGAGGTCGATCAAGGTCTTGAGTTTTCGCAAATCCATGGGAACTCCAACGCCAAAAACAAAATAGGGCGCGAATTTACCCCAAATTCGACCTATGGCCGGTATTTGGGCGCAAATTCATTGATCTTCGCGGTGGATTGCAGACCGCTATCCCAGGGAAGCCCATTGGGTCAGGTCTTGCGCGGTGACCTGGCCCATTTTACGGTGCAGGATGCTGCCATCTGCGCCCATCAGCACGCTGAAAGGCAGGCCTCCGGTGAGATTGCCCAGCGAACGGCCCAGTTCGGTGCCCGAAAGCCCCGCCAGTCCCACCGGGAAATCCAGCGGCAGGCGCCCCAGGAACTGCCGCACGGACGAGGGCTGGTCGATCGCCAAGCCCACGACTTGCCAGCCTTTGGCGGCATGTTCCCGGTAGAAGGCATTCAAAAGCGGCAGCTCGTCCACGCAGGGCGGGCACCACGTGGCCCAGAAGTTCACCAGCAGCGGCTTGCCGCGAAAACGCGCCATCGCCACGGGCTCGCCGCCCGAAGGCGCCTCGAACTGCTGTGCCCACAGGGCGGCTTCGGCGCCGGACAGCACCGCGTGCGGCTGGAACCGCCACCACGCCAGCCCTGCGCCGCCCAGCCCGGCGGCGGCCACGCCGGCATACGCCATCAGCCTGCGACGCGAAGCCTGGGGCGCAGCATCGGACCCGGCCGCGGGGGCCGGGCGGGGGGCGGGTGGGGACATAGGGGTGCCCGTATCGGAGGGCGGTGACACATTCATTCGGGAGGGCTTTCCAACAGCTTGCGCACGGCGCGAATGTCTCCGCGCGGTGCCCGGCCCCGCGCATCGGGGCGCAATGCGCCGCGCAGGTCATCCAGGTCATAGATCAAAAGGTGCACGCCGATCATCTCGCCCAGCACCGGCGAATGGCTGGAGAGGCTCAACGCCTCGACCGACTCGCCATGGAAGCCGGTGACGGTACGCGGCTCGTAGTCCACATGGTGGTCGATCAGCGCGATCTCGGCGGATTTGCAGTCGTCGCAGAACAACTGCAGATAAATGTCGGACAGCCGGGTCGCCGTGCCATGCCACACCGCTCCGCCCAGGTGCGGGCGAAACGTCTCCATGCGCTCCATCCAGATCAGCGCCAGCTGCCGCAGCGCGAGCAATTCCTGGGGCTGGGTGTCGGCACAGAACAGGCCGATGTACTCACGCACCGCGTCCTCGATCAGATCGTTGTCGGGCAGCGGTGTGCGGGTGGGCAGGCCCAGTTGGCGAACGGCCCGGCGTTTGGCCGGGCCCCATTCCAGGCCTTCTTCGACGACCATGCGGGCCGCGGCGTTGGCGATCTCGGTGGCGAGGGCGTTTGGCATGGCGGCGATCGGGTGGGGGGAAGGGTCCATTGTGGCCTCAATGCAAGAAGGCGGCCCGGGAAAACGCCCGCATCCGGCAGGGGCATGGTGCGCCCCATCGTGGACCTTGCTATTGAAAATGTAGCAATCGAGGCAAGAGGGATCTGCGGGGGCAGCCTTGCAGACCTGGAACCTTAGAATCTGCGCCCATGCATATTCACATTCTGGGCATCTGCGGCACGTTCATGGGGGGCCTGGCGGCACTGGCGCGCGAAGCGGGCCACAAGGTCACCGGCTGCGACGCCGGCGTGTACCCCCCGATGAGCGACCAGTTGCGCGCCTTGGGGATCGAACTG
The DNA here is from genome assembly GCF_030158995.1 of Acidovorax sp. SUPP2825. Taxonomy (NCBI): domain Bacteria; kingdom Pseudomonadati; phylum Pseudomonadota; class Betaproteobacteria; order Burkholderiales; family Comamonadaceae; genus Acidovorax; species Acidovorax sp. SUPP2825. The sequence continues at coordinate 115,342 of NZ_BQXK01000001.1, read as the reverse complement.
ATCGAAGGCTACGGCGCGGACCAGATGGCGCTGGCGCCCGATGTGTTCGTGATCGGCAACGTGGTCAGCCGGGCGCGCCTGCCCGACGGCACGCCGAAATTCCCCCTGATGGAGACCATCCTCGACGCCGGCGCCGCCTACACCAGCGGCCCCCAGTGGCTTGCCGAGCACGTGCTGCAGGGTCGGCACGTGCTGGCCGTGGCGGGCACCCACGGCAAGACGACCACCACGTCGATGCTGGCCTGGGTTCTGGAATGCGCGGGCCTGCAGCCCGGCTTCCTGGTGGGTGGCGTACCGCTGGATTTCGGCGTGTCGGCCCGGCTGGGCGCCGCGCGCCGTCCGGTGGCCGGCCCGGGCGTGGCGGGCGATGCGCCCGTGTTCGTGATCGAGGCGGACGAATACGACACCGCGTTCTTCGACAAGCGCAGCAAGTTCGTGCACTACCGCCCCCGCACCGCGGTGCTGAACAACCTGGAATTCGACCACGCGGACATCTTCGACGACCTGCCAGCCATCGAGCGGCAGTTCCACCACCTGGTGCGCACCGTGCCGCCGTCGGGCCGCGTGGTGGTCAACGGGCTGGAGGAAAGCCTGGCCCGCGTGCTGCATGCCGGCTGCTGGAGCGAGGTGGCGAGCTTCGGCGCGCTGGTGAGCGACTTCACGGCCCAGGGCGAGCCGCACGCCTTCGATGTGCTCCACCAGGGCCGGACCGTGGCCCACGTGGAATGGGCGCTGACCGGGGTGCACAACCAGTTGAATGCGCTGGCCGCCATCGCCGCCGCCCACCACGTGGGCGTGGCGCCTGCAGAGGCCGGCCGTGCGCTGGCGCGGTTCCAGAACGTGAAGCGGCGCATGGAACTGCGCGGCACCGTGCGCGGCATCGCGGTGTACGACGACTTCGCCCACCACCCGACCGCCCTGCGCACCACGCTGGACGGCCTGCGCCGCAGCGTGGGCCCGGCGGCGCGCATCCTCGCGGCATTCGAGCCGCGCAGCAACACCATGAAGCTGGGCACCATGAAATCGCAGCTGCCCTCGGCGCTGGAGCCGGCCGACCTGGCGTTCTGCCACACCGCCGGCCTGGACTGGGACGCGGCCCAGGTGCTCGCGCCGCTGGGCGACAAGGCCCGGACGGCGGCGGACATCGGCACGCTGATCGGACAGATCACCCAGGCGGCCCGGCCGGGCGATCACATCGTGTGCATGAGCAATGGCAGCTTCGGCGGCATCCACGGCAAGCTCATTGATTCGCTATCAAAATAATAGCAATATGCCCTAGAAGAATATGCGCTGGAGGCCGATTCGGCCGATAGCGCAGAAGGCGACCCTCCGCCCCTCTTCAATACGTCACGGCCATGGCCGGGACATCCACCCGCACGATCGGGCGGGCCAGTGCGGCGCTGGCAGCCTCGGCGAACTGCCGGCCCCATTGCGCATCGGCCAGCAGCGGGGCCCCGGCGGCCTGTGCCACCGTGAGCACCTTGTCGGCCAGCAGCACCTTGCCGCTGGCCCGCAGGGGCTCGCACTCCAGGCTGATGAACGCCTCGTCCAGCCAGCGGCGGGCGTCTTCATTGCTCAAAGGCTGCGAGCCTTCCAGGTCGAAACGGAATTCCTGGCCCGGCGCCAGGGTGATCGAGACTTCTCTGCGCATGGATTGTTTTCCTGGTTGAGGTGGGGCCAAGGCCGGCCACGCAAGCCGATGCCCGCGGCGGGGCCATCGAGCTTACATCGCACGCCGCTGCCCCGGTCCCTGGTTTTCAGCGGGCGCGGCGGGCGGCCACGGCCGCCGACAGGTCGGCCAGCGCCGACAGCGAATCGTCCCAGCCCAGGCAGGCGTCGGTGATGCTCTTGCCGTACTCCAGCGCACCCGGCTGGTCCTTGCCCGGCGTGAACTTCTGGGCACCGGCAGTCAGGTGGCTCTCGATCATCACGCCGAACACGCAGCGCGAGCCGCCCGCGATCTGCGCGCCGATCTCGCGCGCCACGTCGCGCTGCTTTTCGTGCTGCTTGCTGCTGTTGGCATGGCTGCAATCCACCATCAGCGTGGCGGGCAGCTTGGCGGCCTCCAGGTCCTGGCAGGCCGCGGCGACGCTGGCCGCGTCGTAGTTCGGTGCCTTGCCGCCGCGCAGGATCACGTGGCAGTCGGGATTGCCCTGCGTGTTGACGATGGCCACCTGCCCGTTCTTGTGCACCGACAGGAAGTGGTGACCGCGGCTGGCGGACTGGATCGCGTCGGTGGCGATGCGGATGTTGCCGTCCGTGCCGTTCTTGAAGCCGATGGGCGCCGACAGGCCCGAGGCCAGTTCGCGGTGCACCTGGCTTTCGGTGGTGCGCGCACCGATGGCGCCCCAGCTGATGAGGTCGCCGATGTACTGGGGCGAGATCACGTCCAGGAACTCGCTGCCGGCCGGCACGCCCATGCGGTTGATGTCGATGAGCAGCTGGCGCGCGATGCGCAGGCCTTCGTCGATGCGGTAGCTCTCGTCCAGGTACGGATCGTTGATCAGGCCCTTCCAGCCCACCGTGGTGCGGGGCTTTTCGAAGTACACACGCATCACGATCTCCAGCGTGTCGGCGTACTGCTCGCGCACCGCCTTCAGGCGCCGCGCGTAATCCAGCGCGGCGGCCGGGTCGTGGATGGAGCAGGGGCCGATCACCACCAGCAGGCGTTCGTCCCGGCCCGCCATGATGTCCTGGATGCCGCGCCGCGTGCGCGTGATCAGGGATTCCACCGCCGTTCCCCGGATGGGGAAGAAGCGGATCAGATGTTCTGGAGGGGGCAACACGGTGATGTCCTTGATACGTTCGTCGTCGGTCTGGCTGGTCTTCTCGACGTCGCGGTACCAGGCATCGCTGGTGGGGTTGGAAGTGGCCGTCATGGTTGCGTCCTCGTGGGTTGGATCGGAAAAAAGGGGGAGCGGAAAAACAAAAAACCGCCGGGCTTTTCAGCTTCGGCGGTTTCTAGAGGAGGGGGGCTCGGGTGGTTGCGCGCTGACCTCTCATCCGCCTGGGACAGAGAAGTAAAACCAAAAATAAAACGCGCTACGCACTTGCATCGGTGGCAATGTAACACCGATTTTTGCGCCGCAACATCCCCGGCGCGTTGCAGCGCTGCCACAAGCGGGGTGCCGCGCTTTCATCGCCCGCGCCCCGCCAACCAGCGGCGAAGGCGCGCCAGCATCGGGCGGCGCCGGGCCGCAGCGGGCTCTGGAGAAGGCTCGCTGAGCATCGCCCCGCCCTGCTCGTACATGTCGATGACCAGCATCGCCTCGCCCAGGGTGCGCCAGGCCAGGCGCTCGAACGCATCGAAGCAGGCCGGCTCGCTGCGGCTTTGGCGGGTCAGTGCCTGGTGCCAGATCTCGATGGCATCGCGCAGGTCTTTCAGGGCCTGCTGATAGGCCCCCAGCTCATAAAGCGCATGCCAGGCGGAGCCCAGCCCGGTGAGAAAGAACTGGTGCTCGCGCGCGGCGCGCTTCAGGTGCTCCAGGCTCCAGAAGATGGCGGAGGGATCGGCGCAGGCGCGGCGCAGGTGCGCGGCATCTTCGATGAGCGCGGACAGCGACGTCAGCGCATCGCGGAACTGGCGGGACTCCTCATCGGCCACGCCTTCGCGCAGCAGCCGGCTCACATCGCCAAACGATTGTGCGGTGTTCAGCAGCTGGCTGGACGAGGGGTCAGGCATGGTGGGTGCACGCCTGGAAGGTCCGCCGCCGCCCGGGGCCTTATGCGGTGCCGCCGACCGTCAGGCCGTCGATGCGCAGCGTGGGCTGGCCCACGCCGACCGGCACGCTCTGGCCTTCCTTGCCGCACGTGCCCACGCCGCTGTCGAGCGCCATGTCGTTGCCGATGAGCGTCACCTTCTTGAGGGATTCCGGACCGCTGCCGACGATGGTCGCGCCCTTGACCGGGTACAGGATCTTGCCGTTCTCGACCCAATACGCCTCGCTGGCCGAGAACACGAACTTGCCGCTGGTGATGTCCACCTGGCCGCCGCCGAAGTTGGTGGCATAGAGGCCGCGCTTGATGCTCGCCACGATCTCCGCCGGGTCTTTGTCGCCGCCCAGCATGTAGGTGTTGGTCATGCGCGGCATGGGAATGTGCGCGTAGCTCTCGCGCCGGCCGTTGCCGGTGGGCGCCACGCCCGACAGGCGCGCGTTCATCGAATCCTGGATGTAGCCCTTGAGGATGCCGTCCTCGATGAGCACGTTGCGCTGGCTGGCGTGGCCTTCGTCGTCCACGTTGAGGGAGCCGCGGCGGTCGGCCAGGGTGCCGTCGTCCAGCACCGTCACGCCCTTGGCCGCCACGCGCTGGCCGATGCGACCGCTGAAGGCGCTCGAACCCTTGCGGTTGAAATCGCCCTCCAGCCCATGGCCCACGGCCTCGTGCAGCAGCACGCCAGGCCACCCGGGGCCGAGCACCACGGTCATCTCGCCCGCGGGCGCAGGGCGCGACTCCAGATTGACGAGGGCGGCGTTCACGGCCTCGTCGACGTACTGGGTGATCTGCGCATCATCGAAATAGGCCAGGCCGAAGCGCCCGCCACCGCCGGCCGAGCCCACCTCGCGGCGGCCAGCCTGCTCGGCGATCACGGTGACCGACAGGCGCACCAGCGGGCGCACGTCGGCAGCCAACGTGCCGTCGGAGCGCGCCACCAGCACCACGTCGTATTCGCTGGCCAGGCCAGCCATGACCTGGGCCACGCGCGGGTCCTTGGCGCGGGCCTGTTGCTCCACCTTTTCCAGCAGCGCCACCTTGGCCGTGCTGTCCAGCGAAGCGATGGGATCGGTGCCGGGATAGAGCGATCGGCTGGCGGAGATCTTCTTGAGCGAGATCTTCGCCCGCTTTTCCTGCGAGGCCGCCGAAATCGCCCGCACGGTGCGGGCGGCATCGAGCAAGGAGGCCTCGGAGATGTCGTCGGAATAGGCGAAAGCCGTCTTCTCGCCGCTCACGGCCCGCACCCCGACGCCCTGGTCGATGCTGAACGAACCGGTCTTGACGATGCCTTCTTCCAGGCTCCACCCCTCGCTGCGCGTGTATTGGAAATACAGGTCGGCATCGTCCACCTGATGGGCCCGGATGTCGGCGAGCGCGCGCGCCAGATGGGTTTCGTCGAGGCCGAAAGGCTCCAGGAGCAGGCGGCGGGCGACGGACAGGCGTTCGATGGTGGGTTCGCGGGAGATCATGGGCGGATTCTAGAAGCCTTGGTGCCTGCCGGCATGGCGCTTTGCGAGCATCCCACCCGGCGGCGCGGCCATGACGACACGAATCGGCCATGTCCAAGAGATATCTGTGATATTTCACTGATATATCATTTGAGTTTAGTCGAACCTATCCATCCCCGATGCCCGCCCTGCCCCAGCCGTCCCCTCCCGCCGCACCCGGCGGCGGCGCCCAGTTACGCGAGCAGGCCTACGCCGACATCAAGCGCCGCATCATTGCCTGCGAGCTGGCACCCGGCGCGCAGATCAACGAAGGCGCACTGGGCACGCTGCTCGGCCTGGGCCGCACGCCCATCCACCAGGCGCTGCACCGGCTGGAGATGGAAGGGCTCGTGACCATCCTGCCGCGCAAGGGCATCGTGGTGGCGCCGCTGTCGCTGGACGAGGTGCTGGACATGATCGAGGTGCGCGCCTGCAACGAGACCCTGTGCGTTCGCCTGGCGGCCGAGCGGGTCCGGCCCGCTGAACTGGCCGCGATGCGCCACCTGCTGGGCGAGGTCCCGGCGCTCCTGGCCGCACACGACGTGCCTGCGCTGATGGCGCTGGACCTGCGCTTTCACAGCGCGATCTCGGCCGCCGCCCGCAACACCGTGCTGGCCGACCTGCTGCGCCGGCTGCACGAACAGCAGGCGCGCTTTTGGTTTCTGACGCTCTCGGAGGCCGGGCACAGCGTGCGCATCCACGACGAGCACCAGGACATCCTCGCCGCGCTCGAGCGCCACGACCCCGATGCCGCCGCCGCCGCGATGCAGCGCCACATCGACGATTTCCGCCGCGCGATCACCCGCGCACTTTGATCCTTCCGCCCTTTCGTTGCCCCACCATGCCCCAGCACACCTTCGATCTCGCCGGCCACGGGCCGGTCACCCTGGACATCCGCCACCTCGTCATCGCCGGCTGGGCCGGCCGCGATCGCGCGGCGGTGGACCACCACATCGCCGAACTGGCCGCGATCGGCGTCAAGCCGCCCTCCACGGTACCCACCTTCTACCGCGTGGCCAGCCAGCTGCTCGACACGGGCAGCACGGTGCAGGTTCCGGGCCATGACTCCAGCGGCGAAGTGGAATGCGTTCTGCTGGCGAGCGAGGCGCACGGCGTGCTCGTGGGCATCGGCTCGGACCACACGGACCGCACCGTCGAGGCCTACGACGTCACGGTGTCCAAGCAGATGTGCGCCAAGCCCGTGGGCCGCACCCTATGGAAGCTGTCGGAGGTGCAGGGCCACTGGGACCAGCTGGTCACCCGCTGCTGGCGCACCCGCGACGGCGTGCGCGCCCTGTACCAGGAAGGCGCCCTGGCCCGCCTGCTGCACCCCGCCGAGCTGATGCAAAAATGGAATGCGGCAGGCGGCCTGCCCGCCCACACGGCCATGTTCTGCGGCACCCATGCGGTGATCGGCGAACTCGGCTGGGGCGAGGCCTTCGAGCTGGAATTGCACGACCCCGTTCTGAACCGCAGCCTGCACCACCACTACGCCACCCAAGCCCTGGAGATCGCCCGATGAATGCCCTCGCCACCACCCGCCACCCCACCGTCCGCGAACAGGCCGAGGCCCTGGCCCGGGGCGACACCACCAGCGTGGCGCTGGTCGAGGCGGCGCTCGCGCGCATCGCCACGCACCGCGCGGCGGGCGGGCACGCCTATGTGGGCGAGGTCGAAGCCGAGGCCGCGCTGCAGGCGGCCCGCGCCAGCGACGCCGCCCGCGCGGGCGGGCACGTGCCCTCGCCGCTGGCGGGCCTGCCCGTCTCGATCAAGGACCTGTTCGACGTGCAGGGCCAGGTGACCCGTGCCGGATCGGCCGTGATGGCCGGGGCGCCCGCCCAGGCCGACGCCGTCGCGGTGGCCCGCCTGCGCGCCGCGGGCGCAGTGCTGCTCGGTCGCACCAACCTGAGCGAGTTCGCCTTCTCGGGTCTGGGACTCAACCCCCACTACGGCACGCCGGCCAACCCGCACGACCCGAGCCGCATCACCGGGGGCTCCACCTCCGGCGGCGCCGCCACCGTGGCGCTCGATCTGGCCACCGTGGCGCTGGGCACCGACACGGGCGGCTCGATCCGCATTCCGTCCGCGTTCTGCGGGCTCACAGGCTTCAAGCCCACCGCCCGGCGGGTGCCGCTGGCCGGGGCCTATCCGCTGTCGCGCAGCCTGGACTCGGCCGGCCCGCTGGCCCGCAGCGTGGACTGCTGCGCCGTCGTCGATGCCATCCTGAGCGGCGAGGCGCTGGACACCCGCGCCGCACCGCTGGCCGGGCTGCGCCTGGGTGTGACGGACGACTTCGTCATGGACGGCGTCGAGCCCGAGGTGGCGGCCGCCTTCGACGGCGCGCTCCAGCGCCTGTCCGCCGCCGGCGCACGCATCGTGCGCTTCGGCTTCACCGAACTGCACCAGCTGCCCTCGCTCAACGCCGCGGGCGGGCTGATCGCCGCCGAGGCCTGGCAGGTGCATCGCGCGCGGCTGGAAGACCCGGCCCAAGAGGCGCAGTACGACCACCGCGTCGCCCAGCGCACCCGCCGCGGCGCCGCGATTTCCGCGGCCGACTACATCGATCTGCAGGACGCGCGGCTGCGCCTGCAAACCACCGCCCGCGAGCGCCTGCGCGACCTCGACGCCTGGCTGATGCCCACCGTGGCCGTGCGCGCGCCGCGCCTGGCGGACCTCACCGGCGACGATGCCCGGTTCTTCGCCATCAACGGGCTGGTGCTGCGCAACACGACGGTGCTCAATTTCCTGGATGGCTGCGCGCTCTCCCTTCCATGCCAGGCGCCCGGCGAACTGCCCGTGGGCCTGTCCGTAGGCGGCGTGCACGCCGCCGATGCGCGCGTGCTGCAGGTGGGCCGCGCCATCGAAGCCTGCCTGCGCGCGGGCTGAAACGCTTGCGGCCAGGGCCCTGCGCACGATGAACACCCGCTTCGTCGAAGCCTTTCTCTGGATCGCGCGGCTCGGGAGCTTCCGCGCCGCGGCCGAGCGGCTGCACGTGACGCAGGCGGCCATCTCCAACCGCATCGCCTCGCTGGAGGAAGAGATCGGCGCCCGCGTGTTCGAGCGCGACCCGCGCGACCTGCGGCTCACGCCCGTGGGCCTGCGGCTGCTGGACTATGGCGAGCGCATGCTGGAGCTGCAGCGCGAGATGATCGCGCTCGGGCACCCGCAGCAGGAGCTTCTGGGCCTGGTGCGCATCGGCGCGATCGAGAGCGTGGTGCACACCTGGCTGGTGGACTTCCTGGGCACGCTGCAGCGCCTGCACCCGGGCATCGAAGTGCAGCTGACCTCGGAAACCACCCTCGCCCTGCACGAGCGCCTGCAGATCGGCGCGATCGACATCGCGCTGCAGACCGACCCCATGGCCAGCGCCGAGATCGTCAACATGGCCTGCCCGCCGATGGCCATGGGCTGGGTGGGCGCCGGCGCCTCCGCGCCCCAGCCCGACGATGGACGCATCGCCCACCTGCTGCTGCAGCCGGTGCTGACCATGAGCCCGGGGTCACAGCCCCACCAGGCGCTCAAGCAGCTGTACCGGCAGGCCAGCATGCCCGTGGGCAAGGTGCATTGCGTGAGTTCGATGGCGGCGATCGTGAGGCTGGTGCAGTCGGGGTTCGGCAACGCGCTGATCCCGCTGCCACCCGTGCGCGAGGAGATCGAGCGCGGCGACCTGCGCGTGATCGCGTGCGATACGCCCCTGCCGCCCCAGCGCATCGTGGTGAGCCATCTGGACGCCAGCGGCTCGGCCGCCATCCGCCGCGCGGCCGAGCTGGCGTGCAGCGAATCCGAGCGCTTCGCTGCCTCGCTGTCCGCACCATTCCGGACGCCGGGCACAGAGGGTGAACCCTGATTTGGTGCAGTAAAAGCATCCGACCCGACAAGTAATTCTGATGGCCGCAGGGCAAAAAAACCCGTTTGTGGCACGCCGATGCGCGGCCGATGATTCCCTGGTCTTTTTGCAAGGAATCGCAAGTGCCCATGGCTTCCCAGAACCTTCCCTCCGCCGCCCCCGGCACCGTGCACGGCATGCTTTTCGTGGCCGCCGATGTCGATGCCGCCGACGAGGCCGACTTCAACCAATGGTATGACCGCGAGCATGTCGAAGAGCGCGTGCGCATCGACGGTTTTCTCTCCGGCGCCCGCTACGTTTCTCGGCAGGGCGGCCGCAAGTACCTGGGCCTGTACCGCACGCAGTCGCTCGCGGCCTTCACGTCCGATGCGTACCGCGCCGCGTTCGGCCGGCAGACGCCGTGGTCGGTCACCAACCTGGGCCGCATGCGGGACCCGATGCGCCGCGTGTGCGCGGTGGAGGCCGTCACCGGGTTCGGCTCCGGCAGCCACCTGAGCGTGCTGGCCCTGCCGCCGGCCGATGATCGCGCCGCACTGGTGGCGCGCGCCGTGCAGGCCGGCACCCAGCTCGCGCAGGTGCCCGGCTTCGTGCAGTCGTACCTGCTGGTGCCGGACCCGGTGCTGAGCACGCCCCTGCCCACGGAGCGCACCGAGGGCCGCGTGCTGCAGCCGCTCATGGTGGTGGAAACCGGCCACGCCGAGGCGCACCGCGAAGCCCTGGCCCGTGCCGCCGCGCTGCTGCAGGCCGATGCGGCCGCGGCGGCCCAGTACGCACTGGGCTGGAAGCTCACGCGGGCCGACCTGGGCTGATCCCATCTGCCATTCCCGGCCCCTGCGCCCCCGATTTTTCCTTCATCGCCTTTCACCGGAGATCCCCCCAATGCGTGCAGTTCCCCAGGGCGTCGCCCACGCTCCCCCCGCCGCCCCCAAGATGGGCCGACTTGCCATGGCCAGCTCGGTCGGCACCACGCTCGAGTGGTACGACTTCACGGTCTACAACATCATGGCGGCGCTGGTCTTCAACGCCATCTTCTTTCCGTCCTTCGACCCGCTCACCGGCACCATCCTCGCGTTCTCCACCTATGCCGTGGGCTACATCTCCCGGCCGCTGGGCGGCATGGTGTTCGGCCACCTGGGCGACCGGCTGGGCCGGCGCTTCGTGCTGGTGGCCACGCTGGTGATCATGGGCGTCTCGACCGGGCTGATGGGGCTGCTGCCCACGTACGGCACCTGGGGCATCTGGGCGCCCATCGCCCTGGTGGCGCTGCGCTTCGTGCAGGGCGTGGCGCTCGGCGGCGAATGGGCCGGCGCGGTGCTGCTGTCGATGGAGCACGGCAAGCCCACCGAGCGCGGGCGCAACGCCTCGTTCACGCAGGTCGGCCCGTCGTGCGGCACGCTGATCGGCACCGGCTTCATCGCCCTGGTCTCGGCCTGGCTGAGCCCCGAAGACTTCCAGGCCTGGGGCTGGCGCATTCCCTTCGTCTCCAGCGTGGCGCTGGTGCTGTTCGGCCTGTGGCTGCGCCGCGGCGTGGACGAGACGCCGGTGTTCCGCGAAATGGAGGCCCACCAGGCCACGGCCAAGACGCCCATCAAGGAGGTGTTCTCGCAGCACTGGCGGCGCCTGCTGGTGGCCGGCGGCTCGCGCATCGGCTCGGATGTGCTGTACGCGCTGGTCGTGGTGTTCACCCTGACCTATGTGACCACGGTGCTGCACCTGTCGCGCCCGCTGGCGCTCACCGCCACCATGATCGGCGCGGCGTGCAACGCCCTCGCCGTGCCATGGTTCGGCGCGCTGTCGGACCGCATCGGCCGGCGCCCGGTTTACATCGCCGGCGCGCTGCTGGGCATCGCCTGGGCCTTCGTGTTCTTCGTGCTGATGGACCGGGCGCAGCCGCTCGCCATCTGCGCGGCGGTGGTCGGCGGTCTGCTGATCCACGCCATGATGTACGGCCCGCAGGCCGCCTTCGTGACCGAGCAGTTTCCCAACCGGGTGCGCTATGCCGGCGCCTCGCTGGCCTACACGCTGGCGGGCATCCTGGGTGGCGGCTTCGCGCCGCTCATCATCGCCTCGCTGTTCAAGTCGTACGGATCGACGGTGGCGGTGTCGCTCTACGTGACGGCCGCGCTGGGCCTCACGCTGGTGGCCCTGCTGGTCGCCCGCGAGACCGCGCACGAGCCGCTGCAGGCCTGAGCCGCCCGGCCCCTCTCGAAGCCGGCCGCCTGGCCGGCTTTTTCATGTGCGCTCGTTCAGCGGAATGCGCTGTGCCCGCGCGATGGACATCAGCACGCCCAGCGCCAGCCCCAGCGTGACCATGGCGGTGCCGCCGTAGCTCACGAAGGGCAGCGGCACGCCCACCACGGGCAGGATGCCGCTCACCATGCCCATGTTCACGAAGGCGTAGGTGAAGAAGATCATCGACACCGCCCCGGCCATCAGGCGCGAGAACAGCGTGGTGGCCCCGACCGCGATGGCCAGGCCCCGCCACACCAGCATCAGGAAGCACACGATCAGGAACAGGTTGCCGGCCAGCCCGAACTCCTCGGAGAACGCGGCGAAGATGAAGTCGGTCGTGCGCTCGGGAATGAACTCCAGGTGGGTCTGCGTGCCGGCCATGAAGCCCTTGCCCCAAAAGCCCCCCGAGCCGATGGCGATCATGCCCTGGATGATGTGAAAGCCCTTGCCCAGCGGATCGCGCGTGGGGTCCAGCAGGGTGCAGATGCGCTGCTGCTGGTAGTCGTGCAGCACGGGCCAGCGCACCCCGTCGGCGCACAGCTGGGGCTCGAACCACACGATGAGGGCGATGCCGATGCCCCCGATCAGCACGGGCGGCAGCACCAGCTTCCAGGGCAGGCCGGCGAAGAAGATCACCGACAGCCCGGCCGCCAGCACCAGCAGTGAGGTGCCCAGGTCGGGCTGCTTCATGATGAGCCCCACCGGCACCGCCAGCAGCGCGCCGGCCACCACGAAGTCCAGCGGCCGCAACTGGCCCTCGCGCCGCTGGAACCACCAGGCCAGCATGAGCGGCATGGCGATCTTGAGCAGTTCGCTGGGCTGGATGACCAACCCCAGGTTGATCCAGCGCTGCGCGCCCTTCTTGGTGATGCCGAACAGCGCCACCGCCACCAGCAGCGCCACCCCCACCGTGTACAGCGGCACGGCCATCGCCATCAGCCGCTGGGGCGGCACCTGCGCCACCACGAACAGGATGCCGGCGGCCAGCAGCATGTTGCGGCCATGGTCGTAAAAGCGCGTGCCGTGGTCGTAGCCCGAGGAATACATGGCCACCAGCCCGGTCGATGCCAGCATCAACAGCACCAGGATGAGCAGCCAGTCGAAGCCACGGAACAGAGGCAGGACGCGCTGCAGCAGGGAGGGTTTGTCGAAGACGGCGGACATGGGGCGCGATTATCCGGCCGGCCGAAGGCGCCGCCGTCCCGGCACAATCGAAGGCCCCCGGCACTGCCGCACCATTGCCTGCATCGCTCCACGCCGCCGCGCCTCCCACCATGCCCACCACCCACCTGCTCTACCTGCACGGCTTTCGCTCCTCGCCCCAGTCGGCCAAGGCCCGGCAGATGGCGGCGCACGTGGCCGCCCACCATCCGGGCGTGCATTTCTGGTGCCCGCAGTTGCCGCCCTCGCCCCGGGCGGCCATGGGCCTCGTGGCGCAGGGCATCGCGGACTGGCCGCAGGGGACGATGGCGGTGGTGGGCTCCTCGCTCGGCGGGTTCTACGCGAGCTGGGTGGCGCAGCAGGCCCGCTGCCCGAGCGTGCTGCTGAACCCCGCCGTGGACCCGGCGCGCGACCTGCAACGCTACATCGGCGAGCAGACCGCATGGCACGACCCGGCCGAGCGCTTTTTCTTCCGCCCCGAATACATCGCCGAGCTGCGCGCGCTGGACATGCGGGGCCGCCCCCCGGCCGGCCCGGAACTGGCCGTCATCGCCAAGGGCGACGAGTTGCTGGACTGGCGCGAGATGGCGGGCCGCTATGCCGCCGCGCAGGTGGTCCTGCTGGAGGGCGGCGACCATGCCTTGAGCGACTTTCCCGCGCACATCGGCACGGTGGCGCGGTTCTGCGGCCTGGCCTGAGGGGCGGTCAGGACATCAAGGCAGCGGAGCGGAGGCCGCGGCGGCCGGGTGGCTGGCCGCCCAGCGCGCGTACTCCTGCGGATAGGCGATGCGGTAGCGCACCGTGTGGAAATCCACCTCGTCCGTGCGCCAGAGCCATGCCGCACTGGCCAGCACCGCCTCGATGACACGGGGCTCGGGCGAGTAGTGCAGCAGCCGCGTGGCCCGGGTGTGGACGTCGGCCGCGTTCTGCGCGGTCACGGGCGTCGTCGTGACGGTGGCGAAATCGGCCGTGCCGCGGAAGAAGGCGATATCGCCCAGCACTTTGCGGGCAGTGTCTTCGCGGTAGGCCGGGTCGCGGTCGGGCACGGCGCGGTAGAGCTGGCTGACCCGTTCGTAGTCGCGCACCAGCAGCCCCCCGAAGGCCAACGCAGCACCCCCGGCCAGCGCGGCGGCGGCGATCCAGGCCGGCCCGGGCCGCCAGGGCCGCGCCGGGCGCACGAGCAGCAGCAACGCGAACCCCGTGGCCAGCTGGAACGGGCCGTACCACAGCGGAAACTCCAGCAGACTGTGCACGCCCACGATGGCCAGCACGCCCCAGGCCAGCTGCCGCACCGGATCGGTCTCGCGCCAGGGGGCCAGGCGCCACACGCCCCAGAGCGCCAGCAGGCACAGCCCGCCCGCCACGGGCAGGCCCAACTCGACGGCCAGGTGCAGCGGCAGGTTGTGGGCGTTGTCCAGCAGCACGCAAAAGCGCTCGCCCGGGAACAGCGTGCTGTAGTGGGCATAGGCCATCTCGCCCCAGCCCCAGCCGGTCCAGGGCTTTTGCGCGATCAGGTGGAGCATGTTGGACCACAGCACGGTGCGGCTGACGCAGCCTTGGCCCTCGTCCGCGAGCCGCTGGAACAGCCCGTCCATCGACACGCCCGCCCAGCGCTCCAGCATCCAGGGCAGCGCCCAGGCCGCCAGCGCGTACAGCAGCCCCCCCGTGGCGGCGAAGGCCAGGGGCAGGCCGCCCAGGGAACGGCGCCAGAGCACCAGCAGCCCGAGCATCACGCCCCATTCGAGGATGCCGGTGCGCGAGGCGGTGGCCGCATCCGCCGTGCTGATGAGCATCAGCGCCCAGGCGGCCAGCACACCCGCGGCCACGGGCTGCCACGGCTGGCGGGTGCCGGGCAGCGCCGCCTGCAGGCGGCCCACCATCCAGGCCAGGGCCCAGGCCCCCATGCCCAGCAGCGAGGCCTGCTGGTTGCGCTGGCGCAGATTGCCCAGCGCCAGCCCCGGCGTGGAGGGGTAGATCCACGGCGCCGCGCCCACGTCGCCCCAGAAGAACTGCACCAGCCCCACCCCGGAGGCCAGCACCGCGGCCAGCACCAGCCCGCCCGCCAACACCCAGGCGGCCCCGCGGCGCAGCCCGCCCCGGGCCGGCGGCACCCGGGCCACGCCGATCGCCAGGGCCGCCAGCACAAGGGCGCACGCGCCCGACACCATCAGCGGCCAGAAATTGGACAGCGGCGCCTGGGTGTGCGCGAACAGGAACGGCAGCGCCACGGCCACGGTGGCCAGCGCGGCGGCGAAAGCGTTGAACAAAGGCATGGGGCGGTTGGCCGAGGCAAAGGGCCGATCATAGGCAGGGCCGCCCGTTCGGCCCCACGGGCGCCCATGGGACAATCCCGCCCATGCATGCATTGTTTGAAGAAGCCGGCAAATTTCTCGCCGGACGCATCCTTTCCGAGGCCGAAAGCTCCGCCCAGATCGAGCTCGACTCGGGCAAACGGGTGAAGGTCAAGGCCGCCCACCTGCTGATCCGGTTCGAAAAACCCGCCCCAGCCGAGATGCTCGCCCAGGCGCAGGCCGTGGCCGCGTCGATCGAACTCGACCTGGCCTGGGAGTTCGCCCCCGAGGACGAATTCGGCTTCGCCGACCTGGCGCGGGACTATTTCTCCGAGAACGCCACCCTGGTCCAGCAGGCCGGCGCGCTGTTCGCGCTGTACGAGGCGCCGCACTACTTCCGGCGCGCTGGCAAGGGCCGCTTCAAGAAGGCGCCGGCCGAGATCCTGCAGCAGGCGCTGGCCGCCATCGAGAAAAAGAAACTCGTGCTGCAGCAGATCGCCGACTGGGCCGAGCAGCTCGGCCGGGGTGAATGCCCGCAGCCCATCCGGGAGCAGCTCTACAAGATCCTGTTCCGGCCCGACAAGAACGCGCCCGAGTACAAGGCCGTGGTGGAGGCCAGCCGCGCCACCCACCTGCCGCCGCTCGATCTGCTGCAGCGGGCCGGCGCCATCGACTCGGCCTACCAGTTCCACTGGAAGCGCTTCCTGTTCGACAACTTTCCCAAGGGCACCGGCTTTGCGGCCATCACCGCGCCGCAGCCGCCCGAGGACCTGCCGCTGGCGCCCGTGCAGGCCTATTCCATCGACGATTCCCAGACGACCGAGATCGACGATGCGCTGTCGGTGCAGGGCCTGGGCACCGGCACCGTGGTGCTGGGCATCCACATCGCGGCGCCGGGCCTGGCCATCGTGCCGGGCACGCCGCTCGACCAGTTGGGGCGCAACCGCCTGTCCACGGTGTACATGCCCGGCTACAAGATCACCATGCTGCCCGACGAGGTGGTGAAGATCTACACGCTGGACGAAGGCCGCGCCAACCCGGCCGTGTCGCTCTACGTGACCATCGACGAGGCCACGCTCGAAGTCACCGGTACCGAAACCAGGCTGGAGCGCGTGCCCGTGGCGGCCAACCTGCGCCACGACCAGCTGGACCACATCGTCACCGAAGCCTGGCTGACCGACCCCGCGGTGCAGGCCCCGGAAGCCCCCCAGCGCTTGCTGGAGCTGCGCGGGCAGCTATCGTTTCTGTACCGCCTGGCCCAAAGCCTCAAGGCCCAGCGCGAGGTGGTGCGAGGCAAGCCCGAGACCTTCAACCGGCCGGACTACAACTTCCGCCTCACCGGCAACGACGGCGCCGAGCCGCAGGGCCGCGAGACCGTCTCGATCACCACGCGCCGGCGCGGCGCCCCGCTGGACCTGATCGTGGCCGAGGCCGCCATCGTGGCCAACAGCACCTGGGGCGGCCTGCTGGCCGACCACGGCGTGCCTGGCATCTACCGCAGCCAGGCCAGCCTGGCGCCCGGCGTGAAGGTGCGCATGGGCACCAAGGCGCTGCCGCACGCGGGCATCGGCGTCAAGAGCTACGCCTGGGCCACCTCGCCGCTGCGCCGCTACGTGGATCTGGTGAACCAGTGGCAGATCATCGCGTGCGTGCGCCACGGCAAGACCGCCGCGCTGGCCGCGCCGTTCAAGCCCAAGGACGCGGACCTGTTCTCCGTCATCAGCAGCTTCGATGCGGCCTACAGCGCCTACAACGGCTACCAGGCCGGCATGGAGCGCTTCTGGACGCTGCAGTACCTGCAGCAGAACGAGATCACCGAGATCGAAGCCACCGTGTTCAAGGAAGGCCCCGGGGGGAGCTTCCTCGTGCGGGCCGACACGCTGCCGCTGGTGCTGCCCGTGCTGGGCGCGCAGAACCTGCCGCGCGGCGCGCGGGTGCGCGTCAAGCTCGGTGAGATCGACGAGATCACGCTCGACGTGAACGGCACCGTGCTGGAGCGACTGGACAGCCCCGCCGACAGCGCCGAGGCCGCGCCGCAGGGCGACGAGGCGGGCGAGGACGACGAAGAGGCCGTGGCCGGCCCCATCGCCATCGCGGTGGACGTGAACGAAACCGAGGCCGGCGCCAGCGCCAGCGCCAGCACGGATAATCGGGCGCCGTGAAACTGCCCGCCTTCTTCCAACGATTCAGCACGCTGCAGCTGGCGCTCGGCGTGTCCATCGCCGTGCATGCGGTGCTGCTGTCGGTGCGGTTCATCGACCCCGAGAGCTTCAACCGCGTCTTCCAGGACACGCCGCTGGAAGTGATCCTGGTCAACGCCAAGTCCAACGAGCGGCCGGACAAGGCCCAGGCGATCGCGCAGTCGTCGCTGGCCGGCGGCGGCGAGGCCGCCAAGGGCCGCGCCACCAGCCCCCTGCCCTACTCGGCCCTGACGGCGGTGGGCGACGATTTCGAGGAGGCCCAGCGCAAGCTCGACGCCATGCAGGAGCAGCAAAGCCAGCTGCTGGCCCAGCTGCGCAAGCAACTGGCCACCCTGCCGGTGCCCGACCCGCGCCAGCCCAGCCAGAGCGCCGACGCGCTGGCGCAGGAGGAAAAGCGCCGCCAGCTCATCAAGCTGCTGGCCGAGATCGAAAAGCGCATCAACGAAGAGAACGCCCGCCCCAAGAAGCGCTACATCAGCCCCGCCACGCGCGAGGAGGTCTACGCGATCTACTATGACGGGCTGCGCCGCAAGATCGAGGACAAGGGCACCGACAACTTTCCCGAACAGGGCGGCAAGAAGCTCTACGGCGAGCTGACGATGATCGTGACCGTCAACCACGACGGCACGGTGCTGGAGACCGAGATCGTGCAGGGCTCGGGCAACCGCCTGCTCGACAACCGCGCCCAGGCCATCGCCCGCTCGGCCGGGCCGTTCGGCGTGTTCGGCCCCGCCATGCGGGCCAAGGCCGACCAGATCGCCGTGGTCTCGCGCTTCAAGTTCACGCGCGACCAGACCCTGGAAACCAGCGTGCGCTGACGCCGCGCCACCCTTCGCCGTACGTCCTGCGCCGTACTTTCCTTGCCGCTTTTCTCCCGCACGACACCCCGATGACTTCGCCCGTGGATTCCTACTGCGTGATGGGCAACCCGGTCGAGCACAGCCGCTCGCCCTGGATCCATGCGCGCTTCGCCGAACTCACCGGCGAGCGCCTGTCGTATGCCCGCCGGCTGGTGCCGCTGGACGGCTTCCCGCAGGCCCTGGCCGACTTCGCCGCGGCGGGCGGGCGCGGCTGTAACGTGACCGTGCCCTTCAAGCTCGACGCCGCACGGCTGGCCGCCCAGGGCAGCGAGCGGGTGCGGCTGGCCGGCGCGGCCAACACCCTCACCTTCGGCGACGACGGCCGCATCGCCGCCGACAACACCGACGGCCTGGGCCTGGTGGCCGACATCGTGCGCAACGCCGGCGTGCCCCTGGCAGGCAGCGACGTGCTGCTGGTGGGCGCGGGCGGCGCGGCGGCCGGGGCGCTGGGACCGTTGCTGCACGAACGGCCGCGCCGCATCGTGGTGGTCAACCGCACCGCGGCCCGCGCCCAGGCGCTGGTGCACGCGCACGCCGATCTCGCTTTGCTACAAAAAACAGAGCTAAACGCCCTAGAAGATCATGCGCTGGAGGCCGATTTCGATGTGATCGTCAACGCCACCGCCAGCAGCCTGGGCGGCGGCGGCATTCCGGTGCCGGCCCACGTGCTGCGGGCCGGCAGCCTGGCCTACGACATGATGTACGGCCCCGCCGCGCAGGGGTTCCTGGACTGGGCCGCCCGCCACGGCGCGGTGCCGCGCGACGGGCTGGGCATGCTGGTGGAGCAGGCGGCCGAGGCGTTCGCGCTTTGGCGCGGCGTGCGCCCGCCCGCGGCCCAGGTGCTGGCCGAGCTGCGCGCCGCCATGGCCGCCGGCCACTGACCCGCCCCGGGGAGAGACCGCGCCATGAAAGGCTTGCTGCGTTGGATCGGGCTGGTGCTGCTGGCCTTCGTGGCGCTGCAGGTGTTCTTCGTCGGCCGCATCGCGGCCATGGTGGCGATCGACCCCGAATCCACCGCCTTCCAGCGCTCGGAGGCCTGGGGCCAGGTCGCCCAAGGCACGCTGCAATGGCGCCAGCAGTGGGTGCCCTACGGCCAGATCGCCGACACCCTCAAGCGCGCGGTGATCGCCTCGGAGGACGACGGCTTCGTCAACCACGACGGCGTGGACTGGAACGCGATCGAAAAGGCCTGGGAGCGCAACGCCCGCGCCGAGGCCCAGGCCGCCAAGCGCCAGGAGCTGCAGCCCGACCGGCCGGTGCGCAACCCCAAGATCCGCGGCGGCTCCACCATCACCCAGCAACTGGCAAAGAACCTGCTGCTGTCGGGCGAACGGACGCTGCTGCGCAAGGGGCAGGAGTTCGTGCTCACGCTGGCGCTGGAGCAGCTGCTGAGCAAGCAGCGCATCCTGGAGATCTACCTCAACAGCGTGGAATGGGGCGACGGCGTGTTCGGGGCCGAGGCCGCCGCGCAGCACTACTTTCGCAAGAGCGCCTCGAAGCTCAGCGCGGCCGAGGCCGCCCGGCTGGCGGTGATGCTGCCGCAGCCCAAGCGCTTCGAGAAGGCGCCGGGCTCGGCCTACCTCTCCGGCCGCACGCGGGTGATCCTGGGACGCATGGGCTCGGCGGAACTGCCCTGAGGGCGAACGGAGCGGCGGCGCGCCGTCCCCTCCTGCGCCAAGGCGTCAGGTCAGACGTGCGGGCCGTTCAGCGCCTCGCCCAGTTGGCCGGGCATGATGGCCGCCTCTTCCCCGATGCGGTCCGCCGTGGCCTGCACCAGGGGCAGGAAACGCTTGAGCATGCGCTCGTCCATCTGGCTGGCGAACGTGGAATACACCAGCGTGCCGCGCAACACCCCGCCGCCGAACACCGGCACGGCGAAGGCCGTGCTCTCGGCATTGCTGCGCGCGTGGCGGATGGCGTAGCCCTGGCGCCGCGTCTGCTGCACGATCTTGCGCATCGCCCACAGGTCGGTGATCTTCTGGCTTTCGTCGCCATTCAGGTTGGCCGACTCCACCAGGATGCGGCGCTCCGCCCGGCTGCAGAACGACAGGTAGGTGCGGCCCAGCGCGGACGGGATCAGCTCGTAGCGGCGCCCCAGGCTGGAGGGCCGGATCGCGTACGGGCTGTAGGGCATGGTGCAGAACACCACGCGGATCTGGTGCCCTTCGATCACCCCCAGGGACAGCGGCCACTTGATCTGGCGCGTGGTGGCGATCATCAGCGGCGCGGCCACTTCGGCCAGGCGCAGCTTTTCGTTGATGCCGCTGCTCAGGTTGCCCACGGCGAGCGTGAGCTGGTATTGCCCATAGGCGTGCGGATCGCTGCGCACGTATTTCTCGGACTCCAGCGTGCTCAGCAGGCGGTGCAGGGTCGATTTGGCCAGGCCGGTGCGCTGATGCAACTCCTGCAGGCTCCAGGTGGAGCGCTCATTCATCACGCGAAGGATGAGCAGCGCTCGCTGCACGGAACGGACTTCGGTACTCATGTTTCTCTCTCGGTCTCGGGTTGGGCAGTATGGCGCACGCCATACACCCCGCGCAATATGTAGTACCAGGGAGTCAGGCGGCGATGGATTCCAGCGCGCCCGCCATGGCCTGCCGTGCCGCAGCGCGCAAAAGCGCCTGGTCGGAGCCCACGACGAAGAAAGCGATGCCCAGCGCCCGCAGGCCGGCCACCTGCGCGGCATCGGACACGAAGCACCCCACGGCGCACTGCGCGGCACGCCCGGCGGCGCACACCCGGGCGATGGCCTCGGCCACGCGCGGGTCGCCCGGGCCGTCGGCCCCCAGGGACACGGCCAGGTCGGCCGGCCCGATGAACAGGCAGTCGACGCCCGGCACGGCCGCGATCTCCCGCGCCTGCGCCACGGCCTCGCCGCTTTCGATCTGCACGATCACCGCGGTGTGCGCATCGCTCAGCCGCAGGTGGTCGGCCATGCTCCGCTGCCCGTAGCCGCCGGCGCGCGGCGAGGCGGAATAGCCCCGGGTGCCGCCGTAGCGCGCCGCACGCACGACTTCGAGCGCGATGGCGGCAGAGTCCACGTGCGGCACCATCACCCCGGCCGCGCCCATGTCGAGCGCCTGCTGGATGGCCGCGCCGCGCGGATAGGGCACGCGCACCAGCACCGGCAGGGCGCACGCGCGTGCCGCGAGCAGGCTGCGGTCCAGGCTCTCCGGCCCGAAGGGCGCATGCTCGGCGTCGAGCACCAGGGTGTCCAGGCCCGTCGCGGCGAGCACCTCCACCGTCTGGTGCGAGGTGGTCTTCACGAACGTGGCGAACAGGAAATCGCCCGCCACCAGCCGCTCGCGCAGGGACGGGGCCTCATCGGCGGCGCCGGGGCGGGCCGCCGTCATGCCAGGTATTCCGGGCGCGCGGGGGTGAAGACGTCGAGATTGAGCACCGGCTCGTCGCCCACCACGATGCCGTGGTGCATGGCGTTGGGAGGCACCACCAGCAGGCTTCCCGGGCCCAGGCGCACCACCTGGCCTTCCACGTAGAAGTCGATCTGGCCCGCCAGGATGTACACCACCTGCTCATGGGGATGGGAATGCGGGCGCGGCTCGTGCCCCGGCAGCAGCCGGTGCAGCGCGAGCGTGACGTGCTCGCTGCCGAACGCCTTGCGCTCGATGCCGTGGCGCACGGGCTTCCATTCCATGGCATTCCAATCGACGCTGTTCAGCGCCATGGGCAGGGGGTGTGGGGCGTTCATTCGGAGGAAATTCCCAGCGACTTGATGGTGGAAGACCACAGCCGGTAGTCAGCCTGCAGGATCTCGCGCAATTGAACCGGGTCCACGGGCGCCCGCACCATGCCCAGGCCCTTGAGCCGCTCGGCGACCTCGGGCAGGCCGGTCACCCGGTTGATCTCGTGGTTGATGAGGGCGCGGCGCGCCACGTCCAGCCCCTTGGGCGCGAACACGCCGTACCAGTTGGTGACCTCGAAGCCCTTGAGCGTCTCGGCCGCGCTGGGCACGTCGGGCAGCAGGTCGGAGCGGGTCTTTTCGGTGACGGCGATCAGGCGCACCTTGCCGGCCTGCGCATGCGGCAGCAGCAACGAGGCGCCGCCCGCGAACATCTGGCATTCGCCCTGCAGCAACGCGGCGACGGCCGGGCCGCCGCCCTTGTAGGGCACGTGCACGATGTCCAGTTGCGCCGTCTTGGCCAGCAGCGCGAGCGTGAGGTGGTTGTGGGTGCCGATGCCGCCCGAGGCGTAGTTGAGCTTGCCCGGGTTGGCGCGGATGTAGGCCAGCAGTTCGGGGAAGGTGCGCGCCGGCACGCTGGGCGAGACGGCGATGACGTTGATCGCGTAGGCCAGCATGGCCACGGTGTCGAAATCGTTCATCGGATCGAACGCCAACTGCTTGTACAGGCTGCCGTTCATGGCATGCGTGGACATGGCGCCGATCTCGAGGGTGTAGCCGTCGGCCGGGGACCGGGCCACCAGCGCGGCGCCCAGGTTGCCGCCCGCGCCGGCCATGTTTTCCACCACCATCGGCTGGCCGCTGGCGGGGAACAGGTGCTTGGACAGCAGCCGTCCGAGGATGTCGGTCGAGCCGCCCGGCGCGAACGGCACGATCAGGCGCACGGGGTGGGTGGGAAAGTCGGCGCCGGCCTGCGCCCTCGCCAGCATGGGCAAGGCGCCCGAGGCACCCAGAACCAGGGCCTGGCGGCGTGTGGTCGAAACGTTCATGGAGAAACTCCCTGCTTTTTTAGCGGAATCGCCGCGGTGAAGCGGTACGGACAGTCTAGAAGTGGCCTCGCGAAAGGGAAGCGCGAACTTGGAAAATTCCACTTCGCAGAACGAATCTTCCCGGTGCGCGGCCGGCCCGTGGCAGGGGGCTCGCCGGCCCACGGTGCAGGCCGGCGCGGCCCCTTTGCCACGCCCCCGTATCATCGCCGCCATGCTTTCCAAGTTGATGAGCCTTTTCCTCCTCGGGCTGGTGCGATTTCTCACCGGTTCCCAGGCCCGCTGGTACGGCTGCCCGCCCAAGGCCGAGCAACGCATCTATTTCGCCAACCACCAGAGCCACGCCGACCTGGTGATGATCTGGGCCGCGCTGCCGCAGGAGCTGCGCAGCATCACCCGCCCCATCGCCGCCAAGGACTACTGGACCAAGACGCCCTTTCGGCACTGGATCACCTCGGCGGTGTTCAACGCCGTGTACGTGGACCGCCAGTCGGGCACACCTGCCGCGGCGCCAGCGGCGGCGCCAGCGGCGGCGCCAGCGGCGGCGCCCGGCGCCGAAACGGCCCCGGCGGACGGCCAAGCCGCCCTGAATCCGGCCTACATTCCGCAGAGCGGATCGTCGGTGGAAGCTCCGGTCCCGGCAGCCCATGACGCGGCCGCCGAATCCGCGCCGCCGACTCCCGAGGCCTTGCGCGCAGCGCTCGCGCCCGACGACCCGCTGGCCCCGCTGGTGCAGGCGCTGTCCAGCGGCGATTCGATCGTGATCTTTCCCGAGGGCACGCGCGGCCACGGCGACGAGCCCCAGCCCTTCAAGTCGGGCCTGTACAAGCTGGCGCTGATGTTCCCGCAGGCGGTGCTGGTGCCGGCCTGGATCCACAACGTGCAGCGCGTGATGCCCAAGGGCGAAGTGGTGCCCGTGCCCATCCTGTGCTCGGTGACCTTCGGCGCCCCGATCCAGGTCGAGCCCGGCGAGGAGCGCCGCCCCTTCCTGGACCGCGCGCGCCGCGCCGTCATCGCCCTGCGGGAGGTCTGACATGAACGACTTCCTTCGCAACCTCACCACCACGCAGCAGATCGGCGCGCTCTTCGTCGCGATGTTTGGCCTGCTCTCGCTGGTCACCCTCTACGCCTTCTTCCAGACCCTGCGCGAGGCGCGCGGCACCGGCGTGCAGGACCAGGCCGAGCACGAGGCGCATCAGCAGGAATGGCGGCGCTTCTGGAGCCTGCTCAAGACCTCGTGGTTCATGGCCACCGTGTTCTGGGTGGGCTGGGCCCTGGGCGATACCGTGGCCACCGTGCTCTTCGCCATCGTGGCGTTCTTCGCCCTGCGCGAATTCATCACGCTCTCGCCCACGCGCCGGGGCGACCACCGCAGCCTGGTGCTGGCCTTCTTCGTGGTGCTGCCGCTGCAGTTCATCCTCGTGGGCACGCGCAAGTTCGACCTGTTCACGGTGTTCATCCCGGTGTACGTCTTTCTGGCGCTGCCGGTGGCCAGCGCGCTCGCCAACGACCCCGAGCGCTTCCTGGAGCGCAACGCCAAGCTGCAGTGGGGGATCATGGTGTGCGTGTACGGCATGAGCCATGTGCCCGCGCTGCTGCTGCTCGACTTTCCGGGTTACGAGGGCAAGGGCGCTTTCCTGGTGTTCTTCCTGGTCGTGGTCGTGCAGGCCGGCGTGATCGCCCAGCACCTGCTGGGCCGCCGGTTCCCCCACAAGCCGGTGGCGCCGCAGGTGAGCCAGAGCTTTCAGTGGCTGAGCTGGGCCAGCGGCGTGGCGGTGGGCGGCGTGGCCGGGGTCATGCTGTCGTTCATCACGCCGTTCAAGCCGGGGCAGGCGCTGGGCATGGCCCTGCTGGCGTGCCTGGCGGGCAGCCTGGGCCACCTGGTGATGAAGGCGCTCAAGCGCGACCGTGGCATCACCAGCTGGGGCATGCAGGGCCAGTCGGTCACGGGCGCGGGTGGGCTGCTGGACCGGGTGGACGCGCTGTGCTTTGCGGCGCCGGTGTTCTTCCACTCCGTGCGCTGGTACTTCGGCTTGTAGGCGAAATCGGCCTCATGCCCTAGAACTTATTGCCCTCGATGCTATGAATAAGTGAGCACATGCGAATCCTGGGAATCGACCCCGGCCTGCAGACCACCGGCTTCGGCGTGGTGGATGTGGACGGCCACGCGCTGAGCTACGTGGCCAGCGGAACGATCCGCACCACGGCGCTCGCACTGGGCAACCTGCCGGGCCGGCTCAAGGTGCTGTTCGACGGCATCACCGAAGTGGTGGCGCGCTACCAGCCCGACGTGGCCACGGTGGAAATCGTCTTCGTGAACGTGAACCCCCAGTCCACCCTGCTGCTGGGCCAGGCACGGGGCGCCTGCATCACCGCGCTGGTGGCCAGCGACCTGCCGGTGGCCGAGTACACCGCGCTGCAGATGAAGAAGGCCGTGGTCGGCCACGGCCGGGCCGCCAAGACCCAGGTGCAGGAGATGGTGCGGCGGCTGCTGCACCTGCCGGGCCTGCCCGGCTCCGACGCGGCCGATGCGCTGGGCATGGCCATCACCCACGCGCATGCGGGGGCGGCCATGGCGCGCCTGGGCGAGGCAGCCACGCTCAACCGGCGCCAGCACGCCATGTACAAGGGCGGCCGCAGCTACTGACCGGCGGGGTGCGCCGGCATCGGGCCCCTCGGCCAAAGGGCAGGCCGGCGGCCTACTGGAAGACGATCTGCGCGATCACCCCAGTGCCGATGGCGATGAGCAGGTAGTCCGGCCCGTTCTGCACCCAGTGGTATCCCCGCGGCGGCGGAGCCAGATGGTGGTGGCGCCAGTTGTTCACCACGTAATGGTGCGAGCGGTACATGGGCGGCACGCGGCTGCCGCGGTACCAGTTGTGCTGCGGGCCGACGCCGCGCCGGCCGTGCATCTGCGGATGGCCGGGGTGCACCATCGGCGGTCCGGGCCGGTACACCGGGCCGCCGTGGTAGGCCTGCGGCGGCGGGCCCGGGTGGCGGTAGGCCGGCGGGCCACGGCGGTCGTCGTGCCGGCGGTCGCCATGGCGCCCGTCGTCGCGGCCCCGGTCGTCGTGCCGGCCGCCGTGGCGCTGGCCATGGCGCTGCTCGTACCGGTCGTCGCGCGGCTGGGCTTCGGCGCCCAGCGATGCCGCGCCCAGAAGGACGGCCACGCACGCGGCGGCCAGGCCCTGCAGGCGGCGGGGCATGGGAGCGGTCGAAACGGTGATGGGGGTTCCCGCGGCGGCAGCGCGGCCGGGGAAGGAATGCAGGGTCGAAGCGTCTCGCGACATTTCCAGCCTTTCGAAAAGGTTGAACATGCCCGCATGGTGCCGCAATTTGCCGGGGCCCGGTCCCGGGGCGGCCCTGCTTTACCGGAGGTTTTCCCGCGGTTGCCACAGGTTTGCACACGCTGCACACCGGCAACGAAATGCATCCGCAGAGGCATGCACGGCTTGAATGGGCAGGCGGCGCAGGGCACTAGCCTGCCCCGCCCCCATCGACGGCACTCAGCGCAGCTGCAGCGCCTTGGCTTGCGCCACAGCGGGCGGCAACCCGCTGGCAGGGTGGGCAGGGGCACGCGCGGCGATCCGGCCCGCCGGGGCGGTTTCGGCGGCATCGCTCAGCTTGAACTGGCTCACGGCCTGGGTGAGCTGGTTGGCCTGGTCGCGCAACGATTCCGATGCGGCGGTGGACTCCTCCACCAGCGCGGCGTTCTGCTGCGTCATCTGGTCGAGCTGGCTCACCGACTGGCTGATCTGCCCGATGTTGTCGCTTTGCTCGGACGACGCGGCCGTGATCTCGGAAATGATGTCCGACACCCGGCGCACGCTGCCCACGATCTCGTTCATGGTCGCCCCGGCCTCGCTCACCAGTCGCGAGCCGTCTTCCACGCGGTCCACCGACGAGCCGATGAGGCCCTTGATCTCCTTGGCTGCTTCGGCGCTGCGCTGCGCCAGGCTGCGCACCTCACTGGCCACCACGGCGAAGCCCCGGCCCTGCTCGCCGGCGCGAGCGGCTTCCACCGCGGCGTTCAGCGCCAGGATGTTGGTCTGGAAGGCGATGGAATCGATCACGCCGGTGATGTCGGCGATCTTGCGCGAGCTGTCGGTGATCTGCCCCATGGTGCTGACCACCTGCGACACCACGGCGCCGCCGCGCGCGGCCACCTCGGCCGCGGTGGTGGCGAATTCGCTCGCCTGGCGCGCGGACTGCGCGCTCTGCTGCACGGTGCTGGTGAGCAGCTCCATGGACGACGCGGTTTCTTCCAGGTTGGCGGCCGTCTGCTCGGTGCGCTGGCTCAGGTCGTGGTTGCCCGAGGCGATCTCGGTGCTGGCCGTCGAGATGCTGCCCGACGCTTCCTGCACCTGCCGCACCAGGCCGCGCAGCGAGTCCTGCATGCGGCCCATGGCGGTCACCAACTGGCCCACCTCGTCCTGCTGCGTGGCATGCACCTCGTGCGACAGATCGCCGCTGGCGATGCGCTCGGCCAGATCGCGCGCCTGGGCCAGCGATTGCGTGATGGAGCGCACGCTGAAGAAGGTCAACGGAATGAGCACCGCCAGCCCCAGCAGGAGCCCGCCGCCGATCGCGGCCGACATGAAGGCCGTGCGCGCTTCCACGCCCTGGCGCGCCTCCTCCATCTGCTGGCGCGCGGTGGTGGCCAGGCTGGCGAACAGCTGGTCGGTGGCCTCCATGTGCTGCTTGAGGCGGTCGGCATAGGCGCCGCCCCCAGCCCCGTCGATCTGCGCGCGCTCGATCTGCTCGAAGATGGGCGAGATGCCGGTCTCGTACTGCTTGATCTCGGCAAGCGACTTGTCGATGCCCTCGACGAAGGCGGCATCCCCGGCCTGGGCCTGCCGCACGTCGGCCAGGCTCTTGCGCAGCGCGGCGAGCGTCTTGCCCCAGCTGTCGCGCAGGGCCGACACCTCGACCGAGTTGTTGAAGTTGATGATGATGTCCTTCTCGGCCCGGCGCAGATTCCCCAACGTGGTGCGCAGTTCGGCCATGTCGGTCAGGGTCTGCACGCGCTGCGAAAACAGCACCTGCAACGTGTCCCGCGTGCGGTCCAGGGCCAGATAGCCCATGGCACCGATGACGACGAGGAGCACCAAGGAAAAGATCGTCCCGAAATACAGGCGGGTACGAATCGACAGGCGGCCCAGAGCGTTCATGGCTCTCCTCTACAAAATGTTACTTGAGCGTTGGCAATAACCACGCCACCAAAAAAACCGGCCTCGTGGGCCGGATGGGCGATCACTATATGCGGCGCCCTGCCAATAGCCGACGGGGTATTCACCGAGGTGCCAACGCACGGTGCCATGCCCTCACCTAGTGCGATGGAAAACAAATTGTCACATATGGAGGGCACAGTCACCCCATCGCGAATGCGCCGGCCCGCGCCTTCCGGCCCCGCCCTGGCGCCCTCCACACCTCTGCACTCCACATGGCACACCCCTTCACTGCTTCCCCTGCCTCCACCGCCGCCCGTCCGGGCACCGGCTCGCTGAGCCAGCGCCTGCTGACCGTCTTTCTCGCCGTGCTGGCGCTGAGCCTGGTGGGCTCGGCCATCGGCATCTGGTCGCTGCACCACATCGGCCGCGCCACGGACGCCATGGTGCAGCGCAGCGTCGCGACAGAGCGCCTGGTGGCCGATGCGTACCGGCTGCAGGCCATCAACGCCGAGCGCTACAAGGCCGTGGCGCTGAGTTCCGAACCCGAGGTGGGCGAGATCCTCGGCGCGGACATCGCCCGCACCCAGCAGCAGTACGACGCGCTGGTCGCCCAATTGGCCCGGCGGCTCGAAGGCACCGAGGACATGCAGCAAGTGACGCAGGTGCGCACCATGGGCGCCACCTTCCTGGCCGCGCGGACAGAACTGGTGGCCGCGCGCGATTCGGGCCTCACCGAGCGCATCCGCAAGGTCTACGGCGAACGCTTTCTGCCCTCGGCCACGGCGCTGCTCCAGGCGCTCGAAGCGCTCTCGCAGTCGCAGCGGCAGGACATCGACGAAGCGGCGGCGCAGGTCGCGCGCCTGAGCAGCATGGCGCGCTGGGCGCTGGTGGCCTTCGGCGCGCTGTCGCTGGCCCTGGGCACCCTGCTGGCGCTATGGCTGGTGCGCAGCATCACCCGCCCGATCGCCATCGCCAGCGCCACGGCCGACCGCGTGGCGGGGCTGGACCTGCGCCAGGACATCGCCGGCCACGAACGCGACGAGACCGGCCGCATGCTCACCTCGCTGTCGGTGATGCAGGGCGCGCTGCGCAGCCTGGTGCACCGCGTGCAGACCCTGGGGCAGAGCATCAGCGCCGCATCGACCGACATCGCGGGCGGCAACGCCGACCTGTCCAACCGCACCGAGGAAGCCGCCGCGCGGCTGCAGGAAACCGCGGCCTCGCTGGAGCAGGTCACCCGCCGCGTGGCGGATGCGGCGGCATCCGCCGAGCGCACGGAAGCCCTGGCTTCGCAGGCCGCCAGCGTGGCGCAGGAAGGCAGCGGCGTGGTCACGCAAGTCGTGGACACCATGGACCGCATCGCCACAGGCTCGCGCCGCATCGCCGACATCACCGGCGTGATCGACTCCATCGCCTTCCAGACCAACATCCTGGCGCTGAACGCCGCCGTGGAGGCCGCGCGCGCCGGCGACCAGGGCCGGGGCTTCGCCGTGGTGGCGTCCGAAGTGCGCAGCCTGGCCAACCGCTCGGCCGAGGCCGCGAAGGAGATCAAGGCGCTGATCGCCGATTCCGTGCAGCAGGTGGCCTCGGGCGCCAGCCTGGCCGGGCACGCCGGCCGCACGATGGAGCGCGTGGTCTCCACCATCCAGCACACGGCCCAGACCATGGGCGAGATCCGCAGCCACACCCGGTCGCAGAACCAGGACATCGCGGCCATCCACGCCGCCATGTCGCGACTGGACGAGATGACGCAGCAGAACGCGGCGCTGGTGGAACAATCCGCCGCCGCGGCGGAAAGCCTGCGCGGGCAGGCCCACGACCTGTCGGCGGTGATCAGCCGCTTCGCGCTGCCGCACTCCACGGCGGCGGGCGAGGCGACGGGCCTCCTTTCCGTATCGGTGCCCGCGCCGGCAACGGTGCCGGGGGCGCGGGCCCTGCGCCTGGGCCACGCCTGAAGTTCGCGCCGCGGCACGTCGCCTTGCCAGGCGGCGTGCCCTGCACCCATGCAGGGCGATGATCAGCCCACCGGCTGGATCGGCACGTACAGCTCGCCGCCCGTGCCTCGGAACTCCACCGCCTTTTCCTGCAGGCCCTTGGCGGCGAACTCGCGCACCTCCTGCGTGATCTTCATCGAGCAGAACTTGGGGCCGCACATCGAGCAGAAGTGGGCGACCTTGGCGCTGTCTTTCGGCAGCGTTTCGTCGTGGTATTCCTGGGCCGTCTCGGGGTCGAGGCCCAGGTTGAACTGGTCCTGCCAGCGGAAATCGAAACGCGCCTGGCTCAGCGCGTCGTCGCGCGCGCGGGCGCCGGGGTGGCCCTTGGCCACGTCGGCGGCGTGCGCGGCGATCTTGTAGGCGATGATGCCCTGCTTGACGTCGTCGCGGTCGGGCAGGCCCAGGTGCTCCTTGGGCGTCACGTAGCACAGCATGGCCGTGCCCATCCAGCCGATCATGGCCGCGCCGATGGCGCTGGCGATGTGGTCGTAGCCCGGAGCGATGTCGATGGTCAGCGGGCCCAGCGTGTAGAACGGCGCTTCGTGGCAGGTCTTGAGCTGCTCGGTCATGTTGGCCTGGATCATGTGCATGGGCACGTGGCCGGGGCCTTCGATCATGGTCTGCACATCGTGCTTCCAGGCGGTCTGGGTGAGCTCGCCCAGCGTGTGCAGTTCGGCGAACTGCGCCTCGTCGTTGGCGTCGGACGCGCAGCCGGGCCGCAGGCCATCGCCCAGGCTGAACGACACGTCGTACGCCTTCATGATGTCGCAGATGTCCTCGAAGTGCTCGTACAGGAAGCTCTCCCGGTGGTGCGCCATGCACCACTTGGCCATGATGGAGCCGCCGCGCGAGACGATGCCGGTGCGGCGCTGGGCCGTGAGGTGGATGTAGGCCAGCCGCACGCCCGCGTGGATGGTGAAGTAGTCCACGCCCTGCTCGGCCTGCTCGATGAGCGTGTCGCGGAAGATGGCCCAGGTCAGGTCTTCGGCCACGCCGCCGACCTTCTCCAGCGCCTGGTAGATGGGCACCGTGCCGATCGGCACCGGCGAGTTGCGCACGATCCAGTCCCGCGTGGTGTGGATGGCCTTGCCGGTGGACAGGTCCATCACGTTGTCGGCGCCCCAGCGGATGGCCCACACCAGCTTCTCCACTTCTTCCTCGATGCTGGAGGTGACGGCCGAGTTGCCGATGTTGGCGTTGATCTTGACCTTGAAGTTGCGCCCGATCGCCATCGGCTCCACCTCGGGGTGGTTGATGTTGGCGGGAATGATCGCGCGGCCGCGGGCCACTTCATCGCGCACGAACTCGGGCGTGATGATCTTCGGGATGCTCGCGCCCATGGGGTTGCCCATCAGGCGCTGCTCGCGGCCCGCATCCTGCATGTACTGCGCCATCCATTCGCGGCGGCCGTTCTCGCGGATGGCCACGTATTCCATCTCGGGCGTGACGATGCCGCGGCGCGCATAGTGCATCTGCGTCACGTTGGCGCCGCTCTTGGCGCGCAGCGGCTGGCGCTGCAGCGCGGCGGCCTCGGCACGCAGCTGGGCCAGGCGGGCGGCGTCCTCGCTCTTTTGGCCATCGTCCAGCGCCACGGGCGGGCGGCCTTCGTAGTGCTCCACGTCGCCGCGCGCCGCGATCCAGCCGCCGCGCACGCTGGCCAAGCCCTGGCGCACGTCGATCACGGCCTCGGGGTCGGTGTAAGGGCCGGAGGTGTCGTACACGCTGACCTGCTCGCCGTTGGTGAGCGCGATGTCGCGCACCGGCACGCGCAGGTCCGCGTGCGTGTGGCCGGGCAGGTAGGCCTTGCGCGATGCGGGAAAGGGCGCGCGGGTGAGCGCGAGCAGTTCGGCGAATTTTTCGCGGGCGAGGGGTTCGGGTGCGTTCATGGGGCAGGTCTCCTGTTTCCGGGGGCGGTGGGGCTGCTCCGGAAATGGACCTGTGCCTGGAACGCAGGCGCATGGCGCCTGGTGAAGCGGTGCGTGCCACGCGGGTGCGGGCACGGTCACGGGAGGTCGGCTCTTCTTCCGCCGGTATGAACCGGATCAAGTTCGTCGGGTTCGCAAGCCAGCCTGACATTCGTCAGGCCGCCCGCATCTCAGCGCATCAGCACACCCCGGAGCAGGCGCCAGTATAGGCCAGCCCCCTCGCCCGCCGCCACCCTCCCTGTCGGTCAGGCGATGCGCCCCAGGATGAGCACGGCGAAGAACACGAAGCCGGCGATCACCGTCCACTTCAGGATGATGAGCCCCCAGCGCTTGTAGCGCGCCTGCCCCGTGCCCACGTAGAACGCGAACGACACCGCTGCCATGAGCAGCAGCAGGGTGGCGATCCAGCGAAAGATCAGCATGCCGCGCAGCCCCTGCGCCGCCCTACCACGCGGCCACCGGCTGCGCGAAGCCGGCGGGCGCCTGGCGCTCGTTGTCGAACGTGGCGATTTCCCAGGCGTCTTCCTGCGCGAGCAGTTCGCGCAGCAGCAGGTTGTTCATCGCGTGGCCCGAGCGGAATGCGCTGTAGGCCGCCAGCAGTGGCTTGCCGACGAGGTAAAGGTCGCCGATGGCATCGAGGATTTTGTGCTTCACGAACTCGTCGTCGTAGCGCAGGCCGTCGCTGTTGAGCACCTTGTAGTCGTCCATGACGATGGCGTTGTCCAGCCCGCCACCCAGCGCCAGGCCGCTGGCGCGCATCATCTCGACGTCCTTGGTGAAGCCGAACGTGCGCGCCCGCGCGATGTCGCGGGTGTAGTTGCCGGAGCCGAGGTCGAACTCCACGCTTTGTCCGGTGGAATCGACCGCCGGGTGGGCGAAGTCGATCTCGAAGCGCAGCTTGTAGCCGTGGTACGGGTCGAGCCGCGCCCACTTCGTGCTCGGGCCCGTGCCCTCGCGCACCTCGACCGGGCGCGTCACGCGGATGAAGCGCTTGGGCGCCTTCTGCAGCTCCACGCCGGCGCTCTGCAGCAAGAACACGAACGAGGCGGAGGAGCCGTCGAGGATGGGCACCTCTTCGGCGGTGATGTCGATGTACAGATTGTCCAGCCCCAGGCCCGCGCAAGCCGACATCAGGTGCTCGACCGTGTGCACCTTCGCGCCGCCCACGCCGATGGTGGAGGCCATGCGCGTGTCCACCACGGCCATGGCGGTGATGGGGATGTCCACCGGCTCGGGCAGGTCCACCCGGCGGAACACGATGCCCGTGTCGGGCTGGGCGGGACGCAGCGTCAATTCGACGCGCTGGCCGCTGTGCAGGCCCACGCCGACGGCGCGGGTCAGGGTCTTGATCGTGCGTTGCTGGAGCATCGGTCGATTTTAGAGGGGGAGGCCCCATCATGGGGCATCGCTGCCGCTATGGGGGCAATAGGCCCACGCGCGCAAGAAAAAACCGCCAGCCCCTTGCGGAACATGGCGGTGTTGTGAACAAGAAAGGCCCGCAGGGCCTTCCCCGTCAGTCGGCCTGCTTGCGCAGGAACGCGGGGATTTCCAGGTCGTCCATGCCGCCCGAGGACAGCGCGTCCACGCGGGCGGCCGCCTGCGTGCGGTTGGTGCGCCACACGCTGGGCACCGACATGTTGCCGTAGTCCGCCTGGGCGGTGCCGCCACCGACGAGGCCCGCGCCCAGCGTCGCGCCGGACATGGGCATCTGGTAGGCCACGTTGTCCGTACCGGTGCGCAGGCCGCCCTGCACCACCGAGATGGGCTGGCGGCGTGCGTTCTGGCGCGACAGGCCGGTGGCCACCACGGTCACGCGGATCTCTTCGCCCAGGCTGTCGTCGTAGGCGGCGCCGTAGATCACGTGCGCGTCCGGCGAGGCGTAGGCATTGATGGTGCTCATGGCCAGGCGCGACTCGGACAGTTTCAGGCTGCCCTTGGCGGCCGTCACCAGCACCAGCACGCCCTTGGCGCCCGACAGGTCGATGCCTTCCAGCAGCGGGCAGGCCACGGCCTGCTCAGCGGCGATGCGGGCGCGGTCGGGGCCGGCCGCCGTGGCCGTGCCCATCATGGCCTTGCCGGGCTCGCCCATCACGGTGCGCACGTCTTCGAAGTCGACGTTGACGTGGCCGTATTCATTGATGATTTCGGCGATGCCGCCCACGGCGTTCTTGAGCACGTCGTTGGCGTGCGCGAAGGCCTCGTCCTGGGTGATGTCGTCGCCCAGCACTTCCAGCAGCTTCTCGTTGAGCACGACGATCAGCGAATCGACGTTGGCTTCCAGCTCGGCCAGGCCGTTGTCGGCATTGGCCATGCGGCGGCCGCCTTCCCAGTCGAAGGGCTTGGTGACCACGCCCACGGTGAGGATGCCCATCTCCTTGGCCACGCGTGCGATCACGGGGGCCGCGCCGGTGCCCGTGCCGCCGCCCATGCCGGCGGTGATGAACAGCATGTGTGCGCCGGTGATGGCGCTGCGGATGTCTTCCACGGCCGCTTCGGCGGCGTCGCGGCCCTTGTCGGGCTTGCTGCCCGCGCCCAGGCCGCTGCCGCCCAGCTGGATGGTGCGGTGCGCGGGGCTGCGCGTGAGGGCCTGCGCGTCGGTGTTGGCGCAGACGAACTCCACGCCCTGCACATTGCGCGCGATCATGTGGGCGACGGCATTGCCGCCGCCGCCGCCGACACCGATCACCTTGATCTGGGTGCCCTGATTGAATTCTTCGGCTTCGATCATTTCGATGGTCATGGTGGGTGCTCCTAGTCTTTCACGTGAATTGCATGGGGCCAAAACGGCTGGATGGTTGGAATCGGGTGGGACGCAGCCCGGGGCACGAAAGGGGGGCCGGTGCCCCGCCATCGTTGCCAGAACAGCGCATCGGGGCCAGCGCGAGCGAGCCAGTGCTGAGGGGACAACATGTCAGAAGTTCCCCACGATGAAATCTTTGAAGCGGCCGAACGCGGTCTTCACCGAGCCGCTCTTTTGCGCCACCTTGAAGCCGCGCAGGCGCGCCAGGCGCGCCTCTTCCAGCAGGCCCATGACGGTGGCGGCGCGCGGCTGGGCGATCATGTCGGCCAGCGCGCTCGAATACTTGGGAATGCCCCGGCGCACAGGCTTCAGAAAGATGTCCTCGCCCAGCTCGACCATGCCCGGCATGATGGCGCTGCCACCCGTGAGCACGATGCCCGAGGACAGCACCTCCTCGTAGCCCGACTCGCGGATGACCTGCTGCACGAGCGAGAAGATCTCTTCCACGCGCGGCTCGATCACGCCGGCCAGCGCCTGCTTGCTGAGCATGCGCGGGCTGCGGTCGCCCAGGCCGGGCACCTCCACCTGCGCCTCGGGATCGGCCAGCAACTGCTTGGCATAGCCGCTTTCGACCTTGATGTCCTCGGCGTCCTTGGTGGGCGTGCGCAGCGCCATGGCGATGTCGCTGGTGATGAGGTCGCCCGCGATCGGGATCACGGCCGTGTGGCGGATCGCGCCGCCGGTGAAGATCGCCACGTCGGTCGTGCCCGCACCGATGTCCACCACCGCCACGCCCAGCTCGCGCTCGTCGTCGGTCAGCACGGCCTGGCTGGAGGCGAGCGGGTTCAGCATGAGCTGCTCCACCTCGAGACCGCAACGGCGCACGCACTTGATGATGTTCTCGGCCGCGCTCTGCGCGCCGGTCACGATGTGGATCTTGGCCTCCAGGCGGATGCCGCTCATGCCGATGGGCTCCTTCACGTCCTGCCCGTCGATCACGAATTCCTGCGGCTCCACCAGCAGCAGGCGCTGGTCGCTGGAGATGTTGATGGCCTTGGCCGTCTCCACCACGCGCGCCACGTCGGCCTGGGTGACTTCCTTGTCCTTGACCGCCACCATGCCGCTCGAATTGAGCCCGCGGATGTGGCTGCCGGTGATGCCGGTGTACACGCGCTGGATCTTGCAGTCAGCCATCAGCTCGGCCTCTTTCAGCGCCTGCTGGATGCTCTGCACCGTGGCGTCGATGTTCACCACCACGCCGCGCTTGAGGCCATTGCTGGGTGCGACGCCCAGCCCGGCCAGCTTGAGTTCGCCATTGGGCAGCACCTCGGCCACCACCGCCATCACCTTGGCGGTGCCGATGTCCAGCCCCACGACCACGTCTTTGTATTCTCTTGCCATATTCTGTGTCCTGCCCTCAGTGGTTCTGCCCTGTTGTTCTGGCGGGGCGCGCGCGCTGCGGCGCAGTGCGCGCGGGCGCCCGGGCGGCCGCCTTGGGGGCGTCGCCATTGACCGTGGTCACCCCGCGCAGCCGCAGCGCATAGCCGTCAGCGTGGCGCAGGTCGGCCGATTCGAGTGCGTCCGCGCGCCGCCCGTACTGGCCCGCCACGCGCGCCAGCGTGCGCACGAAGCGCTGCGTGCGCTGCACCACGTCCTGCGGCGTGCCGCCGCCCAGTTCCACCATGGCGCCGCTGTCCAGCGTGGCGCGCCAGCCGCCGCGGCCGGTGAGCTCCAGCGCATCGACCTTGGTGTCCAGCGGCTCGAAGACGGGCTGCAGGCGGTGGTACATCTGCAGCACCTCCAGCGACTGGCCCTGCGGGCCCTGCAGGCGGGGCAGGTCGTCCGCGTCCAGGTCGTCGCCGTTGGCCTCGAACACCTCGCCCTGGCTGTTGACCAGGGTGGAGCCCTCTTCGGCGCCCCAGTAAGCCGCGGCATCGTGCTCCTGCAGCTCCACGCGCAGGCTGTTGGGAAACTCGCGCCGCACCATCGCGTGGCGCACCCAGGGCACCTGCTCGAACGCCTCGCGCACGGCGCGCAGATCCACGGTGAAGAAATTGCCCACCAGGTGCGGCCCGACGTTGGCCCGCAGCGTGACGGCGTTGTTGTGCACCAGCTCGCCCTGCACCACGATGCGCCCGATCGCGAACGCCGGATGGCGCAGCATCCACGAGCCGCCCACCACCAGCACGAACGCGGCGCAGCCCACGAACAGGACCGTGGCGGTCAGGTTCATGAGCTTGACGTCAAGCGGTGCGGGCAGCGAGGCGGTCATGCGGCTCCCGGGGTTCCCGTGGGGGTGGCGTGGATGGTGGCGCCGGCGCCGGCATGGCCCTGCAGCCCGTCGAGCGAGGCGCTCGCCAGGATGCGCAGGCACAGCGCCTCATAGCTCACACCGCTGGCGCGGGCCGACATGGGCACCAGCGAATGGCCGGTCATGCCGGGCGAGGTGTTGATCTCCAGCAGGAAGGGCTTGCGGTCGCTGGCGCGGATCATGATGTCGGCGCGCGCCCAGCCCCGGCACTGCAGCGTGCGGAAGGCCTCGACCACGAGGCGCTGGATCTCGCGCTCCTCGGCCTCGGGCAGGCCGCTCGGGCAGTGGTACTGCGTGACGTCGGTGAAATACTTGTTCTGGTAGTCGTAGTTGCCGGCCGGCGCCACGATGCGGATCACCGGCAGCGCATGCGCATCCGCCCCCTGGCCCAGCACCGGGCAGGTGGTCTCGTCGCCTTCGATGAATTCCTCGCACAGCACTTCGGGGTCGTAGCGGGAAGCCAGCAGGTAGGCCTGTTCGCACTGCCCGGGCGAGGTCACTTTGGTCAGGCCGATGGTGGAGCCCTCGCGCGAGGGCTTGACGATCATCGGCGCGCCCAGCGCCTGCAGCGCCTGCGCGGTCTCGGCGGCGCTCGACACCAGGCGCCAGTCCGGCGTGGGCAGCCCCTCGAAGCGCCAGATGCGCTTGGTCATGATCTTGTCCATCGCGATGCTGGACGCCATCACGCCGGGGCCGGTGTACGGAATGCCCAGCAGCTCGAGAGCGCCCTGCACCGTGCCGTCCTCGCCATGGCGGCCGTGCAGGGCGATGAAGCAGCGCGCATAGCCGCCGTGCCGCAGCTCGGACAGGTCGGTCTGTGACGGGTCGAACGCATGCGCGTCCACGCCGCGGGCGCGCAGCGCCTGCAGCACGCCGCCGCCGGACATCAGCGAGACCTCGCGCTCGGCGGACGAGCCGCCCATCAGCACCGCGACCTTGCCCAGAGCGCGCACGTCGATGGCGGGGGTGTCTTCGTGGCTCATCGCGCGACCTCCGCCAACGCTGGCGCTTCTTCTTTCTGCAGCATTTCCACCACCTTCGCAGGCACGGCGCCGATGGAGCCCGCGCCCATGCACAGCACCACGTCGCCGTCCCGGGCGTTGTCCACGATCGCCTGCGCGAGCAGGGCCACGTCGTCCACGAACACCGGCTCGACCTTGCCCGCCACGCGCAGGGCGCGCGTGAGCGACCGGCCGTCGGCGGCGACGATGGGCGCCTCGCCGGCGGCATACACCTCGGTCAGCAGCACGGCGTCCGCACTGCCCATGACCTTCACGAAATCCTCGAAGCAGTCGCGCGTGCGGCTGTAGCGGTGCGGCTGGAACGCCAGCACCAGGCGCCGGCCCGGGAAGGCACCGCGCGCCGCGGCCAGCGTGGCCGTCATCTCGACCGGGTGGTGGCCGTAGTCCTCGATCAGCGCGAACCTGCCGCCGCCCGGCGCGGCGATGTCGCCGTAGCGCTGAAAGCGCCGGCCCACGCCCTTGAACTGGGCCAGGGCACGCAGCAGCGCGTCGTCGGGAATGTTCAACTCCACCGCCACCGCGATGGCCGACAGGGCGTTCAGCACGTTGTGCTCGCCCGCCAGGTTCAGCACCACGTCGATGTCGGGCAGCGTGACGCCGTTGCGCCGCTGCACGCGAAAACGCATCTGGCCCGCATCGGCCCGCACATCCACCGCGCGCACCTGGGCGTCTTCGGAGAAGCCGTAGCTCGTCACCGGGCAGGTCACGTCGGCCAGGATGTCGCGGATGGCCGGGTTGTCCACGCACAGGATCGCCGTGCCGTAGAACGGCATGCGGTGCAGGAACTCGACAAACGCGCCCTTGAGGCGGCCGAAGTCGTGCCCGTAGGTTTCCATGTGGTCGGCGTCGATGTTCGTCACCACGGCCATCACGGGCAGCAGGTTGAGGAACGAGGCGTCGGACTCGTCCGCCTCCACCACGATGTAGTCGCCGCTGCCCAGCTTGGCATTGGCGCCCGCGCTGTTGAGCCGCCCGCCGATCACGAAGGTCGGGTCGAGCCCGGCCTCGGCCAGAACGCTGGTCACCAGGCTGGTGGTGGTGGTTTTGCCGTGCGTGCCGGCGATGGCGATGCCGCGCTTCAGGCGCATCAGCTCGGCCAGCATCAGCGCGCGCGGCACCACGGGAATCTTTTTTTCGCGGGCGGCCAGCACCTCGGGGTTGTCGGCCTGCACCGCCGTGGAGGTGACCACTGCATCCGCCCCCTCGATGTGCGCGGCCGCATGGCCCACGCAGGTACGGATGCCCAGCGCCTGCAGGCGGCGCAGGGTGGCGCTGTCGGACAGGTCCGAGCCCGAAATGCCGTAGCCCAGGTTGAACAGCACCTCGGCGATGCCGCACATGCCGGCGCCGCCCAGGCCGACGAAATGGATGTGGCGAATGGCGTGCTTCATGCCAGCTCCTCGCAGGCAGTCGCCACTTCGCGGGTGGCGTTAATCTTTTGCATGTTTTTGGCCTTCCGAGCAATATCCACTAGGGCATCGCGCTCTGAATTTTGTAGCAACTGTGCCAGCCACTCGGGGGTGAGGTCGCGTTGCGGCACGAGCCACCCGCCACTGGCGTCCACGAGGAAGCGGGCATTGGCGGTCTGGTGGTCGTCCACCGCATGGGGGAACGGCACGAACACCGCCGCCGCGCCCACGGCGGCGATCTCGGTGACGGTGCTGGCGCCCGCACGGCAGACGATGAGGTCCGCGTCGGCGAACGCCGCCGCGGTGTCGTCGATGAACGGCGTGAGCGTGGCCTGCACGCCCGCCTTCGCGTAGTGCTCGCGCAGCGCATCGATCTGCGCTGCGCCGCTCTGGTGGGTGACGACGGGCCGGCGGTCCGCCGGAATCAGCGCCAGGGCCTGCGGCACGATCTCGTTGAGCGCGCGGGCGCCCAGGCTGCCGCCCACGACCAGGAGGCGCAGCGGCCCCGTGCGGCCGGCGAAGCGCTCGGCCGGCGCGGGCTGCTGCGTGAAGGGGGTGCGCAGCGGGTTGCCCACCCACTGGGCCTTCTTGAGCACCCCGGGAAAGGCCGTGAAGATACGGTCGGCCACGCCGGCCAGCACCTTGTTCACGAGGCCGGCCACCGAGTTCTGTTCGTGCAGCACCAGCGGCTTGCCCAGCAGCACGGCCATCATCCCGCCCGGAAACGTGACATAGCCGCCCAGGCCCACGACCACGTCGGGGCGCACGCGGCGCACCACGGCCAGCGACTGCCAGAAGGCGCGCAGCAGGCGCAGCGGCAGCAAGGCCAGCGTGAGCAGCCCCTTGCCGCGCACGCCGGAAAAATCGATGGGCTCGAACGCGAACCCGCGTGGCGGCACCAGGCGCGACTCCATGCTGCCGGGCGTGCCCAGCCAGTGCACACGCCAGCCGCGCGTGCGCAGCTCTTCGGCCACGGCCAGGCCCGGGAAGATGTGGCCGCCGGTGCCGCCGGCCATGATGAGCGCGGTTTTGGGTGCGCTCATACGCGTCCACCCCTCACCGTGCGCTGCGCGCCCGGCATGGCTGACGCCATGCGGTGCCCGTTTTGTTGAAACAAGCACCTCATACGCGGCCTCCGCGCATAAGGTGCTTGTTTTCGTAGTCAACCCGAAGCACCACGGCGATGGCCACCAGATTCATCAGGATGGCGGAGCCGCCGAAGCTCATCAGCGGCAGGGTCAGCCCCTTGGTCGGCAGCGCGCCCAGGTTCACGCCCATGTTGATGAAGGCCTGAAAGCCCATCCAGATGGCCACGCCCTGCGCCACCAGGCCGGCGAACACGCGGTCCAGCGCGATGGCCTGGCGGCCGATGTGCATGATGCGGCGGGTCATCCACAGGAAGAGCACGATGAGGATGAGCACGCCGACCAGGCCGAACTCCTCGCCGATCACCGCGAGCAGGAAGTCGGTGTGCGCCTCGGGCAGCCAGTGCAGCTTTTCCACGCTGCCGCCCAGCCCGACGCCGAAGATCTCGCCGCGGCCGATGGCGATCAGCGAGTGCGACAGCTGGTAGCCCTTGCCCAGCGCGTGCTTTTCGCTCCAGGGATCGAGGTACGCGAAGATGCGCTCGCGCCGCCAGTCGCTCATCATCACCATGAGCGCGAAGGCGCCCACCAGCACGGCGGCGATCAGGAAGAACATGCGGGCGTTCACGCCGCCCAGGAACAGGATGCCCATGGCGATCACGGCGATCACCATGAAGGCGCCCATGTCGGGCTCGGCCAGCAACAGCGCGCCCACCACGGCCACGGCCGCGCCCATGGGCAGCACGGCGCGGAAGAAGCGCTCCTTGACCTCCATCTTGCGCACCATGTAGTCCGAGGCGTAGATGAGCACGGCGAACTTCGCCAGCTCCGACGGCTGGAAGTTCATGACCCCCAGCGAGAGCCAGCGCCGCGCGCCGTTGACCACCGTGCCCACGTGCGGGATCAGCACCGCGATGAGCAGAGCGATGGACAGCACGAACAGCCACGGCGCCACGCGCTCCCAGGTGGACATGGGAATCTGGAACGCCAGCAGGGCCGCGACGAAGGCCATCACCAGCGCCATGATGTGGCGCACCAGGAAATGGGTGGGCGCGATCTTGCCGAAGCGCGGGTTGTCCGGCATGGCGATGGACGCGGAATACACCATCACCAGCCCCCACGCGAGCAGCGCCACCACGACCCACAGGAGGGCCTGGTCGAAGCCAAGCACGCTGGCCGGCGTGGTCGTGGTCTGGCGGTATTCGGTGCCGCCCACGCGCACCGGCAGCACATCGGCGGGCTTGGCGGGCAGGCCGCCGAACCAGCCGCCGAACTTTCCGGTCAGACGCTGCAGCAGGCCGGGGGATGCGGGTGCGGTGCTCATGCGGAGCCCTCCAGGTCCTGGCCGCGATCGTTCGCAAGCGCTTGCACGGCTTCGCAAAACACGCGGGCGCGGTGCTCGTAATCGTTGAACATATCGAAACTGGCACAGGCGGGCGACATCAGCACCGCATCACCGGCATGGGCGCGCTGCGTGGCCAGGTCCACCGCCTGCGGCAGCGTCGGTGCGTCCAGCAGGGCCACGCCCGCGTCTTTGAGCGCGGCGCGGATCTGGGGTGCATCGCGGCCGATCAGCACCACGGCGCGGGCGTAGCGCGACACGGGCGCGGCCAGCGGCAAGAAGTCCTGCCCCTTGCCGTCGCCGCCCAGGATGACGACCAGCCGGCGCTCCGCGCCCAGGCCGGTGAGCGCCGCCACCGTCGCGCCCACGTTCGTGCCCTTGCTGTCGTCGAAATATTCCACATCGCCGATGAGCCCCACGGGCTCCACGCGGTGCGGCTCGCCGCGGTATTCGCGCAGGCCGTACAGCATGGGGCCCAGCGCGCAGCCGGCGGCCTGTGCGAGCGCCAGCGCGGCAAGCGCGTTCACGGCGTTGTGGCGGCCGCGGATGCGCAGCGCATCGGCAGGCATCAGGCGCTGGATGTGCAGCTCTTCTTCCTGCGCACGCGAACGGCGGGCGGTTTCGTCGGCCTCCTGCGCCCGCACGAGCCAGGCCATGCCGTTGACGATCTCCAGACCGAAATCGCCCGGGCGCTGCGGCATGTCGCCGCCGAACGTGACATGGGGACGCACCTGCACCTTCGGGGCTTTCGCGCGCCCGGTCGCCGGTCTGGCCGCGCTGCGCGCCGGCCCGGCATCGGGCAACATGCCCATGACCTCGGGGTCTTCGCGGTTGAGCACCATCAGGCCGCTCTCGCCGAAGATGCGCGCCTTGGCGGCCGCATAGGCGGCCAGGCTGCCGTGCCAGTCCAGATGGTCCTGGCTGATGTTGAGGACGGCCGCGGCCGTGGGCTCGAAGCCCGCCACGCCGTCGAGCTGGAAGCTGGACAGCTCCAGCACCCAGACCTCGGGCAGGGTGCCCGCATCGATGTGCTGGCCCAGTGTGTCCAGCAGGGTCGGGCCGATGTTGCCGGCCACGGCCACGGTCTTGCCGGCGCAGTCCACGAGCCGGCCGGTGAGCGAAGTCACCGTGGTCTTGCCGTTGGTGCCGCTCACGGCCACCACCGCCGGGGCGTAGCCGTGCGCGGCGTGCAGCTCGCGCAGCGCCATGGCGTACAGGGCGAGTTCGCCCTCCA
Source organism: Acidovorax sp. SUPP2825 (assembly GCF_030158995.1). NCBI lineage: Bacteria > Pseudomonadati > Pseudomonadota > Betaproteobacteria > Burkholderiales > Comamonadaceae > Acidovorax > Acidovorax sp. SUPP2825. The sequence goes on along the minus strand of NZ_BQXK01000001.1, from coordinate 72,630 downwards.
TGCGGATGCCGCGTGCCCGGGCCTCGGACGACAGGGCGGCCAGCGTGTCGGGACGCAGGCCGGGCGAGCGGTAGATGGCCTGCGGCGTGCGCCCTTCGAGCAGGGAGGCGTCGAACGCACCGGCCACGAAGCGCACCTGGGGCAGCTCGGCATGCAGCGTGCCGCGCTGCGGAGGCGCCTCGCGCGTGTCGGCCACGGTCACCTGCGCGCCGCAGCGCACGCACCAGCGGGCCATGGCCAGCCCGGAAGCGCCCAGGCCGAGAATGAGAATGTCCTGGCCCTGCAGCAGCGCAGCACCCTCGCCCGGCCAGCCGGCCGGCACCGGCGTGGGGCCGGCCACCGGGCCGGTGGCGCCGTCGGCCGGGGGCGCGTCATCGGAGGATGGCGCCGCGCCCGGATCGCGCGGACCGGCCGCGATGGCGGACTCGGGCGAGCCCACGTCCGCGAAGATCTGCGCCACGAACGCGGCGGCCGCCGCAGCGGCCGAGACCGCTGGCGCGGTCATGCCGGCGAGCGCCTGCGCCATCGCGTCGTTCGCGGGGGCCGGTGCTGCCTGCGGGGCCGGTGCGGAGGATGCGTCCTCATCCTGCGGCGCCAGCGCCACGCTTTCGGGCATTCGGGGCACGTCGGGCGAATCGGGAGCGCCGGATGCGTCGGGGCGCGGCGGCATGGCGTCCATGCCCTGCACCGGCGCCACCACAAACGGGGAAACCATGGGCGCGACCTCCCCTTCGCCGGGGCCATCGGCACCCTGCGGCAGGCCTGGCGCCTCGCCAGGAAGAAGGGGGTCGTGCGGGTTCATCGCAGTTTCAGCGTGGTCAGGCCGATGAGGCACAGCAGCATGGTGATGATCCAGAAGCGCACGACCACCTGCGTCTCCTTCCAGCCGCTTTTCTCGAAATGGTGGTGCAGCGGCGCCATCTTGAGCAGCCGCCGGCCCTGGCCGTAGCGCTTCTTGGTGTACTTGAACCAGGCCACCTGGAGCATCACCGAAAGCGCCTCGACCACGAAGATGCCGCCCATGATGGCCAGCACGATCTCCTGGCGCACGATGACGGCAATGGTGCCCAGGGCGCCGCCCAGCGCCAGCGCGCCCACGTCGCCCATGAACACCTGGGCCGGGTGGGTGTTGAACCACAGGAAAGCCAGGCCCGCGCCGGCCATGGCCGAGCAGAAGATCAGCAATTCGCCCGCGCCGGCGATGTGCGGGAACAGCAGGTACTTGGAGTACACCGTGCTGCCGGCCACGTAGGCGAACAGCCCCAGCGCCGATCCCACCATCACGACCGGCATGATCGCCAGGCCATCGAGGCCGTCGGTCAGGTTGACCGCGTTGCTCGATCCCACGATCACGAGGTAGGTCAGGATCACGAAGCCCAGCACGCCCAGCGGGTAGCTGACTTCCTTGAAGAACGGCACCAGCAGCCCGGCCTGCGGCGGCAGGTCCAGCGAGAAGCCGGACTGCACCCAGGTGATGAACAGCTCGAACACGCGCGAATTGGAGTTCTCGGAAATGCTGAACACCAGGTAGAGCGCCGCCAGCAGGCCGATGACGGACTGCCAGAAATACTTCTCGCGCGAGCGCATGCCTTCCGGGTCCTTGCGCACCACCTTGCGCCAGTCGTCCACCCAGCCGATGGCACCGAAGCCCAGGGTCACGGCCAGCACGATCCACACGAAACGGTTGGACAGGTCGAACCACAACAGCGTGGAGATCGCGATCGAACCCAGGATCAATACGCCCCCCATGGTGGGCGTGCCGCTCTTGGACAGGTGCGATTCCATCGCGTAGCCACGGATGGGCTGGCCGATCTTGAGCGAGGTGAGCATGCGGATCACCTTCGGCCCCGCCGCCAGCCCGATCACCAGCGCCGTGAGCGCCGCCATCACCGCACGGAACGTGAGGTACTGGAAGACGCGGAAGAACCCGAACTCCGGCGACAGGCCCTGCAGCCATTGCGACAGTATCAGCAGCATGTGGCGCCCCCGCGTGCGTTCTTCGTCGTGTCCGCACGGGCTTCCAGCACCTGCACCACCTGCTCCATCTTCATGAACCGAGATCCCTTCACCAGCACGCTGCCCACCTGGGGCAGGGCTTGCTGCACCGCTGCGAGCAGCGATGCCATGTCGTCGAAATGCCGCGCATCCGGCCCGTAGGCCTGCGCGGCGTGAGTGCTGAGCGCGCCCAGCGCGAACAGCCTGCCGATGCCGCTGGCGCGCGCCTGGGCGCCCGCCTCGGCGTGGAACTGCGGCCCCTGCTCGCCCACCTCGCCCATGTCGCCCAGCACCAGCAGCTGCGGGCTGGGCAGGCCGGCCAGCACGTCGATGGCGGCGCGCATGGAGTCGGGGTTGGCGTTGTAGGTGTCGTCCACCGCCGTGACCACGCGCCCGTCCTGCGGCACGCTGAAGGCGCGCGAGCGCCCCTTGACCGGCATGAAGGCAGAGAGCCCGCGCGCGACGGCGTCGAGCGGCGCACCGGCCGCCAACGCGCAGGCCGTGGCGGCCAGGGCGTTGGTCACGTTGTGCATGCCTGCAATGCGCAGCGTGGCATCGAAGCCGCCCTGCGGTGTGTCGATGCGGATGCGCCAGGCGCTGCCCTCCCACTGTGCGGCGGTGCAGCGCACGTCGGCACCCTCCGCGCCGAAGGTGGTGCAGCGGCGCCCCGCAGCCAGTTGCCGCCACAGCGCGGTGTAGGCATCGCCTGCCGGGAACACGGCCACGCCATCGGCAGGCAGGGCCGAGAGGCAGGATCCGTTCTCTTCGGCCACGGCCTGCACCGTGTGCATGAACTCCAGGTGCTCGCGCTGCGCGTTGTTGACGAGGGCCACCGTGGGGCGGGCCAGGTCGGCCAGGTACGCGATCTCGCCCGGATGGTTCATGCCCAGCTCGATCACCGCCGCCTCGTGCGCCGCGTTGAGCCGCAGCAGCATCAGCGGCACGCCGATGTCGTTGTTGAAATTGCCTTGCGTCGCAAACGCCGCCGGGCCCTTCCAGGCCTGCAGCACCGCCGCGATCATCTGCGTGACGGTGGTCTTGCCGTTGCTGCCGGTCACCCCGATCAGCGGCAACCGGAACTGGGCACGCCAGCCAGCGGCCAGGGCGCCGAGCGCCGCGAGCGTATCGGGCACCTCGATGCCGGGCAGGCCCGCGGCCTCCAGGCCGCCGTGGGCCACGGCCGCAGCGGCGCCGGCCGTGCGCGCATCGGCCAGAAAGGCATTGGCGTCGTAGCGCTCGCCCTTGAGCGCCACGAACAAATCGCCCGCCTGCAGCGTGCGCGTGTCGGTGTGCACGCGGGACAGCGGCAGCGCGCCCTCGCCCACCAGCCGGGCCGTGGGCACGCGTGCCTGGATGAACCCCAGGGCCTGCTGCAGCGTCATCATGCGCGGCCTCCCCGGGCGGCCAGACCGGCCTGGGCGTGGGCCATGTCGGAGAACGGCCGGCGCTCGCCCGCCACCTCCTGGTAGTCCTCGTGGCCCTTGCCGGCGATCAGCACCACGTCCCGCGGCCCGGCCTCGGACAGCGCCAGCGCGATCGCCGCGGCGCGGTCCACCTCGGCGCGCACGGTGCGCCCGGCCACGGTGCCCTGCAGGATTTCGTGAAGGATGTCCGCCGGCACTTCGCCGCGCGGGTTGTCACTGGTGACGATGACCGCATCGGCCCGCTGCTGCGCGACCGCTCCCATCAGGGGCCGCTTGGTGCGGTCACGGCTGCCGCCGCAGCCGAACACGCACCACAGCCGCCCGCCGCGCTCCGCCGCGATGGGGCGCAGCGCCTGCAGCGCCTGATCGAGCGCATCGGGCGTATGGGCGTAGTCCACGGCGACCAGGGGCTGGTGCGGCACATGGATCTGCTCCATGCGGCCCGGCACCGGCGACAGCTGCGCGCAGGCGTAGAGCGCATGCTCCAGCGGCACGCCCAGCGCCCTCAGCGTGGCCATCACGAGCAGCAGGTTGCCCACGTTGTAGTGGCCGATGAGTCGCGTCTGCAGCACATGGCTTTGCGCGCCTTCGGCCACGGTGAACGACAGGCCGCCATCGCCCCAGGCGATGTCCCGGGCCTGGAGCCGTGCGGGCCCCTGCAGGGAGACGCTCCACAGGTCCAGCGGCTGCTGGGACAGCGTCTCGTGCAGTTCGGCGCCGCGCCGGTCGTCGATGTTGACCACGGCGATCTGCAGCCCGGGCCAGTCGAACAGGGTGCTCTTGGCCTGCCAGTAGGCGGCCATGCTCGGGTGGTAGTCCAGGTGGTCCTGGGTGAAATTGGTGAACAGGGCAGCCCGCACCCGCGTGCCGGTCAGGCGGTGCTCCGCCAGCCCGATGGACGACGCCTCGATCGCGCAGGCCACACGGCCTTCTTTGGCGAAATGGGCGAAGGCGCGCTGCAGGCGCACCGGGTCCGGCGTGGTAAGGCCGGTGGATTCGAGCGCGGGCGGCACGCCGGCACCCAGCGTGCCGATCAGCGCGCAGCCGCCGGGCGCCGCCAGTTCGTTGCGCGCCAGCAGGTTGAGCGCATCGGCCAGCCACCAGCTGACGCTGGTCTTGCCGTTGGTGCCGGTCACGGCCAGCACGTCGATCGACTGCGTGGGGTGGCCGAACCACTCGGCCGCCAGCGTTCCGGTGATGGCCTTGAGCCCGCGCAGCGCGGCCACCGGCGCGTCGGCGAAATGGAAGGCCTCGATGCCTTCGTGCTCGACCAGGCAGGCCATGGCGCCACGCGCCAGCGCGTCGCCCACATGGGCGCGGCCATCGGTGGCGGCGCCCGGCCAGGCGATGAAGCCATCGCCGGGCTGGATCAGCCGGCTGTCGGTCTGCAGCGTACCGGTCACCCGGGCGGCCAGCCATTGCACGGCGTCGTGCACCGAAGTGAGCAGCGGGGTCGTCGTCATAGCGATTCCTCCACGGTGTTGGCCACGATCTGGGGCTTGACGGCCATGTCGGGCTGCACGCCCATCATGCGAAGGGTCTGCTGCACCACGGCGCTGAACACCGGCGCGGCCACCGCGCCGCCGTAGAACACGCCGTTGCTGGGCTCGTCGATCATCACCGCGACGATGATGCGCGGCTTGTCGATCGGGGCCATGCCGGTGAACCACGCCCGGTACTTGCCCGAGGCATAGCTCTTGCCCACCTGCTTGCGCGCGGTGCCGGATTTTCCGCCCACCGAGTAGCCTACGGTCTGCGCCTGCTGGCCCGTGCCGCCGGGGCCCGCGGCCATCTGCAGCATCTTGCGCACCTGGTCGGCCGTGCGCTCGGAGAACACGGGCACGCCGACCGCCGGCGTGCTCGACTTGAGCATGGTGGCGGGAATGATCTGGCCGCCGTTGGCGAACACCGTGTACGAGCGCGCCATCTGCAGCAGGCTGGCCGACAGGCCGTAGCCGTAGGACATGGTGGCCTGCTCCACCGGGCGCCAGGTCTTGTAGGGCCGCAGGCGGCCGCTCACCACGCCGGGGAAGTGGATCTGCGGCTTCTGCCCGAAACCGGCCGCCGAGAAGGTCTCCCACATCTCGCGCGCCGGCATCTGCATGGCGATCTTGGTGGTGCCCACGTTGCTGGATTTCTGGATCACGCCTTCGACCGTGAGCACGCCGTAGTTGTGCGTGTCGGAGATGGTCGAGCCCGTGATGGTGACGCGGCCGGGGTTGGTGTCCACGATGGTTTCCGGGCGCACGCGGCCGGTCTCCAGCGCCAGGCCGATGGTGAACGGCTTCATGGTGGAGCCGGGCTCGAACACGTCGGTGAGCGCGCGGTTGCGCAGCTGCTCGCCGGTGAGGTTCTGGCGCTTGTCGGGCACGTAGCTCGGGTAGTTGGCCAGCGCCAGCAGCTCGCCCGTGTGCGCGTCGATCACCACCACGCTGCCGGCCTTGGCCTTGTGCAGCGCCACCTGGTCGCGCAGCTTCTGGTAGGCGAAGAACTGCACCTTGCTGTCGATGGACAGCTGCATGTCCTGCCCGTCCACCGGCGGCACCTCGGCGCCCACGCCCTCCACCACGCGGCCCAGGCGGTCCTTGATGACGCGTCGCGAGCCGGCCTTGCCGGCCAGCTGCTGGTCGAAGGCCAGCTCCATGCCTTCCTGGCCATGGTCTTCCACATTGGTGAAGCCCACCACGTGCGCGGCCGATTCGCCTTCGGGGTACTGGCGCTTGTATTCCTTGCGCTGGTAGATGCCCTTGATGTCGAGGGCGGCGATCTGCTGGCCGACCTCCCAGTCGAGCTGGCGCTTGATCCAGACGAAGGTCTTGTCCTCGTCCGCGAGCTTGGTCTTGAGCGCGGGCAGCGGCATCTCCAGCAGCTTGGCCAGTTGCTGGAGCTTTTCGCGCACCTCGGGCTTGTCCTGCTCCACGTCTTCCGGAATGGCCCAGATGCTGGCCGCCGGCACGCTGGAGGCCAGGATCAGCCCGTTGCGGTCCAGGATGCGGCCCCGGTTGGCGGGCAGCTCCAGCGTGCGGACGAAGCGCACCTCGCCCTGCCGCTGGAAGAACGCATTGCCGAACACCTGCACGTAGGCCGCGCGGGCGCCCAGGCCCACGAAGCCCAGCGCCACCATGGCGACGATGAACTTGCTGCGCCAGACCGGCGTCTTGCTGGCCAGCAGCGGGCTGGAGGTGTAGTTGACGCTGCGGCTCATCGGCGCACGCTCCCCCCGCCACCCGGCGTGGCCGGCACGGGCGCTGCCGTGGCGGCCGTGACCACCGGCGTGCCGTCGTCGGCGACGTACTGCGTGATGGCCGGCGTGGCCGTGCGCATCTGCAGGCGGTCGCGGGCGAGCTTTTCCACCCGCAGCGGCGTCGCCTGGGCGCGCTTTTCGACCTGCAGGCGCTGGTGTTCGGTCTCCAGCCGGCGCGACTCGGCCACCGCGCGGTCCAGCTCGGTGAACAGGCGCCGCGACTCGTACTGCATGTGCACGAGGTACAGCGCGCTCACCATCACCCCCAGCAGCAGCACCAGGCTCAGGCGCGTCATGGCTGCACCTCCGTGCGCTCGGCCACGCGCATCACCGCGCTACGGGAGCGGGGATTGGCCTCGATCTCGGCCGCGCCGGGCTTGATGCGGTCCAGCGCCTTGAGCCGCATGGGCTGCGGCTGCGCGAACGGCGCGCGGCGGTCGAAGACCTCCTTGGAATGCTGGGCGATGAACTGCTTGACGATGCGGTCTTCCAGCGAATGGAAGCTGATCACCACCAGCCGGCCACCGGGTGCGAGCACCCGCAGGCTGGCCTCTAGCGCCTGTTGCAGCTCTTCAAGCTCGGCGTTGATGAAAATCCGAAGAGCCTGAAATGTGCGCGTTGCAGGGTTCTGGCCTGCTTCGCGGGTCTTGACCGAGCCAGCCACGAGTTGGGCCAGTTCAGCGGTGGTGGCAAGAGGGCCCCGCTCCTCGCGACGAGCAACAATCGCCTTTGCAATGGGGCCAGCAAACCGTTCTTCGCCGTAGTCACGTATCACCTCCGCAATCTGCCCGACCTCGGCCGTGGCCAGCCAATCGGCCACGCTCTCGCCGCGCGTGGTGTCCATGCGCATGTCCAGCGGGCCGTCGAAACGAAAGCTGAAGCCCCGGCCGGGGCTGTCGATCTGGGGTGAACTCACGCCCAGGTCCATGAGGATGCCCGCGGCGCTGCGCTCGGGCAGTTCGGCCAGATGGCGGAATCCTTCGTGCCGAATGGAAAAGCGCGCATCGGTGATGCGCGCTGCTTCTGCGATGGCCTCGGGGTCCTTGTCGAACGCCACGAGGCCCCCGCCCGGCCCCAGCCGGTCCAGTATCTTGCGGGAGTGCCCGCCACGGCCGAAGGTGGCATCGATCCACACGCCGGCGGGCGCGGGGCCGGCGGCGCCCAGCAAGGCGTCGACCGCCTCGCCCAGCAAGACCGTGGTGTGTTGCAGCGGTGCGTTCACCATGGCCTCAGAAAGAAAAATCCTGGAAAGCGGCCGGCATCTCGGCCTGCATGGCAACAGCCTCCTGCGCCTCGTAGGTGGCCTTGTCCCACAGCTCGAAGTGGTTGCCCATGCCGAGCAGCATCGTGTCCTTGGTGATGCCGGCGGCCTGCCGCAGTTCGGGCGAGACCAGCACGCGGCCGGTGCCGTCCATGTCCACGTCCATCGCGTTGCCGAGGAAGATGCGCTTCCACCACTGGGCGGACATGGGCAGCTCGGCAATGCGTTCGCGGAATTTTTCCCATTCGGGGCGGGGAAACACCATGAGGCAGCCGTGCGGATGCTTGGTGATGGTGAGCTGGCTGTTGGCGGTCGCCGCGAGGACGTCACGATGCCGGGTAGGCACGGAAAGCCTTCCCTTCGCATCCAGACTCAGCGATGACGCCCCTTGAAACACGGAATCGAACCCCAGCTCGTTGTCGCGCCTGCGCATCCGGAATGGACGCACGAGGGCACTTTTCACCACTTAATTGCACTTTTTTGCACTGTAGCAGGAAAAAAATACCGAGCCCCGCCAGGTGCAACAAAGTTTTGCAATGAAATCAACGACTTAGCACCGACAGTGCCAGTGGAGAACACCCAAAATGCTTTACTGAATAAGCACTTAGCCCAGGCTATGCAAGTGATACCTGAAGGCTATCGGGCAACCTGGAATCCGGGCAAGAATCCAGGGGCCCGCAACACGCCGGAATCTTTTACAAGATATAGCGCGACAAATCCTCGTCCTGGCTCAAGGACTCGAGCCGTGCGTTCACGTACGCGGCATCCACCACCACCGTCTGGCCGGACAAACGGGCGGCATCGAAGCTCACTTCGTCCAGCAGCCGCTCCATCACCGTGGACAGCCGGCGCGCGCCGATGTTCTCGGTGCGCTCGTTCACCTCGAAGGCGATGTGCGCCAGGCGCGTGATGCCCTCGGGCGCGAATTCGAGCGTGACGCCTTCGGTGGCCAGCAGGGCCTGGTACTGCTTGACCAGCGAGGCATGCGTCTGCGTGAGGATGGCTTCGAAATCCTGCACGGACAGCGATTCGAGTTCGACGCGGATCGGAAAGCGCCCCTGCAGCTCGGGGATCAGGTCGCTCGGCTTGCTCAGGTGGAAAGCGCCCGAGGCGATGAACAGGATGTGGTCCGTCTTGACCATGCCGTACTTGGTGGACACGGTGGTGCCCTCCACCAGCGGCAGCAGGTCGCGCTGCACGCCCTGGCGCGAGATGTCCGAGCCGCTCGATTCCTGGCGGGTGGCCACCTTGTCGATCTCGTCGATGAAGACGATGCCGTTCTGCTCGGCGTTCTGCACGGCGCGGGTCTTCACCTCGTCCTCGTTCACGAGCTTGGCGGCCTCCTCGTCGGTGAGCAGCTTGAGCGCCTCGGCGATCTTGAGCTTGCGCGTGCGGCGCTTTTCCTGGCCCATCTGGCTGAACATGCCGCGCAGCTGCTCGGCCATCTCTTCCATGCCCTGCGGGCCCATGATCTCCAGCTGCGGCCGGGCGTCGGCCACGTCGATCTCGATTTCCTTGTCGTCCAGCTGGCCCTCGCGCAGCTTCTTGCGGAACACCTGCCGGGCGGTGTTGTCGGCCGGCGGCGCGGCCTCGGCCGCCGCATGGCCCCGCGCGGGCGGCACCAGCACGTCGAGGATGCGGTCCTCGGCCGCGTCTTCGGCGCGGGCGCGGCCCTTCTTCATGTCGCTCTCGCGCGCCTGCTTGACGGCCATCTCGACCAGGTCGCGGACGATGGAGTCCACGTCCTTGCCCACGTAGCCCACCTCGGTGAACTTGGTGGCCTCGACCTTGATGAATGGCGCATCGGCCAGCCGGGCCAGGCGGCGCGCGATCTCGGTCTTGCCCACGCCGGTGGGGCCGATCATGAGGATGTTCTTGGGGGTGATCTCGTGGCGCAGGCTGCCTTCCACCTGCTGGCGGCGCCAGCGGTTGCGCAGCGCGATGGCAACGGCGCGCTTGGCGCTGGCCTGGCCGACGATGTGGTGGTCGAGTTCGGAGACGATTTCCTGGGGGGTCATGGACGACATGGGGACCTGTAATCAAATGAGCCGTCAGCGCATATTCTTCTAGGGCAGACAGCTATCAAAATAATAGTAACCGCCGGGGCGCTCAGAGCGTCTCGATGGTGTGGTTCATGTTGGTGTAGATGCACAGTTCGCCGGCGATCTCCAGCGACTTCTTGACCACTTCCTGCGCGCTGAGCTCGGTGTGGTTCAGCAGCGCCTTGGCCGCCGAGTGCGCATAGGCGCCGCCCGATCCGATGGCCACGATGCCCTGCTCTGGCTCCAGCACGTCGCCGTTGCCGGTGATGATGAGCGAGGCGCTGGTATCGGCCACGGCCAGCATGGCCTCCAGACGGCGCAGCACGCGGTCGGTGCGCCAGTCCTTGGTGAGTTCGATGGCCGCGCGCGTCAGGTGGCCCTGGTGCTTTTCCAGCTTGGCCTCGAACCGTTCGAAGAGCGTGAACGCATCGGCCGTGGCCCCGGCGAAGCCCGCCAGGACCTTGCCGTGGTAGAGCTTGCGCACCTTGCGCGCGGTGCCCTTGACCACGATGTTGCCCAGGGTGACCTGGCCGTCGCCGCCGATGGCGACCTGAATGCCGTCCGCCGTCTGGCGGCGGACGCTGAGGATGGTGGTGCCGTGAAACTGTTCCATAGCGTTGGCATGTGGGGATGCCTGCACGGTTTGCAACGGCCCCAGCGCACGGCGTTGCACGGGGCATGAAGAGCGGCCAGCGCGCCCTGGCGGCGCCCTGCCCCGAGGGTCAGTTCTTGCGCGGAACGACCCAGGCGTGTTCGTTCACGCCGATCACGTTGAAGAACACCGCCACCAGCCGCTGCAGGTTGACGAAGTGGACCGCATGGCCGTGGGCCTGCTGCTCGGCCGCCCAGTTGAGCACCGAGCCGGCCGCCGCGAAGTCCACGCGCACCAGGCGGTCGCACGCGATGATCAGCGGCGCGCCGGGCTTCACCTGCTCCTCGAACGGCGCCAGCAGCGGCACTGCATCGCCCTCGATGTGGCCGGACAGCGAGGCTGAAGGCTCGGCGCTCTCCAGGCCCGCCGGCATGGACGAAGGATCGCCGTAGCCCGAGGCATGCAAATCGGAGGACGTGGCATCTTCGGGCACCGGGGCCCCGCCGTCGTCGCTGGAATAGCTGCATCGCGGCGAAATCCACGATGGCGGCGAGACCTCGTAGGTCACGCAGTAGTCGAGTGCCACGAGTTCGAACTCGTCGGGTCGGCCCATGAGGCGCAGCGCCGCCATGCGCAGGCGCCACCACTCGGGGGACGTATCCCGGTCACCGGACTGGGTGCGGGCTTCCAGCACCGTGTTGAGCGCCTCCACGCCGAAGAACGTCAGCTGCACCTCCTGCTCCGCCCACTGCGTGAACAGGTTGGCCAGCAGCGGCACGGCCGCCTCGTCGATGGCGGCCAGGCGCGACCAGGTCAGCGTCCAGGGCGGCGCGGCGCGGGCGAGCGACGCCTGCAGCGCCACCACCGATTGCGCGGCCAGCGTGGTCGGCGAGTTCCAGCTGAACTCGCGCTGCGCGAAGCCCGGGGCGGCCGGCGCGGGCTGCGCCTGCAGGCCCAGCAGCTCGGGCATGGAAAACCACAGTGGCGCCGAGCGGCTGAACCGGGCCGCGTAGTCGATCGCCAGCGCATCGAAGCGCTCGTGCTCCCCGATGGCGCGGTACAAGTCGAACAGCGTCATCCAGATCTCCAGCTGCTGCTGGGGATCGTCCTGCTCGTGCTGCGCCAGCACTTCGAGCAGGCCGGACTCCGCGCCGGCATGGTCGCCATTGGCAAAGCGGATGGCGGCTTCCTCGAGGTCGGGTTCGTGCACGAATTCCTCCGGTTCTGCGGGGGCCACCTCGGGGGCCGGTGGCGGGGCGTATGCAGCAGCGGCTGCCGGCACCGCCTGCGAAGGCGATGGCGCTGCGCCGGCCCCCTCGGACGCGCCGGAGGGCAGCAGGCTCTCGCCCGAAAACAGCGGCTGCACGGCGGTCGGCGCCGACAGCACGCCAGGCAGGCTGGCGGGTGCCGTGGGGGCGAAGGCCCGGTCGTGGGCCGTGGCGATGGTGGAATCGGTGGCGGTGGCGGCGGAGTCACCCAGTTCGCTGGGCGTGGGGGTGTTCTTGCTCTTCCACCACTGCTGGGACATCTGCGCTTCGATCTCGTCGATCTTCTTGAGCGTGACGGCCCGGTCATCGGGTGATGCCATGCTGCTCTGGAAGAACGAAGGCCGCGCGGTCGGGTCTTCGGTGCGCTGGCCCTGCAGGGCCTCGCGCTTGCGCAGCTTGCGCAACTGATCGAACTCCCGGCGCCGCACGAAATCGTTGCGGCGCTTGCGCTCGATCATCTCCTTGAGCATCTGCTTGCTGTACTGGCTTTCGCGGTCGGCGTCGATGGAGTCGAGATCGGTCCAGTTGACCGTGGGGTTGCGGACGAACCGAACCATCTTGGACAACAGGCCGGGGGAAGACTCTTCCTTGCTCATGGATGGTGGGTCAGGTCGCTCGCCGCGCAAAAAGGGAAGACAGGATCGGCCGGTCAGTCCCCGAACATCTTTTGCTTGAGTTCGCGGCGCTGCTGCGCTTCCAGCGACAGCGTGGCCGTGGGGCGCGCCAGCAGCCGGCCGACGCCGATGGGCTCGCCCGTCTCGTCGCAGTAGCCGTAGTCGCCCGCATCGATGCGGCCGATGGATTGCTCGATCTTCTTGAGCAGCTTGCGTTCGCGGTCGCGCGTGCGCAGTTCAAGGGCGTGCTCTTCTTCGATGGTGGCGCGGTCGGCGGGGTCGGGCACGACCACGGTGTCTTCGCGCAGGTGCTCGGTGGTTTCACCGGCGTTGTTGTGCATGTCCTGCTTGAGCTGCACCAGCTTGTGGCGGAAGAACGCCAGCTGCTTTTCGTTCATGTACTCGCTGTCGGGCATGGCGAGCACTTCGGCGTCGCTCAGTTCTTCGGCAGACTTGGTTTTCCAGTTGCCGGCCAGCTTGGGATCTTTCTTGGCGGCCGCGACGGAATTTTGCGGTTGCAGGGTCGTAGGCATGGTGTGTGTATAGCTGGCTTTGGCGGCGGTGGAGGCCACCGCGGGTGCCATGGATGGTACGGTCAATTGGGCCAAACGGGAAGAAGGCCGGGGACTGCGCGCGGGTTCGCTCGAAGGCCCCGCGGAGGCAGGCACCGGCACGGCGGCTTTGGACTTGGCGGGCGCCTTGGCGGCCGCGCGGACGGTGCCGCTGGAGGGTGCCTTGGCATCCGCCTCGGGTTTGCTGGGTTCGGCTTTCACTTCCTGTCTCCTCGCAGTAGGGGCGGGCCCTGAGCACGCGACGCGGCTCCAGGGGCAGTAGCAGGCCTTCCGGCGTTTTACCGGGGCGCGATTGTATCGATCCAGGCCCGGCGCGAACTGGAAAGTGGCAGATATCACACAAGCCGGTGCGGCAAGCCCCAAACGGGGTCCTGTCCTACTCGGCCAGGCACTGTCCCAGGCCTTGGAGAAAGATGTCCTTGGGCAGGTCGATGCCGATGAAGACCATCTTGCTCAGGCGCTGCTCGCCCTCGGCCCACTGCGGGCCCAGATCGCTGCCCATGAGTTGGTGCACGCCCTGGAAGATCACCTTGCGCTCGGTGCCCTTCATGTTCAGCACGCCCTTGTAGCGCAGCATGCGCGGGCCGTAGATGTTGACGATGGCGCCCAGGAAGTCTTCCAGCTTGGCGGGATCGAACGGGCGCTCGGCGCGGTAGACGAAGCTCTTGACGTCATCGTCGTGGTGATGGTGGTGGCCATGTCCCTGGCCGTGCTGGTGCGAGGGGTGGTCGCAATGCTCGCCATGCGCGTGGTCGTGATCGTGGTGGTCATGCCCATGGTCGTGGTCATGCCCGTGGTCGTCTTCCTTGAGGAAATCCGGGTCGATGTCGAGCTTGGCGTTCAGGTTGAAGCCGCGCAGGTCCAGCACCTCGGCCAGAGGCACCTCGCCGAAATGCACGGCCTTGATCGGCGCGCGCGGGTTCATGTGCTTGAGGCGGTGGATCAGGGCGTCGGCCTCCTCCTTGCCCACGAGGTCGGTCTTGGACAGGAAGATCTGGTCGGCGAAGCCCACCTGGCGGCGCGCTTCCTGGCGGTCGTTGAGCTGCTGGGGGGCGTGCTTGGCGTCCACCAGGGTGATGATGGAGTCGATGAGGTAGGTCTCGGCGATCTCCTCGTCCATGAAGAAGGTCTGCGCCACGGGGCCGGGGTCGGCCAGGCCCGTGGTCTCGATCACGATGCGCTCGAAGTCGAGCAGGCCCTTGCGCCTCTTGGCGGCCAGCTGCTGCAGCGTCTCGCGCAGGTCCTCGCGGATGGTGCAGCAGATGCAGCCGTTGCTCATCTGCACGATCTGCTCCTTGGACTCGGTGACCAGGATGTCGTTGTCGATGTTCTCTTCGCCGAATTCGTTTTCGATCACGGCGATCTTCTGGCCGTGGGCCTCGGACAGCAGGCGCTTGAGCAGCGTGGTCTTGCCCGAGCCCAGGAAGCCGGTCAGGATGGTGGCGGGAATGAGGGACATGGAGAAAAGCCTTGGGTGAAACAGCGGGTGCCGCAACGCGGAAAGAAAGAAAAAGCACGGCGCGCCGGCCTCTGCAGCGCGGCCGCGAAGGCGGCTGCAGGACCATCATCCAGTGTAGCGGCGCTGTCAAGCACCCCCATCGAGCGCAACACCGTCATCGCCCTGCTATACATTGACTATCGAAGAAGCTTTTTGATACGTTTTGGCCATGGACTACCGCCTGACCGCCACGCTGCTCGACTCCCTGGGCATCGCCCTGTGCGTCTTCGACGACCAGCACCGCACCGTGCTGTGGAACCAGAGCTTCCTGCGCTTCTTTCCAGAGCACGACGGCCACGTCCACGCCGGCGAGCCGTACGCGGACAACCTGCGCCGCTTCTACCGCCAGCGCCTGGCCCCGGATGACCTGCGCTACCTGGAGCGCCATGTGGCCGACGGCATCGCGCGGCACGTGCAGCAGACGCGCCCCTACGTCTTCCAGCACCGAGGCCGCTGGCTGCGGGTGGCGGCGTCCTCCATGGGCGATGGGCACCGCGTGCGCATCTGGCTGGAGGTGGCCGAGGCCGCCCTTCCCATGCCCACCCAGGCGCCCGCACCGCCTCCCGCCGACCGGCCGACCGGCCGACCGACGATGCGCTGCAGATGCTCGAACACGCGGGCGACGGCGCCTCGGTGCAAAGCGGCGACGGGCGCATCGTGTTTGCGAGCGACCACTTTCTTGCCATGTACGGCCTGCCCTCGAAGGTGGCGGCGCTCGGGCGCAGCTACGCCGAGGTGGTGCGCCAGCATTGGGCGTCGGCCTGCGCCCCGGACGAATACGCGGCGCGCGCCGAAGACATCGTCGCCGCCCTGCACGACAGCCTGAACTTCGCCGGGGTGCCGTTCGAGGTGCCCCTGCCCGGCGGCCGCTGGGTGCGGGTGGCCATGAACCGCATGGCCGACGGGCAGACCTGCGCCTTCCACACCGACATCAGCACCGACAAGCGGCGCCAGGACGAACTGCGCGCGCTGACGGACCAATTGCGCGAGGAAAGCCTGCACGATGCGCTCACGGGCCTGCAGAACCGGCGCGGGCTGCACTCGATCGTGCAGACGCTGTCCGGCCAGCCTGGGCCGCATGCCCTGCTGTACATCGACCTGGACGGCTTCAAGGCGGTGAACGACGCGGCGGGCCACGGCGCGGGCGACCAGGTGCTGTGCCAGGTGGCCGTGCTGCTGCGCCAGTCGGTGCGCATGGCCGACACGCTGGTGCGCATCGGCGGCGACGAATTCGTCGTGGTGCTGCAGGCCTGCGAGACGCAGCAGGCGCAGGCCGTGGGGGCGAAGATCGTCCAGGCCATCCACCAGCAGGACTTCGCCGCCGAAGGCGCCCGCTTCCGCGTGGGCGCCAGCGTGGGGGTGCGCGTCTTCTCCAGCCACAGCGACAGCCCCGACGTGGTGCTGCACGATGCCGACGTGGCCTGCTACCGGGCCAAGCACAACGGCCGCGGGCGCGTCGAAGTGTTCGGCGCGGGCGGCTGAGCGCGGCCGGTTATTTGCGCATCACCGCCAGGCCCTTGAGGTATTCGCCCTCGGGAAACTCCAGCGTCATGGGGTGGTCGGGCGCGCCGCCCAGGCGCTCCAGGATGAAGCCGTCCACCCCCGCATCGGCCCCGGCCGAGGCGACGATCTTGTGGAACAGGTCGGCGCTGATGCCGCCCGAGCACGAGAAGGTGTACAGCATGCCGCCCGGCTCCAGCAGCTGCAGTGCCAGGCGGTTGATGTCTTTGTAGGCGCGCGCGGCCCGGTCGGCGTGCGCGGCGGTGGGCGCGAACTTCGGCGGGTCCAGCACGATGGCGTCGAAGGTGCGCCCGTCCTTGAGGAACTGCCGCAGCGAGGCGTTCACATCGGCATCGAGGAAATCCGCGCGGCCGGCCTCGAAGCCGTTCAGGGCGACGTGCGCCCGGGCGCGCTCCAGCGCCGGGCCGGACGAATCGATCGAGGTCACGTGCCCTGCCCCGCCCGAGAGCGCCGCGACGGTGAACCCACCCGTGTAGCAGTAGCAGTTGAGCACGCGCTGGAAGCCCAGGCGCTGCGTGGCGTCGGCAAAGCGCTTGCGGCTGTCGCGCTGGTCCAGATAGAAGCCGGTCTTGTGGCCTTCGGCGATGTCCAGCGTCAGGCGCCAGCCGTGTTCACGGATCGACAGGCCCGTCTCGCCCTCGCCGCGCAGCCAGCCGGTGGCGGGCTCCAGCCCTTCCAGCCCGCGCACGCTGGCATCGGAGCGTTCGTAGAGGCGCACCAGCCCGGTCTCCTGCAGCAGCGCGTCGGCGATCACGGCCTTCCAGCGCTCGGTGCCGGCGCTGGTGAACTGCGCCACCAGGGTGTCGCCATAGCGGTCCACGATCAGGCCGGGCAGCCCGTCGGACTCGCCGTGCACCAGGCGCACGCCATCGCTTTCAATGCCAAATCGGCCTCTGGCGCATATGGAACGCCGGCATGCTGCTATGAAAAAAGAAGCATCGATGCGCTGGGCTTCGTCGAAGCTCCACACGCGTGCGCGGATGCGCGAGGTCGGGCTGAACGCGGCCCAGGCGCGGAACTGGCCCTCGTGCGACTCCACGCGCACGGTCTCGCCGCTGTCGCCGCCGCCCTTGGCGATGGCCGATTCGAAGATCCAGGGGTGGCGGCGCAGCAGGGAGCGCTCTTTGCCGGGTCGAAGGCGTAGGGTTTTCATGCCCGCGATTGTGCGATGCCCGTGCGCCGCCCCGGCGAAAGGCATGGCGCGGGCCCGGTGGCGCGCGGCCGGGCCGGGAGGACGCAAAGCAACATTTGAGCATTGTTGAGAAACATCCGCTCACAGATTCCTACCATCCACCCCATCTCCAGCCCCCTGGCAGGAGACGCACATCCAAGCACCAAGCATTCCAACAATTTCAGGGAGAAAACACCACATGCTGCACTTCGGTCCTTTGAAAGTCGCCACCCGCCTGGCCCTGCTCCTGGCCCTCCTGTGCCTGCTCGCCGCCGGCGTCGGCACCGCCGGCCTGCTGGGCATGGCGGGCTCCAATGCCGCACTCGTGTCGGTCTATCACGACCGCGTCGTGCCGCTCAAGCAGATCAAGATCGTGGCGGACGCCTATGCCGTGAACGTCGTGGACACGGCGCACAAGGTGCGCGACGGCGCCATGACGCCCCGGCAGGGCCTCGACTCGATCGCCAGCGCACGCAAGGACATCGACGCCCAGTGGTCGGCCTACCTGTCCGCCCCGCTGATCGGCGAGGAGCGCCGGCTGGTCGCGCAATTTCGCCCGCTGCAACTGGCCGCCGATGCGGCGGTGGCGCGGCTCGAAGGCCTGCTGCACGCCGGCGACATCCCGGGGCTGACCGCCTTCGCCGCCCGCGAGATGTACCCGGCGCTCGACCCGCTGCAGACGGTGCTGTCGTCCCTCACGCAGGTGCAGCTGGACACGGCGCAGGTCGACTACGAAGCCGCCGAGGTGGCCTTCGCCGACACCCGCCTGGGGATCGTGGTGGCCGTGGCGGCGGGCGTGCTGGCCGCGCTCGGCTTCGGCTACCTCGTGGCGCGCAGCATCCTGCGCGAACTGGGCGCCGAGCCCGCCACCGCCGCCGCCCTGGCGCGCAGCGTGGCCCAGGGCGACCTCACCGTGGCCATCGCCCTCGCCCCCGGCGACGACACCAGCCTGATGGCGCAGCTGCGCCACATGCGCGACCACCTGGCCACCGTGGTGACCGCCATCCACGAGGGCGCCGAGAGCGTCTCGGCCGCTGCGGCGCAGATCGCCCAGGGCAACGGCGACCTGTCGGCGCGCACCGAGGGCCAGGCCGGCGCGCTGCAGCAGACGGCGGCGTCCATGGAGCAGTTGAGCGCCACCGTGCGCCACAACGCCGACAGCGCGCGGCAGGCCGACCAGCTGGCGCAGACCGCGTCCGCCGTGGCCCGCGAGGGCGGCGCGGTGGTGTCGGACGTGATCCAGACCATGCGCGGCATCAACGACAGCAGCCGCCAGATCGCGGACATCATCGGTGTCATCGATGCCATCGCCTTCCAGACCAACATCCTGGCGCTGAACGCCGCCGTGGAAGCGGCCCGCGCCGGCAACCAGGGCCGGGGTTTCGCCGTGGTGGCGGGCGAGGTGCGGAACCTGGCCCAGCGCGCGGCGCAGGCGGCCGGCGAGATCAAGGGCCTCATCACCGCCAGCGTGGACCGCGTGAACGCGGGCACGGCCCTGGTGGACCGCGCAGGCCAGACCATGGGCAGCGTGGTGAGCAGCATCGGCGGCCTGACCGGCCTGGTCGGCGAGATCACCGCCGCCAGCCGCGAGCAGAGCGAGGGCGTGGACCAGATCAACGGCGCCGTGACGCAGATGGACCAGACCACCCAGCACAACGCCGCCATGGTCGAGGAAATGGCCGCGGCCGCCGCTGCCCTGAGCAGCCGGGCCCGCGAACTGCTGGCCTCGGTGGCGGCCTTCAAGCTGCCCCAGGACCCCGTCCTGGCGGCCCCGCGCATCCCGCGGCGCCTGGTGCGCGGCTGATCCCGCCCCGCGGCCGGCCGCCGGCCTCCAGGCCCGGCGCCAGCGGCCGGCCCCTCAGTCGCTGGATTTCTTGCGGGCGCGCGGATGGGCCGCGTCGTACACCTTGGCCAGGTGCTGGAAATCGAGCCGCGTGTAGACCTGCGTGGTGGTGATGTTGGCGTGCCCGAGCAGCTCCTGCACCGCGCGCAGGTCGCCGCTCGACTGCAGCAGATGGCTGGCGAACGAGTGGCGCAGCATGTGCGGGTGCACGGGCGTGGTCAGCCCCGCCTGCTGGCTGCGCTGGCGCAGGCGCAGCCAGATCGACTGCGCCGTGAGCCGCTGGCCGCGCTGGCCCACGAACAGCGCCGCATCCAGCCGCGCCGACGCAGCGCCGCCGAAGGGCTGCGGGCGCTGCGCCAGCCAGGCCTGCAGCGCAGCCAGTGCGGCCGTGCCCACCGGCACGCTGCGGCGCTTGGAGCCCTTGCCGAACACATGCGCCTCGCCGGCCTCCAGGTCGATCCAGCCGCGGCCCTGGAGCTGGGTGTCGGGGCCGGGCGCGGCATCCAGCCCCACCAGTTCGCCCACCCGCAGGCCGCAGCCGTAGAGCAGCTCCACCATGGCGGCGTCGCGCGCCTCCAGCCAGGGGTCGCCGCCCGCGTGCTCGAACTCGGCCAGGCGCACCGCATCGTCCACGGGCAGGGCCTTGGGCAGCGGCTTGGGCGCGCGCGGCGCCCGCACGCCCTGCACAGGGTTGTGCGGCACCAGGCCCTGCTGCCCGGCCCAGGTGAAGAACCCGCGCCATCCCGAGAGGATGAGCGCGATGCCGCGCCCGCTGCGCCCGCCGCTGTGCATCTGCGCGACGAAGCGGCGGATGTGCGCGGTGGCCAGGCCCAGCAGCGGCACGCCCGCGCCTTCGGCGAAGCGGGCGAGCTTGTCCAGGTCCAGCGTGTACAGGGCCAGGGTGCGGGCAGCCAGGCGCCTTTCCACGCGCACGTGCTCCAGGTAGCGCAGCACCGCCGGATCGGTGGGCGCGGTGGCGGCCGGTGCCGGCTCGGCATCGGCGGTGGGCACC
This sequence comes from Acidovorax sp. SUPP2825, assembly GCF_030158995.1. Lineage (NCBI taxonomy): Bacteria > Pseudomonadati > Pseudomonadota > Betaproteobacteria > Burkholderiales > Comamonadaceae > Acidovorax > Acidovorax sp. SUPP2825. The sequence goes on along the minus strand of NZ_BQXK01000001.1, from coordinate 52,573 downwards.
GGTTCGGTCATGGCAGGCGGCGATGCAGGGGAAAAGAAAGGCAGAAGGCGCCGGCGGGCAAGGGGCCGGCGCCGCCGCTCAGCGCAGGCGCGAGAGCGCGCCGCTCGCCAGCTCCGCCATGCGGGCGAGAAAATCCGTGCCCATGGCGGCATCGAAGCGGTGCGGATCGGCCGAGCCCAGCACCAGCAGACCGAAGGCCGGCTCGGTGCTGTCGATCGCGCCTTCGCGCAGCGGCAGCAGGGCCAGCGACTGCACCTGCGATGCATCGGGCAGCCACGCCGTGGGCTCGAACCCCAGGTTGGGCCCGCAGAACGGCATGGTCAGCGACGAGGCGAAGGCCCGCGCATCCTCGCTCGCGCCCTGGGCGTAGGCCGCACCGGCATAGGTGGGGGCCACGTCCCACAGGCGCAGCGCGGCCTGGGGCACGTCGAACAGGCGGCGGATGCCCTCCTCCACCACGTTCGGCAGGCTGGAGGGGTTGCGGGCCTCGGCCAGCTCGCGCGTCCAGCGGTGGATCTTGTGGGCGATGGCGGCGTTCTCGTTGCTGTTGCGCACCATTTCCATGATGCGCTGCTCCAGGCCCTTGATCTTCTCGCGCAGCATCTCGGCCTGGCGTTCCTGCAGGCTCACAGCCCGCTGGCCGTGGGGGCTGGTGATCTGCACGCTGGCCAGCACCTCGGCGTGGCGCTCGAAAAAGCCCGGCGTCTGCGCCAGGAACTCGGCGATGTCGTCTTCGGTGATGGGGGGAACCTGGGTGCTGTGGGGAATGGTCATGGTGTGTCGGGAATGTCGATCTGGCCTTCGAAGACGGTGGTGGCGGGACCGGTCATGAAGACCGGGTCCGTGTCGCCGCCGTTCCAGGCAATGGTGAGGAGGCCGCCACGCGTCTGCACGTCCACGCGCGCATCGAGCAGCCCCAGGCGGATGCCCGCCACCACGGCGGCGCAGGCGCCCGTGCCGCAGGCCAGCGTCTCGCCGGCGCCGCGCTCGTACACGCGCAGGCGCACCCGGGTGCGGTCCACGACCTGGAGGTAGCCCGCGTTCACGCGCTGCGGAAAGCGCGCGTGGCGCTCGATGAGCGGCCCGGTCTGCGCGACGGGCGCGGTGTCCACGTCGTCCACAAGCTGCACCGCGTGCGGATTGCCCATGGAAACGACCGCTACAAAAATAATAGCGTCATGCCCTAGTGGATCATGCGCCAGAGGCCATTTTTGCCCCAAGCCCTGCATGATGGGGGTGAGGCCCGTGGTGTCGAACGGCACGCGCGCGGGATCGAGCACCGGGCGGCCCATGTCCACCGTCACGCGGCCGTCGGGGGTGAGTTCGGGGGCGATGTCGCCAGCGCGGGTGCGCACGCGGATGCGGTCGCGGGTGGTCAGGCCCTTGTCGCGCACGAAGCGGGCGAAGCAGCGCGCGCCGTTGCCGCACTGCTCCACCTCGCCGCCGTCGGCGTTGTGGATGACGTATTCGAAGTCGATGCCCTCGGCGGGCGAGGGACGGACGGTGAGGATCTGGTCGGCGCCCACGCCGAAGTGGCGGTCGCCCAGGAAGCGGTATTGCGCGGCGGTGAGGCCGAGGCGGCCCTGGGTTTCATCGATCACGACGAAATCGTTGCCCGCGCCCTGCATCTTGGTGAAGCGGATGTGCATGGGGCCGGATTATCGTCCCCCCGACCGGGCCGCCATGTAACGGTTCATGCGGTTTGGCCTTCCGCCGGACCACCCGGCAGGAAGCCGCTGGCAGTGCGGGAGCACGGCCGGGCGAACCAACGGAGCGAGGCGGTTGAAGGCCGATCCATCTCAGCCGCTCGCCACCGCCAGCGCCGCATAGTCGCCCACCTGCAGGCCCAGGCCGGCCGGCACCAGCCGCACCCCGGCCGTGAGCGCAGGCAGGTGCGCCGACACCTCGGCCTGCAGCGGCGGCAGCAGGTAGTCCTGGTGGTGCAGGAACACGCTGCCCCCGAGGCTGATGCGCTGCAGATCCAGCGTGGCCACCAGGTTGTAGAGCATGCGGCCCAGCACGCGGCACATGCCCGCCACCGCGGCGTGCGCGGCGGCATCGCCCCGCCTGGCCGCATCCACCAGTTGTTCGGCGTCGTGGCCGAAGCGGCGCGGCATCGAGCTGCCGGCCACGAGCGACTCCACGTCGCCCACGTTGCCACAGCCGCACAGGGCATCGCCCGGCCCGTCGCTGGAAAAACTGTGGCCCGCATGGCCCGCGTTGCCGTTCTTGCCGCGCAGCACCCGGCCGTCCACGCACAGGCCCACGCCCACGCCGGTGCTCCAGGTCACGTAGGCGCAGTGGTCCAGGCCCTGCAGCGCGCCCCAGCGGCGCTCGGCGAGCAGCGCGGCGACGGCATCGTTCTGCGCATGGACCGTGCCCAGCGCGGCCGCCAGCGGCGCCTGCAGGGGGATCTGCATCCAGTCGTTCGGCGCGTCGCGCCCGGGGCCGGCCAGGCCGCCGCAGATGTTGGGGGTGGCCAGTTCCACCTGGCCGTCGCGCAGCGCGAAGGGGCCGCAGGCCGAGACGCCGGTGGCCTGCAATTGCGCGCGGGTGATGCCCGCTTCGGCGCAGGCCTCGTCCACCATGCGCAGGGCCTGCCGGGCCAGGGCGTCGGGTGCGCCGGTCTTGGCGGTGGGCTCGGTGCGGCGCGCCACCAGTTCGGCCAGGCCGGTGCCCGCGGGCGCCAGGGCGACGGCGATCTTCGTGCCGCCGATGTCGATGCATGCTCTCATTACCACCTCGCGTTCGTGCAGGGCCTGGGCCCGGCCGGCCCGCAGGGGCGGCGGCGGTCAACGGACGCAGGCGTTGCCCGCCAGTATCGGCGGGGCGGCGGCGGCGGCATGTAGGCCAGGGCCGACCGCCGGCGCGCCTGGCAGGGACCTCAGATGGAGTAGCCCAGGATCATCGCCACGCCCGGCTCCTTGTTCGGGCGGCTGAAGCTCTCGCGGCTCAGGCGCGCCATGGGCAGGTTGAACTGCTCGGTGGCAAACCATTTCTTGTACAGCGGGTCGATGTCGCGGCTCGAAAACAGGCGGTTCAGCGTGCGGTCCACCACGGCGCCCAGCTCGGTATCGCCCTTGCGCATCATGATGGCGTACGGCTCCACCGACAGCACGAACTTGCTCAGTTCCACCTTGTCCGCGGCCTTGTTCTTGGCGGCCATGCCGAGCAGCAGCGAATCGTCGTTGGCATAGGCGCGCACGGTGCCGTCCTGGAAGGCCTTGTAGGCCTCGGTGTCGGACGCGAACACCTTGAGCTGCATCTTCACCTCGTTGACGGCGAGCTGGGTCAGGAGCTTCTCGGACGTCGTGCCCTTGCTCACTGCCACGGGCAGTCCGGCCAGGTCCTGCAGCACATCCATCTTCACGCCCTTGGGCACCAGCACGCGGATGCCCGCCACGAAGACGGTGTTGCTGAACGCCACGCGATCCTGGCGCGCCTTGGTGTTGGTGGTGGAGCCGCATTCGAGATCGATCTCGCCGGCTTCCAGCTTGGGAATGCGTTCCGTGCCGCTCACCACCTTGTATTTCACGTCCAGCTCCTTGAGCTTGAGCGTGCGCTTGATCTCATCGACCGCGGCCAGGCACAGGTCCACGGAGTAGCCCGCGGGGGCCTTCTTGTCGTCCAGGAACGAAAACGGCCAGGCCGCTTCGCGCACGCCCAGGGTGATGGAATGGGTTTCCTGGATGCGTTGCAAGGTGTTGGCCGGGCCCTGGGCCATGGCGGAAAACGGCGCGATGGCGCAGGCGAGCAGCGGCAGCAGCCGGGCGATGGAGCGGAACATGGGAAAAACGACTTTCAAAGGGGCGGCCGGGACATCGGGCGCGCCCAGTGTGACAAGGGCAGATGGAAAATCCGTGACAGGCGACGCGCGGGCCTCACACCCACTTGGCGATCAGGCTCGCCAAGGCGCTGAGCAGCAGCGTGCTGGTGAGTGGAATAAACCACTCGCGACCGAACAGACGGAACCGGAAGTCCCCCGGCAGACGCCCCATCCCCAGGCGCTGCAGCAGCGGCGTGAGGCCGTTGATGAGCACCAGCGCGAGAAAAACGACGATCAGCCAGCGAAACATGGGCTGCAAGTGTAGGGCTTGCGGATTTTCGCCCCCCGGATCGGCCGGCCAGGGGCCTGAAAGCCCAGGGGCATGGCCCCCGCCCGCACGCGCCCCCGTGCAGCGGGCCGTTCGGTCAGCGCTGCACACCCCAGCGGCGCACCGTCAGGCGCTCCAGGGTGTGAAAGCCCAGCGTCTCCACCAGCAGCCCGATGAGGATCACGAGCGCCAGGCCGGCGAACACCTTGTCGGTGTAGAGCTCGTTGCGGTTCTGGAAGATGTACCAGCCCAGGCCCCCCTTGCCCGACGACGCGCCGAACACCAGCTCGGCGGCGATCAGCGTGCGCCAGGCAAAGGCCCAGCCGATCTTCAGGCCCGACAGGATGGACGGCAGCGCCGCCGGCACCAGGATCTGCAGCACGTAGCGGATGCCCGTGAGGCCGTAGTTGCGCCCGGCCATGCGCAGGGTCTCGGGCACGCCCTGAAAGCCCGCGTAGGTGGCCAGCGACAGCGGCCACAGCACCGAGTGCACCAGCACGAACACCAGGCTGCCCTGCCCCAGGCCGAACCACAGCAGCGCCAGCGGCAGCAGCGCGATCGCGGGCAACGGGTTGAACATGGCGGTCAGCGTGGACAGCAGATCGCGCCCGAACTGGGTCGATACCGCCAGCGTGGTCAGCACGAAGGCCCCCGCGATGCCGGCCAGGTAGCCCTTGAGCAGCACCGACAGCGAGATCGCGGCCTTGGCCAGCAGCTCGCCCGACGCCAGGCCCTCGACCAGGGCCCGGGCGGTCTGCACGAAGGTGGGCAGCAGCAGATCGTTGTTCTGCCAGCGCGCCAGCAGCTCCCACAGCACGGCCAGCACCGCCAGGATGGCGAGCCGGCGCACGGCCTGCTGCTGCCACACGCGTGCGAACAGCGGCAGCGGCTGCTGGGGCGCAATGCCTTCGAGCGGCGCGAGCGGGCCTTCGAACTCCGGCCGCACGGGCGGCTCGGGCCGCGCACGGGGCGCGGTATCCACGGAAGGGGTGAGGGCAGCGGTCATACGGAAATCTGGAAAGGCAGGCCGCCGATCGGCCGCGCCGCGGCGGAAGGCACGGCCCGCTCGTGCGCCTGCACCTCGGCCTGCACCGGCCCGGCCGCGCCGCCACCGGGCGCCGGCTCGTCGAACAGCAGCCGGTGGATGCGCTGGGCCGTGGCCTGGAACGCCGTGCCGCCCAGGCTGTGCAGCCCGAACTGGTGGCAGTTGACCTCGGCGCGCAGCCGCCCCGGGTGCGGCGACAGGATGGCGATGCGGTTGCCCACCACCAGCGCTTCTTCGATGGAATGGGTGACGAAGATCAGCGTGAAGCGGAACTCGTCCCACAGCCCCAGCAGTTCTTCCTGCATGCGGCGGCGCGTGAGCGCATCGAGCGCGGCGAAGGGCTCATCCATCAGCAGCACGCGCGGCTGCATGGCCAGGGCACGGGCGATGGCCACGCGCTGCTTCATGCCGCCCGACAGCTGGTGCGGGTGCGCATCGGCGAACCGGGACAGCCCCACCTTGTCGAGGTAGAGCGCCGCGCGCTCAGCGGCCTCGGCGCGGCTGGCGCGGCGTGCGGCCAGCAGCGGGAACATGACGTTCTCGCGCACGGTCTTCCAGGGCGGCAGCTGGTCGAACTCCTGGAACACCACCACTCGGTCGGGCCCCGGCCGCGTGACGGGCTGGCCGCCGAGCACGATGCGGCCTTCGCTCGGCGGGATGAAGCCTGCAATGGCCTTGAGCAGCGTCGATTTGCCGCAGCCCGAAGCGCCCAGCAGCACGAAGCGGTCGGCCGCATGCACCTGGAAATCCACCCGGTGCGTGGCACGCACCACGGTGTCGCGCGTGCGGTAGTCGATGCTCACGCCTTCCACGTGCAGCAGCGCCGACGGGTCCGCCGCGCGGCTGGGCAGCGGGCCGGCCGCCGGGGCCACGCCACCGCCGGCGCCGCCGGTCTCGGGCTCCAGGCGCTCCATCAGCGCGGGGAAAAGGGGTCCCAGCCGCATGGCGCGCTTCAGTTGCCGCCCGCGGTGTGGGCGTCTTCGAAGAAATAGTCCTTGAGCGTGGTCGGCGCGTTCTTGATGGCGCCCACGCGGTGCAGGAACTGGCCCATGCCCAGCGTGTTCTCGGGCTTCACCTTGAACTGGACTTCCGGGTTCTTGATGATCTTGAGCAGCAGGTCCCGGTCGGTCTTGGCGCCGGTCACGCGCAGGTAGATGTCCGCCGCCTTCTCCGGATGGGCGGTGATGAACTTGGCGGCCTCGTCCAGGCCATCCAGGAACGCCTTGTAGGTCTTGGGGTTCTCGCGGCGGAATTTCTCGGTCGCGTACAGCACGGTGGCCGACGAAGGCCCGCCCAGCACGTCGTAGGAGTTGAGCACGATGCGCGCGGCCGGGTTGCCGGCCAGTTCCTGTTCCTGGAACGGCGGGTTGCCAAAATGGCCCGTGATCTCGGTGCCGCCCTTGATGATCGCGGCGGCGGCATCGGGGTGCGGCAGGGCCACCTGGATCTTGTCCAGGCGATTGAACTCCTTGTCGCCCCAGAGCTTGGCCGAGGCCATCTGCAGCACGCGCGACTGCACCGACACGCCGACGGCGGGCAGCGCGATGCGGTCCTGCTCGGTGAAGTCGGCCAGCGTCTTCACCTTGGGGTTGTTGCTCACCAGGTAGTACGGAAAGTTGCCCAGCGAGGCCACGCCCTTCACGTTCTGGCGGCCCTTGGTGCGGTCCCACAGCGTGAACAGCGGGCCCACGCCAGCGCCTGCGATGTCGATGTTGCCGGACAGCAGGGCATCGTTGACCGCCGAGCCGCCGGACAGCTGGAGGTAATCGACCTGAATGTCGATGCCCGCCGCCTTGCCGTGCTTTTCGATGAGCTTCTGGTCCTGCGCCACGTTCAACAGCAGATACACCACGCCGAACTGCTGCGCGATGCGCAACTGGCCTTCGGCCGCGTGCGAAGCGGCGGGTAGCCCCAGGCCGCAGGCGATGAGGCCGGCAGCGGCCAGGGCGGCAAGGGTGCGGCGGGCGATGCCGCGGCGTGAAGGCTGGTGCATGGTGGGCATTTCCTGGCGCGAGAAGCGAGAAGCAACGAAGAAGGGGAAGGGAGTAACGCAAGGCGAAGGCGGCGGCCGTTCAGAACGGCAGGTCGCCCTCGACCGTGGTGCGGTAGAGCTTGCGGCGCTCGCTGTCGGGCGTGCCAGCCGCCAGGTGCATGACCGAGCGGTTGTCCCAGAACACGAGGTCGTGCGGCAGCCAGCGGTGCCGGTACAGGAACTCGGGCCGCACGCTGGCGGCGAACAGTTCGTCCAGCAGCGCGCGGCTTTCATCGTCGGGCAAGCCGACGAGGCGCGTGGTGAAGTGCTCGCTCACGAAGAGCGCCTTGCGGCCGGTTTCGGGGTGGGTGCGCACCACCGGATGCACCGCAGGCGCCACCTCGTCGATCTGCGCCTGCGTGAGCTTCGGGCGCCAGGGGCTGCGGGCGCGCAGCTCTTCGTACTTGGCCAGGTATGTGCTCGGCCGACAGCGGGGCGATGGCGTTCTTGAGCGCCAGGGGCAAGGCATCGTAGGCCGCGTGCTGGTCGGCGAACAGCGTGTCGCCGCCTTCGCCGGGCAGCTCCTGCGCATGCAGCAGCGAGCCCAGGCTGGGCTTTTCCTTGTACGACAGATCGGAATGCCAGTAATGGCCCGCATCGCCCAGCCCGATGGGCTGGCCACCGGCGTCCTTGATGTTGGAGACGATCAGGATCTCGGGGTGATCGGCCAGCTGGAAGTTCTTCAGCACATGGATCTGCAGCGGGCCGAAGCGGCGGCTGAAATCGATGTGCTGGCGCGGGGTGATGCGCTGGTCGCGGAACACCAGCACGTGGTGCGCAAGGTGCGCGCGGTGGATGCGGTCGAAGTCCTGCGCGCCGAGGGGCCGCGACAGATCGAGGCCCACCACCTCGGCGCCCAGCGGGCCTGCGGCGCCGGCCACCGGGCGGATATCGAAGGGCTGCGGCGCGGCATCATCGTCCAGGGCGATGGCCGTCGCGGAAACCGGGTCGTGGGACAGAACTGCCGACATGGTGAACCACCTTTGAACGGGCCCGGCGGGGGCCCTCTGGGTTGCCACTTTATTCAGCACACCTCCAAACCGGAACGAATGATTTATGCATTGCTAACTACAAAATCATCTATCGACACGGCGCCCCCCACTACTTGCCCGGCGCTGGCACCCGTCACGAAACGGACGCCTGACCTTGGCATATTGGGTGCTTGTGCCCTTTCCTGCAAAAGATAACACTGGGCACCCATGCCCCCCATCGCACCGACCGGGGCCGCACGGAACGCACACACACCCTTCCCCCGTTCTTTCGCGATGCTCCCAGGACACCGGCGCCTGCGGGTGAACGGAGCCACCCGGCACCACCGGGCCGCGGGCACGGCCCCTGCGCTATCCCCACCCGCGAACGAACCGACACGACAGGATCACAGGACATGCTGCAGGAAGAACGATTCATCCGCATCCGCACACTGCTGGCCACGCTCACCCGCGTGAGCACCGAGCGCATCGTGAAGGACCTCGACGTTTCGCGCGAGACCGTGCGGCGCGACCTCGTCGAGCTGGAGGCGCAGGGCGTGCTGCGCCGTGTGCACGGCGGCGTGGTCGCGCCCGGCCCGGCGCCCGAACCCCCGCTGGCCGTGCGCCAGGCGGTGCGCGAGCGCGAAAAGCGCGCCATCGCCCGCGCCGCGCTGCGGCAGCTGCAGCCGGGGCAGACGCTGTTCCTCGATGCCGGCAGCACCACCACCCTCCTGGCGGCGGAGCTGTCGTCCCTGTCGGGGATGACGGTGGTGACCAACAGCCTGAACGCCGCGCTCCAGCTGGCCGGGGCCGACGCCGGCCGCCCGGCGCGCAACGACGTCATCCTGCTGGGCGGCCGCACCGACCCCGGGGTGCGGGCCACGCACGGCGACATCACGGTGGCCGAGATCCACCGCTACCGCGCCGACGTGGCGCTGCTCTCGCCCGTGGGCATCCACTGCCTGCACGGGGCCACCAGCTTCGACCACCACGAGGCGGCCATCGCCCGCGCCATGGCGGCGCAGGCGCAGCGGCTCATCGTGCTGGCCGACCACAGCAAGATCGGCCAGGCCAGCCGCGTGGTGTATGCAGGCCTGCCCGAGATCGATACCATCGTGACCGATGCGGGATCGCGCGCGCTGCCCGGCCTGTCGGCGCTGCAGGCGGCCGGCAGCCACCTCATCGTCGCCTGACCGTCCACGAAAGGCCCCCGACGCCCCATGCCCGCCAGCCGCTACCACCACACCGCCGGCGGACAGCGCTGGCAGTTCCGCGACCTGGGCGACGTGATGGCCAAGGCCACGCCGGCCCGGTCGGGCGACGTGCTGGCGGGCATCGCGGCGGGCACGGCGGTGGAACGCATGGCCGCGCGCATGTGCCTGGCCGATGTGCCGCTCGACCGCTTCCTGAGCGAAGCGCTGGTGCCCTACGAGGACGACGAGGTCACCCGCCTCATCATCGACACGCACGATGCCGCGGCCTTCGAGCCCATCGCCCACCTCACCGTCGGGGGGCTGCGCGACTGGCTGCTGGCCGCGGACAGCGCCCTGCTGACCGCGGTAGCCCCGGGCCTCACGCCCGAGATGGCGGCGGCCGTGAGCAAGCTCATGCGCAACCAGGACCTGGTGGCCGTCGCGCGCCGGTGCCGGGTGACCACGCGCTTTCGCAACACCCTCGGCCTGCCCGGGCACCTGGCCGTGCGGCTGCAGCCTAATCACCCCACGGACGACCTGCGCGGTATCGCCGCCTCGATGATCGACGGCCTGCTCTACGGCGCGGGCGACGCGGTGATCGGCATCAACCCGGCCACGGACAGCATCACGGCCCTGACGGGGCTGGTGCACCGGCTTGACGAGGTGATCGCCACGCTGCGGATTCCCACGCAGTCCTGCGTGCTCACGCACGTGACCCACACCCTCCAGATGATCGAGCAGGGCGCGCCGGTGGACCTGGTGTTCCAGTCCATCGCCGGCACCGAAAAGGCCAACGCCGGTTTCGGCGTGAACCTGGCCCTGCTGCACGAGGCGCGCGAGGCGGCCCTGTCGCTCCGGCGCGGCACGCTGGGCGACAACGTCATGTATTTCGAGACCGGCCAGGGCAGTGCCCTGTCGGCCGACGCCCACCACGGCGTGGACCAGCAGACCTGCGAGGCGCGGTCCTACGGCGTGGCGCGCGCGTTCTCGCCCCTGCTCACCAACACCGTGGTCGGTTTCATCGGGCCGGAGTACCTGTACGACGGCAAGCAGATCATCCGCGCGGGCCTGGAAGACCACTTCTGCGGCAAGCTGCTGGGCGTGCCGCTGGGCTGCGACGTGTGCTACACCAACCATGCCGAGGCCGATTCGGACGACATGGACACGCTGATGACGCTGCTGGGCGTGGCGGGCCTGACTTTCATCATGGGCGTGCCGGGTGCGGACGACATCATGCTCAACTACCAGAGCACCTCGTTCCACGACGCGCTGTACCTGCGCGAGGTGCTGGGCCTGCGGCGCGCGCCCGAGTTCGAAGCCTGGCTGCAGCGCATGCAGCTGACCGACGGGGCCGGCCGCCTGCTGCCCGCCGCGCAGCAGCGGCCCACGCTGACACAGTTGCGGCGCATCGGAGGGGCCGGGTGATGGCCGACACGCCCGCCACCCCGGACGCCGGCCCCCCGCCCGATCCCTGGGATGACATGCGCGCCCACACGGCGGCGCGACTGGCGCTGGGGCGCGCAGGCACCGCCATCCCCACGCGCGAACTGCTGGATTTCGGCATGGCCCACGCCCAGGCACGCGATGCCGTGCACCGGCCACTCGATGCCGAAGGCCTGGCCACGCAGCTCGCCTCGGCAGGCGGCACCCCGCTGCAGGTGGCCAGCGCCGCCACCGACCGTGCCACCTACCTGCTGCGCCCGGACCTGGGCCGCCGCCTGGGCGATGCCGATGCCGAACGGCTGCGCGGCCTGGGCCGCCAGGGCAATGGCGGCACGCCGGAGGCGAGATGCGACCTGCTGCTGGTGGTGGCCGATGGCCTCTCGTCCCTAGCCGTGGAACGCCATGCCGCGCCGCTGGTGCAAGCCATCCGGGGCACGGCACCGCAGGGCTGGCGCATCGGCCCTTTGGTCATTGCCACACAGGCGCGCGTGGCGCTGGGCGACGAGGTGGGCACACTGCTGGGCGCACGCCTGGTGGCGGTGCTGATCGGCGAACGCCCGGGCCTGAGTTCGCCCGACAGCCTGGGCATCTACCTCACCTGGCATCCACAGGTGGGCCGCAGCGATGCGCAGCGCAACTGCATCTCCAACGTGCGGCACGAAGGGCTGGCACCGGCCGCGGCGGCGGCGCGCCTGTGGTGGCTGTGCCAGGAGGCCCGGCGCCTGGGGCTCACCGGCATCGGGCTCAAGGACCGCAGCGATGCGGCGACCCTGGACGCCGCACCGGCCAAGGGCACGCTGGCCGACGGGTAACTGGTAACTGGTAACTGGTAACTGGTAACTGGTAACTGGTAACGGGTAACGGGTAACGGGTAACGGGTAACGGGCCGGCAGCGCCCTTCCATCTTTTCGGCCTATGGATATGGCCCGATGTTCGGGTCGCTTGCATATCCGATTTGGTCGCTTCGCGTCCGTCATGGCGGTCTCCAGAATCCGGCCATCACCCCTTCCCCGCTGGAGCCTGCCCGTGAGCGAAACATCCCCATCCCGGTTCGATACGTCCTTTGGAAACCTGCGCATCCGCCGCGTGGCGGGCAGCCTGGGCGGTGAAGTGCTCGGCCTCCAGCTGTCGGGGGAGCTGGACGACGCGACCATCGCCGACCTCACCGCCGCGCTGGTGCGCCACAAGGTGCTGTTCTTCCGCGGCCAGACGCACCTGGACGATACCGCGCACCAGGCGTTCGGCGCGCGCCTGGGCAAGACCGTGGCCCATCCCACGGTGCCCTCGCCCACGGGCACGCGCATCTTCGAACTCGACGCCTCCAAGGGCGGTGGCCGTGCCGATTCGTGGCACACCGACGTGACCTTCATCGACGCATTCCCCAAGTACGGCATCCTGCGCGGCGTGACCATTCCGGCCTATGGCGGCGACACGGTGTGGGCCAACACGGCCGCGGCCTATGCCCGCCTGCCCGAAGATCTCCAGCGCCTGGCGGACGGCCTGTGGGCCGTGCACAGCAACGACTACGACTACGGCGCCGAGCGCGTGGTGGTCGAGGAGGAACGGCTGAACCACCACCGCAAGGTGTTCGTGTCCTCCGTGTTCGAGGCCGAGCACCCCGTGGTGCACGTGCACCCCGTGTCGGGCGAGCGCGCGCTGCTGCTGGGCCACTTCGTCAAGAAGATCGCGGGCTTTTCCAGCACCGAATCGGCACGCCTCTTCGAGATCCTGCAAAACCGCGTGGTCCGCCTGGAGAACACCGTGCGCTGGCAGTGGCAGCAGGACGACGTGGCGATCTGGGACAACCGGGCGACGCAGCATTTCGCGATCAACGACTACGGCACGCAGGCCCGCGTGGTGCGCCGCGTCACGGTGCACGGCGAGCCCGCCGTGGCGGTGGACGGGCGCCGCAGCCGCACCCGCGTGCGGCCCGAAGCCACCAACGACGCGCAGATCGACAGCGTCATTACCGCGACCGCCTGACGCCACGGAGCCATCGACATGACCCAACGACGCCAGTGGCTCCAGGCCGCATCGGCCCTGGGCGCCACCGCCCTGCTGCCCGGCTTTGCGCAGGCGCAGAGCGGTGCGAAGAAGTTCCAGGGCGTGACCCTGAATGTCTCCACTTTCAGCGCGGCCTACCCCAAGCTGCTGCAGCAGTACCTGCCCGAGTTCGAAGCGCTCACGGGCGCCAGGGTGAACTTCGACGCACCCTCGTTCCAGGTCTACAACCAGCGTGCCGATCTGGAACTGTCCACCAAGGGCTCGGCCTACGACGTGGTCAACGTGACCTTCATCTACTCGAGCCGATGGATCCACTCGGGCTGGCTCACGCCGCTCGACGATTTCATCAGGAACCCCAACCTCACGCCCGCCGACTGGGATGTGGACGACTTTTTGCCCGGCGCGCGCGCACCCGAGACCGGCAAGGACGGCAAGCTCTACGGCATCCCCTGGACGGCCGAGGCGCTGCTGTCCGCCTCCTCGCGATTCGACCTGGTGCAACAGGCCGGCCTGGCCTACCCGGACACCACGGACGACCTGGTGAAGGTGCTGCGCGCCGTGAACAAGAAGGAGCGCGTGGCGGGCTTCGTGTCCGACAGCCACTACGGCTGGACCTTCGTGCCCTATCTGCATGCCTTCGGTGGCGACGTGTTCCGCAAGGCACCGGACGACCTGTATCCCACGCTGGACACGCCCGAAGCCATCGCAGCGGCCGAGTACTACGCCAGCCTGCTGCGAGAGTTCGGGCCCGACGGTGCCATCACCTACACGCCCGACCAGGTGACCCAGGCGCTCAAGCTCGGCCGCGTCAATTTCACCGATGCGGGGCAGTTGCATCTCGCGCAACTGGGGGACCCGGCCTCCAGCAAGACCTTGAAGACACTGCAGTTCGGCCAGGTGCCCAAGGGGCCTGCAGGGCGCTTTCCGGGCACGGCCGTGCATGGCCTGGGCATTCCGACGGGGTCGAAGAACAAGGAGGCCGCGTGGGCCTTCATCCAGTGGGCGCTGTCCAAGCAGACCACGCGCAAGGCGGTGCTGGCTGGCTACGGCTCGCCGGCACGCCGCTCTGACATCGACTCCCGGGAGTTCCGCGCCAGGCAGGTCATCAACGGCAACGACCTGGCACAACTGGCACTGGACTCGATCGAGCTGGCCTCCAAGACCGGGCACATGAAGTACCGCACGGTGTCGGTCTACCCGCAAGTGGACCAGCAGCTCAACAAGGCGATCGCGCTGATCGCCTCCGGCCAGGCCAGCGCGCGGCAGGCGCTGCAGCAGGCGCAGGCCCAATCGATCACCGAGCTCCAGCGCGCCGGGCTGAAGCTGTGAGCCGGCGGTGAGCACCTTGACTCTGCGCCCCGGCCTCGGCTGGGAAGCGGCGCGCCGCCGCGCCTTCCTGTGGGGCGTGCTGCCCTCGCTGGCCGTGCTGCTGGTCATCACGCTGGCGCCGGCCACGGCGCTGCTGGTGACGAGCTTCACGCCCCTGAGCCTCACCGACGCGGCCGGCACCTTCCGCTTCGACGACCCGCTGGTGAACTACCGCCACCTGCTGGAGGACGCGCGCTTTCTGCGCTCCATCGCCACGCAACTGCAGCTGTCGGTCTACAGCGTGGCGCTGCAACTGGGCGTGGGGCTGGGCCTGGCGCTGCTGCTCAACGGGCGCTCCAAGCTGCTGGGCGCCACGCGCACGGCATTCCTGATCCCCATGGTGCTGCCGCCCATCGTGGTGGCGCTGATCTGGAAGATCCTGTACACGCCCGACGTGAGCCCTCTGCACCGCGCGCTGGAGGCGGTGGGCCTGCCGGTGCGCTCGCTGATCGCCAACCCCGACACGGCCTTGTGGGCCATCTCCATCGCCGACACCTGGCAGTGGTTTCCGTTCACCCTGCTGATGGTGCTGGCCACGCTGCAGATGGTGCCGGACGACCCGCTGGAGGCCGCGAGCCTGGACGGCGCCAACCGCTGGCAACTGTTCCGGTACATCGTGCTGCCCTACCTGCGGCCGGTGCTGGTGGTGTGCGGCCTGTTCCGACTGATCGACAGCTTCAAGGCCTTTCCGCTGATCTACGTGCTGACCGATGGCGGCCCGGGCACGGTGACCGAGGTGACCAACTACTACGGCTTCATCCAGGCCTTCAATTTCTCCTACTGGGGCTATGCCAGCGCCATCGCGATGGTGATTCTCGCGGGCGTGTTCGCGCTCAGCTGGCTGGTGGGCCGACTCGGATGGAACGACCATGACAAACGCTGAAGCCGCCCTGCCCCTGCCCTCCACGTTCACGCCGCCCCCTGCCGCGCTGCGCTTGCCAGATGCGCGGCGTGCCGGATGGCTGCGCCGCAACGCGCGCGGCCTCGTGGCCGTCGCTCTGCTGCTGGTGGTGATGTTCCCCTTCCTGTGGCTGGTGCAGCTGGCCTTCCGGCCCAGCGCGGACATCTTCGAGGACCGCCTGCTCTTCACGCCCACGCTGGAGGGCTTTCGCAGCCTGCTGCAGGGCAACTTCCTCAAGTCGTTCTCGAACAGCCTGGCGGTCAGCACCTTGTCCACCGGCCTGTCGCTGCTGATCGGCGTGCCGGCCGCCTATGCGCTCACGCGCTGGCAGTTCCGGTGGCGGCGCCAGGTGGCCCTGTGGATCCTGGTGACGCGCATGGCGCCGCCCATCGCCTTCACCATCCCGTTCTTCCTGGCCTACCGCTGGCTCGGACTGCAGGACACCATCGTGGGCCTGGCCATCGTCTATCTCACCTTCAACCTGGCGATCGTGATCTGGCTGATGCAGACCTTCTTCGAAGCGGTGCCCACCGCGCTCGAAGAGGCGGCCTACATCGATGGCTGCGGCGTCTGGCAGGCCTTTTGGCGCATCACGCTGCCGCTGGCGGCCCCCGGGCTGGCGGCCACCGCCGTGCTGTGCTTCATCTTCTCGTGGAACGATTTCTTCTACGCACTGATCCTCACGCGCACGAATGCCGTCACCGCCCCGGTGGCCATCGTCAACTTCCTGCAGTACGAAGGCTGGGAGTGGACCAAGATCGCCGCCAGCGGCACGCTGGTGATGTTCCCGGTGGTGATCTTCACGGTGCTCGTGCGCACCTACCTCGTGCGCGGGCTCACGGCCGGCGGCGTCAAGGACTGACATGGCCGAACTGTCACTTCACCAGATCGTCAAGCACTACGGCGGCACACCCGTGATCCACGGGGTGGACATCGACATCCGCGACGGCGAGTTCGTCGCGCTCGTCGGGCCCTCGGGCTGCGGCAAGTCCACGCTGCTGCGCGCCATCGCGGGGCTCGAAACCATCACCAGCGGCGAGATCCGGCTGGGCGGGCGCGTGATCAACGACGTGGCGCCCAAGGACCGCAACATCGCCATGGTGTTCCAGAACTACGCGCTCTACCCCCACATGACGGTGGCGCAGAACCTGGGCTTCTCGCTGAAGCTGCAGGGCGAGAGCCAGGCCGCCATCCGGCGCCGGGTGAACGAGGTGGCCGCCGTCCTGGGCCTGGAAGCCTTGCTGGACCGCACGCCGCGCCAGCTCTCGGGCGGCCAGCGCCAGCGCGTGGCCATGGGCCGCGCCATCGTGCGCCAGCCCGATGCCTTCCTGTTCGACGAGCCGCTGTCCAACCTCGATGCCAAGCTGCGCGTGCAGGTGCGCACCGAAATCAAGGCGCTGCACCAACGGCTGGGCACCACCACGGTGTACGTCACGCACGACCAGGTGGAGGCCATGACCCTGGCCGACCGCATCGTGGTGCTCAAGGACGGGGTGATCGAGCAGGTGGGTGCGCCCCTCGATCTGTACGACCGGCCGGCCAATGCGTTCGTGGCGGGGTTCATCGGCTCGCCGGCCATGAACTTCATTCCCGGCCGGCTGCACCTGGATGGCGAGGCCAGCGTGGTCACCGACGACGGCTTGCGCCTGCCCCTGGCCCGCCCGCCCCGCGGGCGCCATGGCGACAGCGTGCTGTATGGGGCCCGGCCCGAGCACTTCGCGCTGGACACCAGCGGAGCGGGCCTGCCGGCCCAGGTCGTCGTGGTGGAGCCCACGGGCTCGGATACCCAGGTGGCGCTGCGGCTCGATGGCCGGCACGACATCCTGGCGGCGTTCCGCGACCGCATCGACGTGCGGCCGGGCGACGCGCTTCAGTTGCGGCCCGTGGCGGCGCAGGCGCATCTGTTCGATGCGGCCAGTGGTCTGCGGCTGAATTGACGCCCTGTTCTGTTCGGAGAGATTCGAAAGGATCCGAATTCGGCAATGTCCGACACTGTGATTCACTGCCGAATTGATAATCGCCAATATGAATATTTATAGGTGATTTGAAATGATTCAGAAGAATTCAGTTATTTTCAGAAATCACCAACAATTCATCACAAATTACCACCACCCGTCCTGATATTCCCTATTGCATTCAATATTCCTCCCACCAGAATGGCGTGTCGGCCAAAAACATATGGCACGACAAATCCACAATACACGGAGGTTTAGCAATGACTGCATACGTAATCCAGAGCCTGCAAAATACCAACCTTTGCATCGGCGTCGCCAGCCCCTCGGCAGGTTCGCTGGTCACCCTGAATGTGCTGTCCGGGGTCGGTGGGACGACCTCTCAATGGAACATGGACCCCAACAGCGGCTTCATCACGCTGGTGGCGAACCCCAGCCTCTGCCTCGACGTTCAGGGCTATGACGGCCAGCAGGGCCAGGTCATCGTGGCCAACCTGGTTCTCGGACGGACCAGCCAGCAATGGAACTGGGTGGGCCGCGCACCCACCATTTCCAACGTCCAATACCCCCAGATGGTTCTGGACAATGCCAACAACAACCCCACCCCCGGCAACCCGATCTTGATCTGGCCCTATAACGGCGGCCAGAATCAAAAATGGAGCTCCCTGCCGGTTCCTGCCTTGTCCAAGATGCTGGAATTGGCAGAAGCCTGATATCCGCGCCTTGGCGGGCTCCCTATTTTCCCGCCATGGCATCGGATTATCGGTTTCCCGGCGAAGGCCGCCTGCCTGTGCGCAGGCTGCAAGCTGAGCCGCATCACGCCGTCCGCCCCATCAGGGTCGGGACGGCGTGATGCATTGAAGGGCAGCATTTCAAAGCCGGTGGGACCGGTCCCCTTGCGAAAAGCCGATGGGCTCCCACGGTTCGCCCGCGCCCAGGGCCAGCACCTTGAACAGCTCGCCCATCTCGTGCTCCATGACCAGCTTGGCGGCCGTCGCGCGTTCGAGCAGGGGCAACTCCACCATGCGCTGGGCCAACCCGCAGTTGATGAGAAAGTGCGCCTGCGTGGTGTAGCCCAGCACCTGCAGGCCCGCGTCCTGCGCGGCCAGCGCCATGGCCGTGAAGTTGACGTGCGCGGTGATGTCCTTGCGGCCCACCGCCACCAGCGGATCGCTGTCGGCCAGGTGCCCCTGGTGGCACATCACCGTGCCCATGTGGCGCTGGGGGTGGTAGTACTCCGCTTCGCCGAAGCCATAGTCCAGCAGGAAGGCCGCACCGCGCTCCAGCCGGTCGGCCAAGGTTCGGATGAAGCCCTCGCCCTGCAGGTGGATCTCGGTCAGGTAGTCGTGCGGGCCTTCCACCTCCACGGGCGGGCGCAGATCGGTGGGCCGGTCGGCCCAGGCGAAGGCATCGCCCTGCAGCACCACGCCGCGTTCATGCCACACGCCGGCCGCCTGCCCGCCGTGGCGGGCCAGCAGCTTCACCGGCATGGCGTCCAGCACCTCGTTGCCCACCACCACGCCCGCAAAGCGGTCGGGCAGCGCATCCACCCACCGCACCTTGTGCGCATGCGGGGACAGCAGCACCTGCTGGCGCGCGCGCAAGGTGCCGGAAAGATCGACGATGGTGTAGCGCTGCACCCGCTCGCCCAGGGCATCGAGCAGCTGCAGCGCCAGGGCGCCGGAGCCCGCGCCGAACTCCCACAGTTCGTGCGTTCCGGTCTGCGCCAGGGCCTCGCCCACCTGCACGGCCAGGGTCTGGCCGAACAGGGGGCTCAGCTCTGGCGCGGTCACGAAGTCGCTGCCCGATCCGGGCAGCAGGCCGAACTTGGTGGAGTCGTTGGCGTAGTAGCCCAGGCCGGGCGTGTACAGGGCCAGGGCCATGAAGCGGTCGAAGCCGATCCAGCCGCCGGCCTGTGCAATGGCCTGGCCGATGTGGGCCGCCAGGGCGGTCGTTAAACTTGGGGGTTCTGTCGTCGTCACGGTCCCGATTGTCCCCGATGCCCTCCCCCTCCCGTCCTCGCACCGTGCTGGTGACCGGCGCCGCCAAGCGCCTGGGCCGCGACATCGCGCTCGCGCTGGCGGCCGGCGGCTGGCAGGTGGCCGTCCACTATCGGCATTCCGAGCAGGATGCTATCGAAACCGTAGCATCATGCCGGCGATTTTCATGCGCCAGCGCCCATTTCGATGCCGATTTTCAGGACGAGGCCGCCGTGCGCGGCCTGCTGCCCCGCGTGGTGCAGCATTTCGGCGCGGTGGATGCGGTGGTCAACAGTGCCTCGCTTTTCGAGCACGATGATGCCGCGAGCTTCGGCTTTTCCACGCTGGAGCAGCACCTGCGCAGCAACACCGCGGCGCCCGTGCTGCTGGCCCAGGGCCTGCATGCGCATCTGGAACAGCGGGCCGCAGCCGCTGCGGGCGAGGAGGGCGACCAGGGCGAAATCCACGGCGCCGTGGTCAACCTGCTCGACCAGAAGCTCTGGAACCAGAACCCCGACTTCCTGAGCTACACCCTCTCCAAGGCAGCGCTGGAGGCGGCCGGCACCATGCTGTCGCTGGCCCTCGCGCCCCGGGTGCGGGTGGTGGGGGTGGCGCCGGGCCTCACCCTCACCAGCCACCTGCTGGAAGGCGAGAAATTCCGCCAGCTGCACGCGTTGAGCCCGCTGGGCCGGTCTTCCACGCCCGCCGACGTGGCCGCCACCGTGAAGTTCGCGCTGGAAAACCGCTCCATCACCGGCACCACGCTGCTGGTGGATGGCGGCCAGCACCTGATGCGGTTCGAGCGCGACTTTTCGATGATGTGAGCGCAAGCCGGCTCCGCCCTCCCCCTTTCCTTCCCATACCCCATGTACAACGCCGCAGGCACCCAGATCCTCACGCTCACCGGTTTGCGCTTCGACGCCAACCTGGGCATCCTCGCGCACGAGATGACCACGCCGCAGCCCATCCAGGTCGATGCCGAGCTGCACCTGGGCACGCAACCCCTGCACCCGAGCGACGACGACATCCTGCACGTGCTGGACTACCGCAAGGTGCGCCAGATCATCATCGACGAGTGCACGGCCGAGCACGTGAACCTGCTGGAGACGCTGATCGGCAAGCTCAGCGCCCGGCTCATGCTGCTGCCCGGCGTGCTGGGCGTGCGCGTGAAGATCGCCAAATTGGAAATTTTTGACGACTGCGAAGTGGCCATCCGCAGCGAGACAGGACAGTGGTGAACCCCATGAATGCCATGCTCAACGACCCCACTCCCGGCTGGACCGCCGACGTCCCCGAGCCCCTCGGCACGCCCGATGCTGCCGCAATCGCCGAGGCCGCTGCGGCGCCGGCCCGCCTGAAGATCGAGCGCGAAACCCACAAGCTGGAAAAACGCCTGTGCCGCGAGGTGGGCAAGGCCATCGTGGACTACCAGATGATCGAGGAGGGCGACAAGGTCATGGTGTGCATGTCCGGCGGCAAGGACAGCTACGCCCTGCTGGACATCCTGCTCAAGCTCAAGGCGCGCGCGCCCATCCACTTCGACCTGGTGGCGGTGAACCTCGACCAGAAGCAGCCGGGGTTTCCCGAGCACGTGCTGCCCGAGTACCTGGCCTCGCAGGGCGTGCCGTTCCATATCGAGAACGAAGACACCTACAGCATCGTCAAGCGCCTCATTCCCGAAGGCAAGACCACCTGCAGCCTGTGCAGCCGGCTGCGCCGGGGCATCCTGTACCGCGTGGCCAACGAACTGGGCTGCACCAAGATCGCCCTGGGCCACCACCGCGACGACATTTTGCAGACGCTGCTGCTCAACATGTTCTTCGGCGGCAAGCTCAAGTCGATGCCCCCGAAGCTGGTGAGCGACGACGGCAAACACGTGGTGATCCGCCCGCTGGCCTACGTGGCCGAGAAGGACACCGCGCGCTGGGCCGCGCACCGCAACTTTCCCATCATTCCCTGCAACCTGTGCGGCAGCCAGGAGAACCTGCAGCGCAAGCAGGTGGGCGAGATGCTGCGCGAATGGGACAGAAAATTCCCCGGCCGCGTGGAAAACATGTTCAACGCGCTGCAGAACGTCGTGCCGTCGCACCTGCTCGATGGAACACTGCACGACTTCAAAGGTCTGAAAGCGACGGGCATCGCCAGCGAAGACGGAGACAAGGCGTTCGACCGCGAGGATTTCCCTGCCGCCCCCGGATTGCCGGGCGTGCAGGTGGTCCAGCTGTCCTGAACGCCCCATCGATTATCGCCAGCGCTGACCGCACCATGACGGACCCTTTCCGGAGACACCCATGAAGACCCTGCGCTGCGCTTTCTCCATCACTCTGGCCACGGCCGCCCTGATGCTCGGCGGCTGCGCCGTCACCCGCACCGTGGACAGCGCGGTGCACAGCTATTCGACGCTGGCCGCCCTGCCCTCGCCGCCCACCTATCGCCTGGAGCGCCTGCCCTCGCAGCAGGCCCAGGCCGCATCGTTCGCCCCCATCGAAGCCATGGCCCAGCAGTCGCTGGCGCGCGTGGGGCTGCAACGCGACGACGCCAACGCCCGGCTCGTGCTGCAGATCGGCGCACAGGCGAGCTATGCCACGCCGGCCTACTGGCCCTACTACGGCGACCCGTTCTACCCCCGCTGGGGCCTGGGCCTCGGCTACGGGGGCCACGGCGGCCGCTGGGGCTGGGGCATGGGCGGCAGCTGGATGATGGACCGCCCCCCGAAGCTCTACCGCCGCGAGGCCAGCCTGGTGCTGCGCGACGCCGCCACGCAGCAGATCGTGTACGAGACCTCCGCCGTGCACGAGGACGTCTGGACCAGCGACCCGGCCATCTTCGGCATCCTGTTCGACGCCGCCCTGACCGGTTTCCCGCAGCCCCCCGCTGGCCCGCGACAGGTGCGCACCACGCTGGCGCCGCCTGCCCCCTGATCGACGAACTCGACGCCATGCACGCCACCCGCATCATCGCCATCCGCCACGGAGAAACCGCCTGGAACGTGGACACGCGCATCCAGGGCCATCTGGACATTCCGCTCAACCACACCGGCCTGTGGCAGGCGCGCCGCGTGGGCGAGGCCCTGGCCGGCGAGCCCGTGGCCGCCATCTATGCCAGCGACCTGCAGCGCGCCCATGCCACCGCGCAGGCGGTGGCCGACACCACGGGCGCGCCGCTGATCGCCGAGCCCGGCCTGCGCGAGCGCAGCTTCGGCCAGCTCCAGGGCCGCACCTTCGCCGAGATCGAGACCGAAATGCCCGAGGAGGCCCGCCGCTGGCGCCAGCGCGATCCGCACTTCGTGCCCGACGGGGGCGAGTCGCTGATCGTGTTCCGCGAACGCATCCTCGGCACCACCCACCAGCTGGCGCAGCGCCACCCCGGCGAACTCGTGGTGCTCGTCGCCCACGGCGGCGTGATGGACGTGCTGTACCGCGCCGCCACCGGCCAGGAACTGCAGGCCCCACGCACCTGGCAACTCACCAACGCGGCCATCAACCGCCTGCTCTGGACCGGCGACGGCCTCACCCTGGTCGGCTGGGCCGACACACAGCACCTTGACGACGCCACGCGCGATGAAGCCCATTCCTGAATCCCTGCGCGCCAGCATCGGCCTGCGCGTCGACCTGATCGACACCCCCGCACTCGTCGTCGATCTCGACGCCATGGAGCGCAACATCCAGCGCATGGCCGACTTCGCGCGCAAGCACCAGGTGCGCTGGCGGCCCCATGCCAAGATGCACAAGAGCGCCGAGCTCGCCCTGCTGTTGCAGCAGGCCGGTGCCACGGGCGCCTGCGTGCAGAAGGTGAGCGAGGCCGAGGCGCTGGCCGCCGCCGGCGTGAACGACCTGTACATCAGCAACCAGGTCATCGCCGCCGCCAAGCTGCTGCGCGTGGCGCGCCTGGCGCACCAGCTCGGGCTGCGCGGCGGGCGCCTGGCCCTGGCGGTGGACAGCGAGGAAGGCATCGAACGCCTGGCCGAGGCCATGGCCGTCACCGCCAGCGATGCGGGTATCGATGTGTTCGTGGAAATCGACGTGAGCCAGCGGCGCTGCGGCGTGCCGCCCGGCGAACCGGCCGTGGCCCTGGCGCTGGCCGTGGCGCGCCATGCCCGGCTGCGTTTCGCGGGCCTGCATGCCTACCATGGCCGCGCGCAGCACCTGCGCGGTGCCCAGGCCCGGCGGGAGGCCATCGCCGCCGTGGTGGAGGCCGCGCGCCACACGCGCGACCTCATCACCGCCGCCGGCCTTGCTGTGCCGCTGGTGACCGGCGCGGGCACCGGCACGCTGGTGCACGAGGCCGCCAGCGGCGTCTACGGCGAACTGCAGGCGGGCTCGTTCCTGTTCATGGACGCGGACTACGCCGGCAACGAACGCGAGCCGGCCCAGCCGGCCTTCGAGCATGCGCTGTTCGTCAAGACCCAGGTCATCTCCAGCCAGGAAACGCACGCGGTGTGCGATGCCGGCCACAAGAGCCACGCCATCGACTCCGGCCTGCCGATCGTGGCGATGCTGCCGCCCGAGCGGGCGCTGCGCTATGCCAACGGCGGCGACGAGCACGGCATTCTCTACGCCGACGGCAACAAGGCCCGGCTGCCCTCGCTGGGCCGCATGCTGTGGCTCATTCCCGGCCATTGCGACCCGACGGTGAACCTGTACGACTTCTTGATCGGCGTGCGCGGCGGGCTGGCGCACGGCGTGGTGGAGCGGATCATCCGGGTGGATGCCCGGGGGGCGTTGACCTGATCTGAAGCACCGGCGGACGCCTGTGCGACGGTCCGCAAAAAGAAAGAAAAAGGCCGGGTTGCCCCGGCCTCGTCGGCCATCGCCACCGAAGCGCTAGCCGCGCCCGGGTGGCCATGGCGGCAGGCAGGCCGCTGCCTGCCCATCCGCGGTCAGGGACGCGACGGATAGATGCCGTTCACGGCAATGATGAAGTTCAGCGTGATGCCGGGCTGCAGCGTGCTGACCGTGACGGGCACGTTCATCTGCACGGGCGTGGGCGTGACGCTGCCGGCCGCTTGCGTGGTGATGGCAGGCAGGGTCAAGGGTGCATCGAAGGGCTTGAGCGTCGTGGTGGAGGACTTGGAGCTGTACACCTTGGCGGGCGTGGTGCCAGCAGCGCCCTTGCCCATCACCAACGTATTGCTTGGAATGTTGTTGTCGCCCGTGGTGTCGTCCGCGGGAATGGACACCGAAGCCGTTCCGCCCGCGGCCACCGTCACGCCATGGGTGTGGGCCGGCAGGTTGGCGAGCGACAGGATCGCAGCGCCGATGGCGTTGGTGGACGCGGTAGCGGCACCGCTCGTACCACCGATGGTCACCATGTTCTGGGAACCGAGCGGAACCCGGTTGCGCAGATCGGGTAAGCCGAAGGTGTTGACGCCATCGCCGCCATAACGGGTGCCCAGCAGCGAGTAGAGCGCCTGGTTCTGATTGATTGACAGCAGTGTGCCGTCGCACAGGGCCCAGCCCTGCGGTACCCATGGCACGGCCCAAAGAATGATCTGGCCCAGAATCGGATCCATGTGAGTTTCCCTCTCCCAAAAAAAGGTTTGTCGATCAATATCCGCACCTGGCAGCGATGCTTTTTGACGATCTCGCAGCGAAGGCGGATAGAGGGAGTAAACACCAGAAATCGCAGGGCGACAAGCGAGAATTCACGGGGCGTCGAGAATGCAACGCGCGTCGATCCCCGACGCGTATCTGGCTGCTGCGATGAAGCCGCAGGAGCGTTCGGACAAGGCGTCCGGAAGCGATGGGTCAAGCCGCCGAAGGCGGCCCGCCGAACAGGTCGGCAGGGTTGCGGGACGGCGCCACGCCCAGGTGGCGATAGGCCGCCAGGGTGGCCACGCGCCCGCGCGGCGTGCGCTGCAGGTAGCCCTGCTGGATCAGGTAGGGCTCGATCACGTCCTCGATGGTGCCGGACTCCTCGCCGATGCTCGCGGCGATGTTGTCCAGCCCCACGGGACCGCCGTCGAAACGGTGGATCACGGCCTCGAGCAGCTTGCGGTCCATGACGTCGAAGCCCTGGGGGTCCACGTCGAGCATGGTGAGCGCGCGCTGGGCGATATCGAGCGTGATCTGGCCCGTGCCCTTCACGTCGGCGTAGTCGCGCACCCGGCGCAGCAGGCGGTTGGCGATGCGCGGCGTGCCGCGCGATCGGCGCGCGATCTCGAAGCCCCCGTCCGGCTGGATCGGCGTGTTGAGCAGCCCGGCGCTGCGCATGACGATGCGCGACAGCTCCTCGGGGGTGTAGAACTCCAGCCGCGCGACGATGCCGAAGCGGTCGCGCAGAGGGTTGGTGAGCATGCCGGCGCGGGTGGTCGCCCCCACCAGGGTGAAGGGCTGCAGGTCCAGCTTGATGCTGCGCGCCGCGGGCCCCTCGCCGATCATGATGTCGATCTGGTAGTCCTCCAGCGCGGGGTAGAGGATTTCCTCCACCACAGGCGAGAGCCGGTGGATCTCGTCGATGAACAGGACGTCGTTGCGCTCCAGGTTGGTCAGCAGCGCGGCCAGGTCCTTGGGCTTTT
The DNA here is from genome assembly GCF_030158995.1 of Acidovorax sp. SUPP2825. Taxonomy (NCBI): domain Bacteria; kingdom Pseudomonadati; phylum Pseudomonadota; class Betaproteobacteria; order Burkholderiales; family Comamonadaceae; genus Acidovorax; species Acidovorax sp. SUPP2825. Next base: position 27,077 of record NZ_BQXK01000001.1, on the reverse strand, counting down.
CCAGCACGGGCCCGGAGGTCTGGCGCAGGTTCACGCCCAGCTCGGCGGCAATGATGTGGCTGAGCGTGGTCTTGCCCAGGCCCGGGGGCCCGAACAGCAGCACGTGGTCCAGCGCCTCGCCGCGCTTGCGCGCCGCGCCGATGAAGATCTCCAGCTGCTCGCGCGCCTTGGCCTGACCGACGTACTCCTGCAGCAGCTTGGGGCGCAGCGCCCGCTCCAACGCTTCCTCCTGCGGGGAGGCCGGCGCGGCGGAGATCACGCGTTTGGCGGGTGCGGGGGCGAAGTCGTCGGTCTGGATGCTCATGCGTTGCGGATCAGTTGGAAGTCCAGGCGTAGTACACGGGGCCTTCGTATTGGTACACCGGATAGGTGGCCTGCACGAAGTCGCGCTCTCCCTGGCTGATGGTGTAGAAGTGCGTGCCGTTGCTCTTGTTGAAGAAACGGTACATCGCGGTCGAGCCGTTGCCGGCGCCGGTCTGGGCATACCAGATCGGGCCCTCGTACTCGAACGACGGGTAGGTGGCCCGCACGAAGTCGCGTTCGCCCGCATCGATGGTGTAGAAGTGCGCGCCGTTGCTCTTGTTGAAGAAGCGGTACACAGCGCTCTGGCCGGCAGTGGCGCCGCCATAGGCATAGAAGGCCACGCCTTCGTAGGCGAACGCCGGGTAGGTGTTGATCACGAAGTCGCGCTCGCCCGCGCTCGCCGTGAAGAAGTGCGCGCCCGTGCTGCTATTGAAGAAGCGGTACACGGCGGTGCGGCCGCTGGCGCTGGTGGCCGGCGACAACCAGTTCTTGATGGACGCGTTGTACGCCACGTCGAAGCGGCCGTAGTAGTCCGACGAGGCCTTGTTGGTGCACACGGCGCTGCCGCCGTAGAGCGTGCCGATCAGCGCGCCGCCGGAGAAGATGCCAGAGCCGCTGCTGCCGCCCTCGGTCGTGCCCTGGCTCCACGTCACCCGGTAGAAGTTGCCGCTGGTGCCGCTGCACGTGAAGTTGGTGTCGCTGATGGACGTGCACGCGGTGAGGGATGCCAGGTTGCCGAAGCTGATCTTCTGCAGGTCGCCCTTCGGGTGGTGGATGCCGACGACGGCGCCGCCCAACCCCTGGGGATTGGCGTTCCATGCGGCGAACACGGCGCCGGCGGGCGGGGCCTCGTTCAGGCGCAGGAACGACGTGTCGCTGCTGTCCGTCGCGTACAGCAGCGTGGCGCCGCCGGTGCGCGCCGTGGTGGCGGACGACAGCGTACGGCTGTTGCAGCTGGGGGAGCGGTAGAACCAGTCGGTGCGCAGGGTGGACGCCACGGTCTGCGTGGAAATGCAGTGGTTGGCCGAGATGAAGTAGGGCGTGCCGGTGCCGTCGCGGTCGTTCAGCAGCGTGCCCGAGCACACGTACGTCTTGCCGTCGGGACGCACGAACAGCATCCGTGCCACGGCGTTGCGCTGGGCGGCGTAATCGTCATAGCAGGTCGAATCAAGGTTGCAGGTGTCGGATTCGTTGATCTTGGTCTGCTGCTCCAGCTCTTCGGCCGTGGGCAGCGACAGGTTGTCGTAGATGTGCGACAGGCGCGGCACCGACAGGTCGATCGCGCTCGCGGGCGTGCCGGATGGCAACTCGACCTCCAGCGTGGCCTCGTCGCCGCCCGTGTCGGGCGTCCACCAGGTGCGGCCGGCGTCGGAGGTGTCGCCCGCCGCCTGGTTGCGCTCGATGATCTGCAGCACTTCCTGGCCGGCGATCTCGAACACCGCCGAGGGCCGGGCCTGGCTGTACACGCGCAGCACGGCGCTGCCGGGCAACTGGCGCACCAGCACGCCCAGGCGCAGGCCGTGCGCGCCTTCGGCCGAGAAGCTCAGGGCAGCGACCTGGCCGCCGCTGGCCGTGGGCGTCCACTGCAGTTGCTGCTGCGTGGCGCTGGCCGTGGCCGTCTGGGCGATGCTGCGGGGGCTGCCGACCTGGCGCGGACCGAAGTCGCTGGCCACCGCTTCCTTGGACTGGTCCAGCGGCCCGAGGTCGATGCGTGCGGGCGTGATGGCCGTGCGCACCACACGGTCCTTGACCCGTGCCACGTCCTGCACGGCGGACGCCGGCTGCTCGCGCGACTCCACGCTGTACACCACCGCCCTCGCCTGGGGGGCGGCCGCGGACTGCACCGCCTCGGTGCCACTGCCGCCGCCGCAGGCGGCCAGCACGGCGGCCACGGCCAAAACCGCCAAAGATCGAACTCGCCTCAGTGCCTGTTGCATGGAACAACTCCTGTCATCGAAATCTGGGCGGTCCCATGCCGCCCCCGGATTGCAAAATGTGCCACAGCCACATGGCTGCCAGCAGGTAATTTTTTCGCGCTTTACCTCATTGCATCATCGCGCCGGTGATGGGCCTCGGCCGGCTAGCGCGAGGCCAGCCAGCCATTCCCGAACGGGGCCGCGCCGTTGCCGGACACACCGGCCTGCGTGTGCCCGTGCGGCAGGCCGAACCGATGGGCGGGATGCCGCCAGGCCACCGGCACGCTCACCGAAGGCGACAGCCACTGCTTGAGGGCCTTCTGGTAGGCCAGGTCGAAGCGGCCATACACCCGCACGTCGTTCACCGAGCACTGGGCACTGGAGGCGAATCCGTACAGCGTGCCGATCACACGGCCATCGTGGAAGATGGCCGATCCGCTGCTGCCGTCTTCCACCGTTCCGCGGTCGAATCCGACGTCGTAGTAGCCCGCCGAGGCATCCGTCGAAGAGTCGCACAGCATGGAGCCGTCGGTGTCGTTGGTGCACGCCAGCGTGCCCATGACGCTGCCGATGCTGACCTTCTGCAGGTCACCCCTCGGATGGTGGATGCCCACGACCGCCGTCGATTCGGCTTGCGGGCTGGCGTCCCAGGCGGCGAACACGGCGCCTGCAGGTGGGGCCTCGTTCAGCCGCAGCAGGGCGGTGTCGGTATCGGCGCTGGCATACAGCAGCGTAGCGCCACCCGTGCGCGCGGTGGAGCGGGACGACAGCGTGGCGCTGTTGCAGGCCGCGGAGTGGAAGAACCAGTCCGTCTGCAAGGTGGACGCCACGGTCTGCGAGGCAATGCAATGGTTGGCGCTCAGAAAATACGGCGTGCGCGTGGCGTCGCGGTCGTTGATCAGGGTGCCGGTGCACACATAGGCCTTGCCCTTGTCCACGAACAGCATCCGCGCCACGGCGTCGCGCTGGGCAGCGTATTCGTCGAAGCAGCTGGCATCCAGGTTGCAGGCGATGGCATCGCCGACTGCCTTGGTTGTCTGGGCGCCTTCCTGCGGCAGGGACAGGTTTTCGAAAAGATGCGCCAGCGCCGGCACGGCCACCTCCAGCGCGGAGGCCGGCACGCCAGCGGGCAGCTCGATCTCCAGCGTGGCCTCGTTCGCGCCGGAGTTCGGGGTCCACCACGTGCGTGCGTTGTCCGATGCGTCTCCCGCCGCGATATTGCGCTCGATGGTCTGGCGAATGGCCTGGCCGGTGGTTTCGTACACGGCAGCAGGCCGGTCCTGGCGATAGACCCGCACCACGGCCTCGTCGGGAATCTGCCTCACCCGCACCCCCAGGCGCAGGCCCTGCGCATCTTCGGAGGTAAAGCTCACGGCCGATTTCATGCCGCCGTTGGCCAATGGGACCCATTGCAGCAGCCGCTGCAGGTTGTCCGCCGTGGCCGTGGCTTCGACGGTGCGGGCCTCGCCCACCCAGCGGGCGCCGTCGCGCCGGAGTTGCGACGACTTTGGGCGCACGAAGGCGGGCAGGGCCACGCGGGCCGCCTCCACCTGCGGGCCGGCTGCCCGCTGCTTGGTGCTGGAAACCCCTGCATCGGTGTCGGCCGGCTGCACCGCCGATCCGACCTGAAGCACCTCGGACTGCGTCGCGCCGCCCGCCAGAACGGTTTCACTTCCGCCGCCGCACCCGGCCACCAGCGAAACCACCACGGCCAGCGCAGCAGTGCGCGCCATCCATTTCCCTTTTGATTTACCTCGTGCCATCTTCCGTCGACTCCCTGTTGATTGACCCACCGGGACCCGCGCCGCGCCGCCTGCCGGCGCGTCCACAGTGCCCCCCGTTTCGCTTCACTTCCCTGCTGACTCGTTATTTTGATTTATTTGGCCAGCGCCTTGAGCGCCAGCTTGATTCCGTCGCTCACGCCCACGTCCTGTGGCAGCGCTTTCAGTGCGGCGGCCGCTTCCTTGTCGTTGTAGCCCAGCGCCAGCAGGGCCTGCAGGATGTCGGCCTGCGCGTCGCTCGTGGCGTGCGCATGGGCGCCGATGTCAGCCCCCAGCTTGCCCTTGAGCTCCAGCAGCAGGCGCTCGGCGGTCTTCTTGCCGATGCCGGGCACCTTCACCAGGCGCCCCGCCTCCTGCAGGGACACGGCCTGCGCCAGGTCGGACACGCCCATGCCGCTCAGGATGGACAGCGCGGTGCGCGGGCCCACCCCGGAGATCTTGATGAGTTCGCGGAACGCCTGACGCTCCGGCGCCGTGGCAAAGCCGTAGAGCAGTTGAGCGTCCTCGCGCACAATGAACTGGGTGAGCAGGGCCACGCGCTCCCCCACGGGCGGCAGGTTGTAGAAGGTGCTCATGGGCACCTGCACCTCGTAGCCGACGCCGTGGCAGTCCAGCAGCACTTCTGGCGGGTTCTTTTCCAGCAGCGTGCCGGTGAGTTTGCCTATCATTGATGTCCTTCGCCGCACCGTTGCGGCCATCCAACCGGAATTATCCGCGTGATCCTGCGACACACCTTCACCCCCCACAACAACAACCGGCTGTCGCACCTGTGCGGCCCGGCCGATGCGAACCTGCGCACCATCGAGACGGCGCTGTCGGTCAGCATCGCGCACCGGCACGAGCAGTTCAAGGTGGATGGGCCGAAGGCCAAGGCCACCCAGGCGATGGAGCTGCTCCAGGCGCTGTACGAAATGGCCGAGCGGCCCATCGCCGAGGAGCACCTGCAGCTCATGCTGGCCGGCGACAGCTCCATGCTGGAGGCGCCCGGTGACGGCGCGGTGACGCTCAACACCCGCCGCGCCGACCTGCGCGCGCGCACCCCCACGCAGAGCAACTACCTGGACAACATCGCCAGCCACGACATCACCTTCGGCATCGGCCCCGCCGGCACCGGCAAGACCTACCTGGCCGTCGCCTGCGCGGTGGACGCCCTGGAGCGCAACGCGGTGCAGCGCATCGTGCTGACGCGCCCGGCGGTCGAGGCCGGCGAGCGCCTGGGCTTCCTGCCCGGCGACCTCACGCAGAAGGTGGACCCGTACCTGCGCCCGCTGTACGACGCACTCTACGACCTGATGGGTTACGAGAAGGTGCAGAAAGCCTTCGAGCGCAACGCGCTGGAGATCGCGCCGCTGGCCTTCATGCGCGGGCGCACGCTGAACAACGCCTTCATCATCCTGGACGAGGCCCAGAACACCACGCCCGAGCAGATGAAGATGTTCCTCACCCGCATCGGCTTCGGCGCCCGCGCCGTGGTGACGGGCGACGTGAGCCAGATCGACCTGCCCAAGGGCGCGATGAGCGGCCTGATCGACGCCGAGCGGGTGCTCAAGCGCGTCAAGGGCATCGCGATCACCCGGTTCACCACCGCCGACGTGGTGCGCCACCCGCTCATCGCCCGCATCGTGGACGCCTACGATGCCCAGCGCGCGGCGGGCAGCCGCGCAGGACACTCCTGAATCAATAGCACAACGCCCTAGTGGAACATGCGCCAGAGGCCCAAATGACCCTGAACCATCTGACCCTGTCGCTGCAGTTCGCGCGCTTTCCCGGGGTGCAGGAACACCGCGCCGCCCTGCCCCGCCATGCCGCGGCGCGCTTCATCCGCCACGCGCTGTCCAGCGACGCCGAGATCACCGTGCGCATCGTCGATGCCGAAGAAGGCCAGGCCCTCAACCGCGAGTACCGCCGCAAGGACTACGCCACCAACGTGCTCACCTTCGACTACGCGCAGGAGCCCCTGGTGATGGCCGACCTCGTGCTGTGCGCGCCCGTGGTGGCGCGCGAGGCGCGCGAGCAGAACCGCGACCTGCGCGCGCACTACGCCCACCTGCTGGTGCACGGCACGCTGCACGCCCAGGGCTGGGACCACGAAACCAGCGCGGAAGACGCCGACGAGATGGAAGCCTACGAAACGGCCATCCTGCAGGAACTGGGTTTCGACGACCCGTACGCGGACTGAGCCGGCCACGGCGCGGGCCGCGCCTTCCCCACCGCTGAAAGGCCGGATGGGGCCTCCAAACAGCCCCATGCCGGGGTATTGATTGCCTGTTTAGCTATTATTTCAATAGCAAACCATCCGTTGGCGCCATGCGCAGCGGAATGGTGACCGGCCCGTCGTTCACCAGGTGCACCTGCATGTCGGCCGCGAAGCGGCCGGTCTCCACCACCGGGTGCAGCGCCCGTGCCCGGGCCACGAACAGGTCGTACAGCCGCCGTCCCTCGTTCGGCGCCGCCGCCTGGGTGAAGCTCGGGCGGTTGCCGCCGGAGGTGTCGGCGGCCAGCGTGAACTGGCTCACGACGAGCAGGCCGCCGCCCACGTCCTGCACGCTGCGGTTCATCTTGCCCGCATCGTCGGTGAACACGCGCAGCTTGAGCAGCTTGGCCAGCAGCCGGTCGGCCTCGGCATCGGTGTCGCCGCGCTCGGCGCACAGCAGCACCAGCAGGCCCGGGCCGATGCGGCCCACCACCTCGCCATCCACTTCCACGCGCGCTTCGCGCACGCGCTGCAACACGCTCATCATGGTGGGGAATCCTTCGGTTCTTCCAGAAATGCCTCGACCCCGACGGGCAGCAGCTCGATGGTCACGCGCAGCCCGGGCACGGCGCGCATCAGGGCGGTCTCCACGGCGCCGCGCAACTGGGCGGCGCGGCCCAGGCTCCACTCGGCGGGCACGTGCATGTGCAGGCCGGCAAAGCGGCGCTGCCCGGCCTGGCGCGTGATGAGGTGGTCGAAGCGCACTTGCGGCGCGCCCTGCGAGAAGCCGTGCAGCGCCGCGTCGATGGCGGCCTGCGCCTCGGGCTCCACGGCCGCGTCCATCAGGCCCTGCGAGGCGCGCCACACCATGCGCGCGCCTTCCCGCAGGATGTTCAGCGCCACGGCCATGGCGACCACCGGGTCCAGCCAGAGCCAGCCGGTCGCGCCGGCCGCGCCGATGCCGACGACCACGCCCGCCGAGGTCCAGACATCGGTGACAAGGTGGCGCGCATCGCCCTCCAGCGCCACCGACCGATGCACGCGCGCGGAGCGGAACATCAGCCACGCCAGACCGCCGTTGAGCGCCGAGCTGACCACCGACAGCGCCAGGCCCCAGCCGACCTGCTCCAGCGGCTGCGGCGAGGACAGCCGGTGCGCCGCCGCCCAGAAGATGGCGGCGGAGGCCCCCACGATCAGGATGCCCTCGAACCCGGAAGAAAAATACTCGGCCTTGTGGTGCCCGTAGGGGTGGTCGTCGTCCGCCGGGCGCTGCGCCACGGTCACCATGGCCAGCGCGAACACCGCGCCCGCCAGGTTGACGAACGACTCCAGCGCATCGGACAGCAGCCCCACCGAGCCGGTGAGGTGCCAGGCCAGCGTCTTGAGCACGATGGTGACCAGCGCCACGGCCACCGAGCCCCACAGCAGCGTGCGGGGCGCGGGCGCGGCAGGACCGGTGCGGCCCGGGGCGCTCGGATCGGAAGACAGGGGGCGGGAGGGCATGGGCTGGCAAGGAAAGCGCCGGGGCCGCCATTCTGCCCCGAACGGCGCCATTCCGAGCCGCCGGCGGCCTGCCACGGCGAGCCCGCCACGCCAGCGAAGCCCCCTCCACTGCGGCCTGGTCGGGACCCGGGAGGGGATGCGAGGGAGAGCGTCCGCGCCCGCCGGGCTCAGGCCGGCAAGCCGTTGAACTTGCGCAGCGTCTTGTCGACCAGGCCCTCGGGCAGATAGCGGCGCAGCGAGCGGACCTGGGTGGACTGCTTGCCGGCCGAATAGCGCAGCTTGGGCCGGGTGGCCGTGGCGGCCTTCACGACGGCGTCGGCGACGATCTGCGGCGCATCGCCCGCCTCCACCCATTGGCGCATGAGCGCTTCGCTGCGGGTGCGATCGTCGGCATAGTCCGCGAGGGGGCGGTCGGCGCGCGACAGGTTTTCCTCGAACGCCGTGCGCGTCACGCCGGGCTCCACCAGAACCACGCGGATGCCGAACCGGCGCACTTCGTGGTCGAGGGATTCCGAGTAGCCCTCGATCGCGTGCTTGGTCGATGCGTAGAAGGCGTTGAAGGGCGCCGGAATCAGCCCCAGGATCGAGCTCATGTTGATGATGCGGCCGCTCTTTTGGGCCCGCATGACGGGCAGCACCGCGTTGACGACGCGGGCGACGCCGAAGACGTTGACGTCGAACAGGCGCTGCGCCTGCCCGATCGAGGACTCCTCGGCCCCGCCCAGCAGGCCCACGCCGGCGTTGTTGACGACCAGATCGATGCGCCCTGCCCGCCTGGCCACCTCATCCACGAGGCGCTGGACCGACGCCTCGTCCGTCACGTCGCAAGCCAGCATCGTGACGCCGGCGGGCGGATCGGCGGGTGCCTTGCGGCTGGTGCCGAAGACCTGGTAGCCCGCCTGCACCAGGGACCGGGCGGTCACGAGCCCGATGCCCGACGACGCCCCCGTCACGACGGCGATACCCCTGTTCGTCTTGCGCATTGTTTTCCTTTCGTCATGGGCCGGATGGCCGACGAAGGGATATTACTATCGAAACAGTATTAAGTCACTACTGAAAAGATATTTTCTAAAGCACGTCGGGGCGGCGTCCGTCAGGCATACAGGCGCGAGGCGTTCTGCCGGACCGTGCCGGCCCGGTCCGGGCCCAACGCCTCCACCACCGGCTGCCACACCAAATCGTAGGCCGGCATGGCGTCGGCGGCGAACGACGTGTGCGGCCAGTCCGATCCCCACACCAGCCGCCCGGGCGCCAGGTCCGCCACGCGCCGGATCGTCTCCTGCAGCGCGCCGTAGGGCGCCTGAGCGCGCAGCCGGTACCAGCCGGACAGCTTGATCCACGCGCCCTGCGCGGCCAGCGCCGCGAGGGCGTTCCATGCCGCGTCGTCCGCCGGCAACTCGGCATGCAGGCCCGCCAGGTGGTCGAGCACGCAGGCCACGCCGGTGCCGGCGTGCAGCGCCGCGATCTCCGCCAGATGCTCCGGGCCGGCATACCACTGCACGTGCCAGCCGCGCTCGCGCAGGCGCGGCGCCAGGGCGCGGAACGCCTCGGGCCCGTTGCCCACCGGCGAGACGCGGTTGAAGCGCACGCCCCGCACGCCCAGCGCGTGCATGCGGTCCAGCAGCGCGTCGGGCACCGCAGCATCCACCACGGCCACGCCGCGGTGCCGGCCGGGCCGCGCGGCCAGCGCGCGCAGCATCACCGCGTTGTCGGTGCCGTACACGCTGGGCTGCACCAGCACCAGATGCCGCACCCCGTGCGCGGCAGCCACCCCCTCGATGCGCTCCAGCGGGTGGTGCGCGGGGCGGTAGTGGCCGGGCTGCGTCGGCGCATCGGCGTCGAACACGTGGACGTGCGCGTCCCAGCAGGCACCGGCTCCGTCCCAGGCATCAGGGTGGGGAGCGCGGTCGGCGTCGGTCGGCATCGGTTCAGCCGACCGAGATGTTGCGGTCGCGCACCACCTGGGCCCACTGCCCCTGCTGGGCCCGGATGAAGGCCCCGGCGGAGGCCTGCGATGCATCGGCGAACACATCGCCGCCCAGCGCGCGGATGCGCGCCAGCACCTCGGCATCGCCCAGCGCCTTGCGGATGCCATCGACCAGGCGCGTGCGCGTGGCGGCTGGCAAACCGGCGGGGGCGAGCACCGGGTTCCACTCCAGCACCTCGTACTTGCGCACGCCCGCTTCGGTCATGGTGGGCACCTCCGGCAGCGAACGGGCCCGCAGCGCGGCCGTCACGGCCAGCGCGCGCAGCTTGCCGGAGCGGATGTGGCCCAGCGCCGAGGCCACGTTGGCGAAAAAGAGCGGCACCTGCCCCGCCATGACATCGTTCATCGCGGGGCCGCCGCCCCGGTAGGGAATGTGCGACAGCCGCACCCCGGCGCGCTCCTCGAACAGCGCTCCCGCCAGGTGCTGCGCCGAGCCGTTGCCGGACGACGCATAGGCCACTTCGCCCGGCTTGGCGCGGGCCAGCGCGATCACGTCCTGCACGCTGCGCGCCTGGAACCCCGCGGAGCACACCAGCACGTTGGGAAAGGTGGCGAGCACGGCCAGCGGCGTGAAGGCCTTGTCGGTGTCGTAGGCCATCTTGGGATAGAGCGCGGGGTTGACCGCGAAGGACGAGGCGTCCAGCAGCAGCGTGCTGCCGTCCGGCGTGGCACGCGCCACGTAGGCGCCGGCGATCTGGCCGCTGGCGCCGGGTTTGTTGTCCACCACCACGTTCTGGCCCAGCGCTTCGCCCAGCCGCGGCGCGATGATGCGCGCCATCAGGTCCGCGCCGCCGCCGGCGGGGTAGGAGACCACCAGCGTCACGGGCTTGCCGCCGATGCCCTGCGCGCGGCCGGCCACCCAGGGCGCGGCCAGGGCGGCGCCGGCGGCACCGAGGATCCAGCGGCGGCGGGCGCCACCGGTGGCGGGGGATGCGATGGAAGGCATGCGGGTCTCCAGGTTCGGTTCAGGTCAGGGTGACGGTGTAGTGAAAGGCGTGGGCATCGCCGCGCGTGACGCGCCATTCGACGCAGCGGCCGGCCAGGTCCATGGCACGGCGGGTGACCACGGCGCACGGGTGCCCCGCCGCGAGCCCCAGGCTGCGCGCCTGGGGCGCGGACAGCACGCCGAAGCCGATGTCGTCCACCGCCCGCTGCACGTGCACGCCGCAGCGGCTGGCGTAGAAGGGATAGAGCAACGGCGGCCAGGCGGCGGTGTCGTCCTCCGCCAGCGCGCCGAAGCGGTCCAGCGGCAGCCAGATGTGCTCCAGCAGGCAGGGTTCGCCGTCGATCAGCCGCAGGCGGTGCAGGCGCAGCACCGGCTCGCCCGGTGCCAGGCCCAGCGCGCGGGCCGCCTCGGCCGGGGCCGCCATGGCCTGGCGCGACAGGATGCGCGAAGCGGGCTCCTGCCCCGCCGCGCCCTCTCCGAAACGAAAGAACCGCAGCATCGACGCGCCGGCGATGCCGCTGCGCACGAAGGTGCCCTTGCCGTGGATGCGCTCGATCAGGCCCTGCTCCACCAGCAGCTCCAGCGCGCGCCGCAGCGTGCCCAGCGCCACGCCATGCTCGGCGGCCAGCGCCTGCTCGGCCGGCAGGGCCGTGCCGGGCAGCCATTCGCCCCGGACGACGCGGTGCCGCAGCGCGGCCGCCAGCGCGGCATAGCGGGCGAGACCGGGGTGCTCCGCCACGGCGGAAGGGGATGCGGGCGACGGCAATTGATCTACTCCTCTAGATGACTTGCAGTCTAAAACAGGGCACAGGCGGCGCGATCGGGACAAACCCGGGGGCGCCGGCCCCGCCACCGCCAGGGCCCCTCAGGGCCCCTCAGGGGCCCTCAAAGGCCGTCAGGTGCCATCCACCAGCCGCGCCTTCACGAGCTTGCCCTTGACCCGGCCGGCCGCCAGGCGCCGCACCACGTCCTGGGCGATGCCCCGCTCCACGGCCACGTAGGTGGAGAAATCGTTCACGTTGATCTTGCCCACCTGCTCGCGCGCAAAGCCCATCTCGCCGGTGAGCGCGCCCAGCACGTCGCCCGCGCGGATCTTTTCCTTGCGCCCGCCGATGATCTGGATGGTGGCCATGGGCGGCAGCAATGGCCCGCCGGGAGCGGCGGTCAGCTCGGACAGCGGGTGCCATTCCGACTCGCGGCCCTGCAGCTGCTCGATCTTGCCCACGCTGCCCATCTCGGGCAGGCTGGCCAGGCTCAAGGCGAGGCCTTCGGCGTCCGCGCGGCCGGTGCGGCCGATGCGGTGCACATGGATCTCGGGATCGGGGGTCACGTCGACGTTGATCACCGCCTGCAACTGGGCGATGTCCAGGCCGCGCGCGGCCACGTCGGTGGCCACCAGCACCGAGCAGCTGCGGTTGGCGAACTGCACCAGCACCTGGTCGCGCTCGCGCTGCTCCAGCTCGCCATAGAGGGCCAGCGCGTGAAAGCCCTGCGCCTGCAGCACGCCCACCAGGTCGCGGCACTGCTGCTTGGTGTTGCAAAAGGCGATGGCCGATTCGGGCCGGAAGTGGTTCAGCAGCTGCGACACGGCGTGCAGGCGCTCGCTTTCCTTCACCTCGTACCAGCGCTGCGCGATCTTGGCCGAACCATGCTGGGCCTGCACCGTGATGCGCTGCGGCTCCTTCATGAACTGGCGCGCCAGGCGCTCGATGCCTTCGGGGTACGTGGCGGAAAACAGCAGCGTCTGGCGCTCGGCCGGGCACTGGCGCGCGACCTTGGCGATGTCGTCGAAGAAGCCCATGTCCAGCATGCGGTCGGCCTCGTCGAGCACCAGGGTGTTGAGCGCCTGCAGATCGAGCGTGGCGCGCTCCAGGTGGTCCATCACCCGCCCGGGCGTGCCCACCACGATGTGCGCGCCGTGCTCCAGGCTGGCGATCTGCCCGCGCAGCGGCACGCCGCCGCACAGGGTGACCACCTTGATGTTCTCCTGCGCGCGGGCCAGGCGCCGCACCTCGGTGGCCACCTGGTCGGCCAGCTCGCGCGTGGGGCACAGCACCAGGGCCTGCACCGCGAAGCGGCGCGCATTGAGGTTGGCCAGCAGCGCCAGGGCGAAGGCCGCCGTCTTGCCGCTGCCGGTGCTGGCCTGGGCGATCAGGTCGCGGCCCAGCAGGGCCACGGGCAGGCTCGCGGCCTGGATCGGCGTCATGCGGGTGTAGCCCAGCTGCTGCAGGTTGGACAGGGTCGCGGGGTGCAGCGCCAGGGAGGAGAACTCGGCGCCAGCGCCGGAAACGGAAGAAGTCATCCCCGGATTATCCCGGGGCCGGGTGGTCAAGGGCTTGCACCCCTCGCCAGGGGCGCCCCGATCGGCTATAAAACTTCGAGATACAAGGGTGGGACATGCCAGACACATCAAGCCGAGCGGACGGTCCTTCCCAGGACCCCCACTGCAGCAGTTCTCTGCTGCGGCTGCTGGCCGACTCCGTTCCGGCGCTGCTCGCCTACTTCGAATCGTCCACCCTGCGTTGTGTTTTTGCCAATCAGGGCTACGCCGAATCCACCGGCCACACGGTGGAGGCGATCCTGGGCAAGACAGTGCAGGAAGCCATCGGCGACAGCGCCTGGGCCTCGATCCAGCCCCAGATCCAGCAGGTGCTGCGGGGCGAGCGCGTGCAATACACGCGCAAGCAGCGGGTGCGGGGCGGGCCGCCCCGCATGATCGAGGTCAACCTCATTCCCCACCTGCACCCGAAGCTGGGGCTGATGGGCGCCTTCGTGCTCATCAACGACATCACCCACCACTGGGAGGCCGAACGCGCGGTACGCGAGAGCGAAGAGCGCATGCGCAAGTTCTCGCAGGCCACCGAAGAGGCCATCGTTTTCCACCGCGAAGGCCTGGTGACCGACTTCAACGAAGCGCTCACGCGGCTGATGGGCTACTCCCTGGCCGAGGTGCGCGGCCGGCGTATGCTCGATTTCGTGAGCGAAGAGTTCCGCCCCGTCACCGAGGCCTACGTGCGCGAGGGACGCGAAGAGCCCTACGAAGTCACGGTGCTGCACCGGGACGGCCGGGCCGTACCTGTGGAGATCGTCGGCAAGACCATGCCCTGGAAGGGCTCGGACTACCGCATCGCGGTGCTGCGCGACATCACCGCGCGCCGCCAGGCCCAGGAGCGCGAGGCCTTCCTGGCCCGGCACGATGCGCTCACGCAATTGCCCAACCGCGCCACGCTCATGGAGAAGCTCACCGCCGTGATCGAGTCCGCGCAGCGCACGCCGCAGGCCGCCGCCGTGCTGTTCATCGACATGGACCATTTCAAGACGGTGAACGACTCGCTGGGCCATGAGGCCGGCGACATGCTGCTGTGCGAGGTGGCCCGCCGGCTCGTGCAGGGCGTGCGCCCGGTGGACATCGTGGCGCGCGTGGGCGGCGACGAGTTCGTCGTGGTGCTGCGCGACGCGCAGGACCGGCCCTCCGCCCTGGCGGTGGCCGACCAGCTGCTGGCCGACGTGTGCGCCGTGTTCCATGCCGACGGCACGCCGCTGTCGGTGTCGGTCTCCATCGGGGTGAGCATGTACCCCGACGACGGGGACACCGCCGCCGAGCTGGTGCGCCGGGCCGACGCCGCCATGCAGCAGGCCAAGGACAGCGGCCGCGCCAACCGCCAGGCCTACGCCCCGGGCATGGAGACGCCCTCCACCGGCGTGCTGCAGCACGAGCGCCTGCTGCGCGACGCCATCCTGCACGGCGCGTTCGTGCTGCACTACCAGCCACAGGTGCGCCTGGACGACGGTTCGCTCGTGGGCTTCGAGGCACTGGTGCGCTGGCGCCACCCCGAGCGCGACCTGGTGGGGCCCATCGACTTCATCGCCTTCGCCGAGGCGCGCGGGCTCATCACGCCCATCGGCCGCTGGGTGCTGGTCGAGGCCTGCCGGCAGATGCGGGCCTGGCACGACGAGGGCCTGCCGCAGGTGCCGGTGGCGGTCAATCTCTCGGCGCTCGAATTCCGCCAGCGCGATGTGGCCGGCGAGATCGCGGGCGTGCTGCGCCAGACGGGCCTGGCACCGCGCTTTCTGGAGATCGAGCTCACCGAATCGGTGCTCATGCACGAGGCCGACCAGGTGCGCCGCACGCTGGATGCGCTCAAGGCGCTGGGCGTGCGCGTGTCCATCGACGACTTCGGCACCGGCTACTCGTCGCTCGCCTACCTCAAGCGCTACCCGATCGACAAGCTCAAGATCGACCGCTCCTTCGTCTCGGACACGCCCGCCAACGAAGACGACGTGGCCATCGTCACCGCCATCGTCCAGATGGGCCGCAGCCTGCAGATCCAGACCGTGGCCGAAGGCGTGGAAACCGCCGCCCAGCACGACCTGCTGCGCACCCTGGGCTGCCACCTGGCGCAGGGCTACCTGATCTCGCCGCCCATGGACCCGCGCCAGACGCGCGAGTGGCTGCTGAAAAAAAGATAGCGGGCCCGTCATCGGGCAGACCCGCGCGCCCGTGGACAATAGGCGCCATGGCCCAGATCCCAGACTTCACCGAGCCCACCCTTCATACCGATCCCGCCGAGGCGCTGTCGCAGGTGCAGCGCATCTACCAGCAGCAGATCGGGCACCTGCGCGATGCCATGCAGCGCTTCGTCGCCGGGGAGACCCCGGCCAGCCACGTGCGGGCCTTCTACCCCTTCGTGCGGGTGCAGACCACCACCGTGGCCCGCGCCGCCACCCAGCTGGCCTACGGCTTCGTGGAAGGCCCGGGGCGGTATGAAACCACCCTCACCCGGCCCGACCTGTTCGCCAATTACTACGCCGAGCAGTTCCGCCTGCTGCGCAACAGCCACAACATCGAGCTGGAGGTGGGCATCAGCAGCCAGCCCATCCCCATCCACTTCTCGTTCGCAGAGCACGACCACATCGAGGGCACGCTGACCGCCCAGCGCCGCATGCTCATGCGCGACGTGTTCGACCTGCCCGACCTGGAGGCCATGGACGACGGCATCGCCAACGGCACCTGGGCGCCCCGCCCGGGCGAGGCCCAGCCCCTGTCGCTGTTCACCGCGCCGCGGGTGGACTACTCGCTGCACCGGCTGCGCCACTACACCGGCACCGCCCCCGAGTGGTTCCAGAACTTCGTGCTGTTCACCAACTACCAGTTCTACATCGACGAGTTCGTGCGCCTGGGCCATGCCGAGATGGCCAAGCCGGACAGCGAGTACGTGGCCTTCATCGAACCGGGCAACGTCGTCACCCGCCGCACCGGCCTGCCGGCCCAGCCGGGCGACGAGTTGGGCGTGGCCCCGCCGCGGCTGCCGCAGATGCCGGCCTACCACCTCATGCGGGCGGACAAGAGCGGCATCACCATGGTCAACATCGGCGTGGGCCCGTCCAACGCCAAGACCATCACCGACCACATCGCCGTGCTGCGCCCGCACGCCTGGATGATGCTGGGCCACTGCGCGGGCCTGCGCAACAGCCAGCAGCTGGGCGACTACGTGCTAGCCCACGCCTATGTGCGCGAAGACCACGTGCTCGACGAAGAGCTTCCGCTGTGGGTGCCCATTCCCGCGCTGGCCGAGATCCAGATGGCGCTGCAGCAGGCCGTCGCCGACGTCACGCAGATCGAGGACGCCGACCTGAAACGCATCATGCGCACCGGCACCGTGGCCAGCACCGACAACCGCAACTGGGAGTTGCTGCCCGACAACATGCCCCAGCGCCGGTTCAGCCAGAGCCGCGCCGTCGCGCTGGACATGGAGAGCGCCACCATCGCTGCCAACGGCTTTCGCTTCCGCGTGCCCTACGGCACCCTGCTGTGCGTGAGCGACAAGCCCCTGCACGGCGAGATCAAGCTGCCCGGCATGGCCAACCATTTCTACCGCGAGCGCGTGGACCAGCATCTGCGCATCGGCATGCGCGCCATCGACATCCTGCGGGCCGGGGGCGTGAGCCGCCTGCACAGCCGCAAGCTGCGCAGCTTCGCCGAGGTGGCCTTCCAGTGACGCACCCGGTGGGCGCCGCCACCAGGGATTGATGCGGCTGGATTTCGTCACCCTGATGGCCATCACGGCCACCAACCTGTGCATGCTCTCCGCGGCCCTGCCGCTGATCATGGGCCGTGGCGCGGGCACCGCCGCGCGCTGGGTGCAGGCCAGCCTGCTGCTGCAGGGCTTGGCCTGGGCGGCCATCATCGCGTCCTCGTACGCGTGGGACCAGACCCTGTCCACCGTGTCCATGGCCGCCAATTCCCTGGCCCAATGGGCCCTCTTCGAAGCCCTGGCGATCTGGCTGGGGCCCCGGCCCGGGCGGCGCCTGGTGCAGGCACTGGTGGTGGCGATCCCGCTGGGCTACACCCTGGGCTTTTCGCACTACGCGTTTCGCGTCGGCTGGGCCAACCTGCTGCTGGCCACGCTGCTGCTGGCCGTGGCGCGCGCCACGCTCTACCCGGCCCACCCAGCGCACTCGGTGGACCGGCGCTGGCGCCTGCTGCTCATGGGCTGCCTGGCCACGATGGCCGCGTTCACCGCCGCGCGCGGCGTGCTGGGCGCCTTCACCGACGCCTACCCCAGCTTCCGCACGCCACACCCCGTCAACATCGCCGCGGCCGTGGCCGCCAACGTCACCCTCGTGCTGGGCACGGTGGCGGTGCTGGTCGCGTGGCGCGACGAGGCTGAGCAGCAACTGCGCACCCTGGCCATGACGGATCCGCTCACCGGCCTGCTCAACCGCCGCGGCTTCGAATCGCAAGGCCAGGCCCTGCGACAGCGCGCCGCGCGCCAGCGCCTGCCCCTGGCCGCCCTGCTGCTGGACCTGGACCACTTCAAACGCATCAACGACGCCTACGGCCACGAAGCCGGCGACCGCGCCCTGGCCTGGTTCGCCCGGCTCGCCCAGTCCATGGCCGGGCCGCACGACACCGTGTGCCGGTTCGGCGGCGAGGAGTTCGGCGTGCTCCTGCTGCATGCGCAGCAGGAAGAGGCGCAACGCTTCGACCAGCGCCTGCGCGAACGCCTGCAGGCCGAAAGTGCCCAGGCCCTGGGGTTTCCCATCGACTACAGCGCCGGCGCGGCGCTGTGGCACGGTGGCGAAGAGGACCTGGCCGAGCTCATGGCCCGCGCGGACGCGGCGCTGTATGCCGCCAAGGAACAGGGGCGGCGGCAACTGGCCATGGGCTAGGGAAAAAGAACGGGCGGTGCCACCCCTGCGCCGAGGGCGCTACGCCACCGCCACCCGCCGCTTGAGCACCCCCAGCGCCAGCGCCGTTACCCCCGTGCCGGCCGCGATCGCCAGCGCGTACAGCACCACGTGGTTGACCGCGTTCGGAATGGCCAGCACGAACACGCCGCCGTGCGGCGCCTGCAGGCCGATGTTCCACATCATCGACAGGCCGCCCGCCACGGCCGCACCGGCCATGCAGGCGGGGATCACCCGCAGGGGGTCGCGTGCGACGAACGGGATGGCGCCTTCGGTGATGAACGCCAGGCCCAGCACGGCGACGGCCTTGGAGGCCTCGCGCTCCTCGGCGCTGAAGCGGCTGCGGAACACCCAGCACGCCAGCGCGATGCCCAGCGGCGGCACCATGCCCGCGGCCATGGTGGCGGCCATCGGGTTGGCCACGCCGCTGGCGATCAGCGTGGTGGAGAACACATAGGCCGCCTTGTTGACCGGGCCGCCCATGTCGAAGGCCATCATCGCGCCGAGGATCACGCCCAGCAGCACGGCGCTGCCGGTCTGCAGGCCCTTGAGCCATTCGGTGAGCGCGGCCATCACGCCGGCCATGGGCTTGCCGATGACCATCATCATGAGCACGCCGACCACCAAGGTACCCAGCAGCGGCAGCAGCAGCACGGGCTTCAACCCGTCGAGCGTGCGCGGCAGGCGGATGGCACGGTTCATCCAGTGCACCGCATAGCCCGCGATGAAGCCCGCGGCAATGGCGCCCAGGAAGCCCGCGCCCACGGTGCCCGCGAGCAGGCCGCCGATCATGCCCGGCGCGATGCCCGGCCGGTCGGCGATGGAGAACGCGATGTAGCCCGCCAACGCCGGCAGCATGAGCGTGAAGCCGGCCTTGGCGCCGATCTGGAACAGCGTCCAGCCCAGCGTGCCCTGGTGCGCGTCGTCGTACACGTAGATGCCTCCCAGCGCGAAAGCCAGCGCGATCAGCAGCCCGCCCGCGACCACGAAGGGCAGCATGAACGACACGCCGGTCATCAGGTGCTTGTAGGGGCCGGTGCGCTCCGTGCTGCGGACGGCGGCGCCGGCAGGCGCGGCACCGGGCGTTGCGGCCGTGCCCGCTGCGGGCGCATCGCCCCACACGGCGGCCTGCGCCGCCGCCTGGGCGAACACCGCGGCCGCGTCGTGGATCGCGGCCTTGGTGCCGGTCGCATGGAGCCGCTTGCCAGCGAAGCGCGCGCGGTCCACCTGCGTGTCGGCGGCGATCACGATCAGATCGGCCTGGGCGATCTCGTCCGCCGTGAGCGCGTTCTGCGCGCCGACCGAGCCCTGCGTCTCGACCTTGATGGTGTGGCCCAGCGCCTGGGCGCCCTGCTCCAGCGCTTCGGCCGCCATGAAGGTGTGGGCCACGCCCGTGGGGCAGGAGGTGATGGCGACGATCCGAAGGGGGCGCGCCACGTCGGCGGCGGCCACCGCGGGCACCGCCGCGGCAGCCGGGGACGGCACGCCGGGCGCCGCCACTGCCCCACCGCTTGCGCCCGCGCGTGCCAGCGCGGCGCGCACGACGTCGGCCGCATCGGCCAGCACGGCCCCCGGCGTGGTCTCGTGCAGGCGTGCGGCAGGCAGGCCGCTGCGGTCCACGGCCATGTCGGCCGCGATGATGACGGCGTCGGCACGCAAGAGTTCGTCGTCCGTCCAGCCGCCCTGCGCGCCCAGGCTGCTGCGCACGCTCAGGGCGATGTGGTGGCCGAGCCGTTCGGCGGCGGCGCGCAGCGCCTCGCCGGTCATGAAGCTGTGCGCCGGACCGGCCTGGCTGGCGGCGATGGCGATGAGGTGGGCCATGGGATGGGTCTCCGTGCGGATTCGTTTGAGGGGGCGGGGCCGGTCAGACCGGCTGCGGCGCGATGGCGGCGGCGATGGCGTCCACTTCGGCACGCGGCGGCAGACCGGGCGCGATGCGCTGGATGCGCGCGGCGGC
Source organism: Acidovorax sp. SUPP2825 (assembly GCF_030158995.1). Lineage (NCBI taxonomy): Bacteria > Pseudomonadati > Pseudomonadota > Betaproteobacteria > Burkholderiales > Comamonadaceae > Acidovorax > Acidovorax sp. SUPP2825. Next base: position 7,299 of record NZ_BQXK01000001.1, on the reverse strand, counting down.
GCAGGCCATGCCGAAGACGGCCGCACCGGGGAAGGTGCCGCCCTGCGCGAGCGCGGCGAGCGTGCCGGCCACCAGCGCGTCGCCCGCCCCCACCGTGGTGGCCACCGGCACGCGCGGTGCCTCGGCATGCCAGCGACCCTGGGACGTGGCGATCACCGCGCCGTCACCGCCGAGCGAGACGACCGCCTGCCGCACGCCGTAGCGCCGGCACAAATCGGATGCGGCCTCGGCCACCTCCGCCAGCGTTGGCAGCGCGCGGCCGGCCAGTTCTTCCAGCTCGGCCCGGTTGGGCTTGACGAGCGCCACCGGCACCGCCGGGCCAGCGGCCGGATCGGACAGGCGCTGCAGCAGCTGCCGCAGCACGTCGCCGCCCGTGTCGATCACGATGTGCGCGCCCTGGGCCGCGAGGGCGCGGGCCAGCCGCTCCCACACGCCCGCCGCCGCGCCGGGCGGCAGGCTGCCGGCCAGCTCGCACCAGTCGCCGTACTGCACCTGCTGCTGCAGCGTGGCCAGCAACTGGGCTTCGGCCTGCGCCAGCGCCTCGGGCGGCAGGGACAGGCCGGGCAGGTTGATGTCGGTCGAGTCGCCCCGCCCGGCATCGGCCAGCTTGATGTTGGTGCGGGTACTGCCCGCCACCCGCACCATCGCGTCAGCGATGCCGCAGGCGGCGAAGGCGGTGGTGAACACGCCGTCGTTCTCGGCGCCCAGCCAGCCGCTGGCGGTCACCGGCACGCCCAGCGCCGCCAGCACCGCCGCCACGCCGATGCCCTTGCCGCCGGCCTCGGTCTGCTGCCCCAGCGCCCGGTGCACGGCGCCGGGCACGAGCGTGGGAATGCGCACCGTCTGGTCGATGGCCGGGTTGAGCGTGATGGTGAACACGCGGGCAGGCGCCGCCGCGCCGGCCAGAACTTCGGGCGTCATGGTGCGGCCTTTCCCGGCATGGCACATGCCGCATCAAAAACGGCCCCAGCGCAATCAATACTAGGGCATATCGCTATATTTTTCATAGCAAACCTCATGATGCATCCCCTGTGTCTGCCACCGGGCCGGCCGGGCGCAGCGCGGCGCCCAGGGCGCGCACCTCGTCGGCGGTGTCCACGTCCAGCGCGCGGCGGGCGAGGTCCTGCAGCTCGGCCAGGGAATGGCGGCGCAGCAGCGCCTTGACGGTGCCGATGTCGCCGCTGCTCATGCTCAGCTCCTGCACGCCCAGGCCGGCCAGCAGCGCCGCGCCCAGCGGCTCACCCGCCAGTCCGCCGCACACGCCCACCCAGCGCCCATGGGCCCGGGCGCCGGCGATGGTGCGTTCGATGAGCCGCAGCACCGAGGGGTGCAGGCTGTCGGCCATGCCGGCCAGCTCGGGGTGCTGCCGGTCCACCGCCAGCGCGTACTGCGTGAGGTCGTTGGTGCCGATGGAAAAGAAATCCACGTGCGCCGCCAGCCGGTCGGCCATCAGCGCGGCCGAGGGCACCTCGATCATGATGCCCACGGGCACCTGCGGCGCGTCCAGCTCGCGGCGCACCGCCTCCATGCGCTGGCGCAGCTGGTGCACCTCTTCCACGGTGCTGATCATCGGGAACATGACCGACAGCGGGCCGTGCCGCGCCGCGCGGTACAGCGCCCGCAGCTGCGGCACCAGCAGGTCGTCGCGGCGCAGGCACAAGCGGGCGCCGCGCAGGCCGAGAAAGGGGTTGTCCTCCACCGGCAGGTCCAGGTGCGGCACCTGCTTGTCGCCGCCGATGTCCAGCGTGCGCACGATGAGCGGGCGACCGTCCAGGGCCTCGACCATGGCGCGGTACACGGCGTACTGGTCGTCCTCGTCGGGCACCGCGTCGCGCTCCAGGAACAGAAATTCGGTGCGCATCAGGCCCACGCCTTCGGCCCCCGCCGCCAGCGCGTGCGTGGCCTGGTCGGCCCGGTTGGCATTGGCGGCGATCTCCACCGTGTGGCCGTCGGTGGTGGTGGCGGGCAGCTGGCGGGTGCGGGCCTCTTCCTCCTGCCGGCGGGCCAGGCGCTGCATGCGCTCGCGCGCCTCGATCAGCGCCGTCTCGCTTGGGCCCACGTAGAGCCGGCCCCGATAGCCGTCCAGGATGGCGGGCGTGCCGGCCGCGGCGTCGGCGCCCAGCACGCCGGGGCCGGCCGCCACGACGGCGGGCAGCCCCAGGGCGCGCGCCAGGATGGCCGTGTGGGCGGTCGGGCCGCCGCGCGCGGTGCAGAAGCCCCGCACCTTGGCCGTGTCGATCTGCGCGGTGACCGAGGGCGACAGGTCGTCCGCCAGCAAGATGGCATCGGCCGGCCACGCGGCGGCGGCGCCGCCTTCCGGCTCGTCCCCGCGGCCCAGCAGGTGGCGCAGCACGCGCTCGCCCACGTCCTGCACATCAGCCGCGCGCGCGGCCAGCGTGGCATCGGCCAGCGCACGCTGCGCAGCCACCCGCTCGCCCACCGCGCGGCGCCAAGCCCAGGCCACGCCGTGGCCCTGCACCACGCTGCGGCTGGTGGCCAGCAGCAGGTCGGCATCCTGCAGCAGGCCCGCGTGGGCGGTGAAGATGCCCGCCTGCTCGGCCTTGCCCGCAGCGCGCGCGCCATCGGCCAGTTGCTGCAACTGCGCCAGCGCGGCGGCCAGGGCCTGGTCCAATGCCGCGGCCTCGGCGGCCACCGAGGTGAAGCGGTCGTCCACCTCCAGCGCCGCGGCGCCGGCCTGCACCAGCGTGCCGATCACGAGGCCCGGGCTGGCCGCGATGCCGGTGAAAGTCTGGCGGGCCGTGGGCTGCCAGTCGCCCAGCTCGCGCCCCAGCCCTTGGGCCTGCGCCTGGCGGGCGGCGGACAGTTCGGCCTGGCGGCTTTCCTCCTCGCCCAGCCGCACGATGGTGTCGCGCAGGGCGGCCAGCGCCGCCGGGGCATCGGGGCCTTGCGCCGACAGGCGCAGCTGCGCGCCGCGCCCCGCGCCCAGGCTCAGCAGCGCAGCCAGGTTCTTGGCATCGGCCACCGTGTCGCCGCAGCGCACATGCACCCGCGCGGTGAAGCGCTTGACCGCCTGTGCCCACTGCCCCGCCGGGCGCGCATGCAAGCCGTTGGGGTAGTTGAGCGACAGCTCGTGGCCGAGCGGAAAGTCCTCCAGCCCGGCGGCCTCGGCCGCGCCTGCGGACTCCTCGCCCGTGAGCGCCCGCACGATCTCGCCGGCATCCCGCGTGGTCGCCAGGCGGTCCATCAGGGCGTCGTCGCGCATCAGGCGGGTCAGGCGGCGCAGCACCGCGATGTGTTCGTCCGACGCGGCGGCAATGGCCACCACCAGGCGTGCCTGCTTGGCATCGTCGCCCCAGCGCACACCGCCCGGTACCTGCAGCACGGCCAGACCGGTGCGCCGCACGAGGTGCTTGTCCTCGACCATGCCGTGCGGAATGGCCAGGCCCTGGCCCAGGAAGGTGTTGGCGACTTTCTCGCGCTGCAGCAGGCTGTCGGTGTAGGCGGGCTGGGCATGGCCGGCTTGAGCCAGCAGGGCGCCCGCGGCGCGCACGGCGTCTTCTCGGTTGTGGGGCGCGGCGCCCAGGCGGACCTCGACCGGGATCGTGGACATGGTGCGATGTCTCCTTGTTTTGGTATCGATTCCAGAGCGAGATTATGAAACTGCTTTTCAGGGCGGACAAGGCCACGAAGAACCCCTTTGCTATGGAAATTCGGGTAATCCCCTATGAATGAATGCGACGGCAACCCCCGCGAGGCAGCGCAAAATCAACGCGCCGATCGGTCGCCGCTGGCGGCAAGATCGGCCATCGCAAAGTGATTTCAGGAATCGATACCAAAACGCCGGTTTCTTTTGTAGGAGAAAGCCGCTTGGCCAGCATCAAGGACGTCGCGGAGCGCGCGGGCGTCTCCACCACCACCGTATCGCGCGTGCTGTCGAACCCCGCCGCCGTGCGCACGCCGCTGCGCGAGCGCGTCGAGCAGGCCATCGCCGCGCTCGCCTACCGCCCCAACCTGGCGGCCCGGCGCCTGCGCCAGCAGCGGGCCTCGCTGGTGGGGCTGATCGTCTCGGACATCCGCAGCCCGTTCTTCACCGACGTGGGTCGCGCGGTGGAGGACGTGGCCTACCGCCACGGCCTGCGGCTCATCCTGTGCAACACCGATGAAGACCCGGCCAAGGAGCAGTCCTACCTCGAACTGATGGCCGACGAGCAGGCCAGCGGCGTGATCCTCTCGCCCACCATGGAAGGCCTCAAGCGCCTGCGGCCCGCCGACTGGCCGTTTCCGATGGTGCTGGTGGACCGCGCCCTCGACACCACCCGCGCCGACCGCGTCGTGCTGGACAACCGCGCGGCCGCCCGGCGGGCCACCGAACACCTGCTGGACGCCGGCTACCGACGCATCGCCGTGCTGGCTGGAACGCACAGCACCACGGGCCAGGAGCGCCAGGCCGGGTACGCGGATGCGCTGCGCGAACGCGGGCTGGCGCCCGATCCGCACTGGGTCGCCCCCACGCGCGAGGCCGGCATGGCCGCCGCCACGGCGCTGCTGGCGGGCACCGGGGGCATGCCGCGCCCGGACGCCTTGCTGGCCACGAACGGCCTGCTGCTGCTGGGCGCGGTGCACGCAATCCAGGCCGCGGGCCTGTCCATGCCGAACGACATCGGCCTGGCCGGCTTCGACAACAATGACTGGACGGCCCTGCCGGCCATGGACGTGACGGTGATCGCGCAGCCCACCTACGACATCGGGCGCACCGCGGCCGAGTTGCTGCTGCAGCGGCTGGCAGAGCCCGAACGGACGGTACGGCGGGTGGTGCTGGAAGGAGCGCTGCTGGCGCGGGGCTCCACGCGCAGGGGATGACGAGGCTGCGCTCGAAACGGTTGGCAGGGAATCGTCCGCCGAGCGATGCGCAGCACCACCCCATCCAGGCTCAGCGCCGTTGGTTGCCGCGCGCCATGCCCGATATCGCGTAGGTTCCCGCTGCTTTGACAAGGACCCGAATGGCATGGGTCTTTTCCACCGTGTCGTGCTCGTACTGCGCCTTGATCGCGATCTCGATTCCGCTGCCCACCTTCCTGCACCGCATTGCCTGAATGGCGTACTGGCTGTGGTCGTCATTGAGTTCGGGAAACGCCAGGGTCCGGACCAACTCCGACCTCCGCTCCTGCGTCGGCTGCGTGAGCCACTGCACGTAGATCTCGCTGCCCGCCCCTTCGTGCACATCGACAACGACCACGCGGTAGTAACCTGCCCGGTCCGCCTGGGTCCAGGCGCCGCAGGTTTCGACCTTTTGCACAGACAGGGGTAGGGATTCCACTTGGCGCGTGAGCAATGATTCGCTGGCTGTGGCGCCCAGTGGCAGGGCAAGGAATGCCATTAAGGCGATGCGGCTCATGACTCAGCGCATCCTTTTAATTTCAATCTGATTATTATCTGCTCTGCAATCGCAACCATTGACTTACACGAGTCTCAATGATTTTTTAAACTCCATCGCTCTGCGGAAGAATTTTAAAAATTTATTTCTTTTCAAAAACAGAAGAGTCAGCATTCGTTACCGCATTAGAAATGATAGGAAATATTTCTTTATACAATCCGACACCTGCCCTTCCAAAGCGCTCTTCAACATCGTTCTCAAAAAATTCCTGCCTGTTCGCAAAACACTTATTGGTCAGTGCGCATCCTTCAATCGCGTATGCATCGAACGATCCACCACAATTGCCTTCCATGATGTTGCACGAAGCCGCCAACCACGCCGTCGTAAATATCTGATTTGCCCCTTCTTGTTTATACGACTTGCCGTTCAACCATATTCCATCACCATTTTCATAAAAAAGAGCCGCCGAAAACTGCTCCAAAAGGAGCGGATCACGGGAATCAAAGATTTTCCGAACGATTTGGGCTCGCTCTTGATTACCAAGCGCTTTACCAGCAGTTGAGTCAATCAGCTTGATGTAGGGATCGCCGCCTTGGCTGGCAGCTTGACGTATCGCCCTGATATGCTCGGGCGAAATTTCAGACTCGATGAAGGATGAACACCTTTCCTCGCGCAGAATTTTTGCCGCCTCTTGCTCTCGAGACTTTGCTACCCAATCCAACCGCGCCTGATCCCTTTTGGTGGCCGCGCAGCGCATCACGATATTCAAGGCATAAAGCCCGCCTCCTTTATCGAAATTTTGCATTGCATCAAGATAGACCTTCCTTAAATTTCTTGACTCATGGAAATTTTTCGCCAAGCTATTTACAACTTTGCCAGCCGGGGCTTCCACTTGACGAGTTGACACCTCCTCATGATCCGCAAGATTTTCCCCCACTCCGGCGCTGAACGGAGGCGGCGCAGATTTGGCACCATTATTCGTTTGCATCTTTGGAGCAGCCCCCCCTCCAAAAGACAGATGATTCCACGCCAATATAGCGAAAATCCCAACAACCACGCAGGACACTGCTATTTTTTGCATCATCCGCATACCGGATGCGGCGTCACTACGCCAGCAGGAGTACTCCCGGGCTCAAGGGTGCCCGGCATGGGCGACCCTGGAGTCACAGTGGAGAAGAGCGGTGAAATCACTGCCCACTGCTCTTTATAGCCATCAGCATAAATAACGACAAAATACCCTTTTCTATCAACCGAGTTATTGATACCAAATCGAGTCCAAAAAGTATCAAAGAGCTTGAGGCGGCGGTAAACCTCTTCCGCTGCAATCCAACGCTCGGTTACGCTGCTCTGGGAAGTGACCTCTTTACTAGACCCAGAAGAACTACACCTTACGCTGCTCGCATCTGCAAATGAAGCAGCACCGGCAATAAGAATAGGATATTCATCAAAGGGCACAGCCCCTCCCTGGCCACCGCCATAACTGTAGGTATCGTAGCCAAAGCTATAGTAGCCCTGAGCAGTCACGGTAACCTGTGGAAGTGTTTGAGCGAATGCAACCAACGGCAAAGCAAAGACGAGCGGAGCCAAAATACGTTTCATTTTCCCTCCCAGAAAGTTATGCATGCAATGCGAAACATTCGCAATACTATCAAGACATTCTGGCATAGCAAAATTTTTCTGATGCCGCGGCCATAAGAATGTAGAACCATTCATAGGTTCTGTTGCAAAAAGCCCATGGTCGATGGCAGCCAGAGCTTCCGCCATATAAGCCAAACCGAAAGCAGAAGCAAATCTATTTCTCAATATAAGATTTGCACAACATAACACTTGTATCAGTAGGGAACCTCTCAAAACCCATCCGGTCCCTTGTTGATCGAGAACGCGTGCTCCATCCTTTGCCATGATCACTCCCCGTAGCGCCCTGAAGTTCGACCTGTTCGCTGAGGCCTCGCGCCAACACAAGA